>NZ_LXEN01000038.1 GCF_001654855.1 Proteus myxofaciens ATCC 19692
CTTTAGCTTACCGAGAATGTCGCAACTCTCTTCAATAACAACGTTTTTTAATCGCCCAGAAGTTGCTTCTATTTCCCCTCTCGCTTTTATATTTTGAAGTTCAACATATCCATTTTTATTAATTATCCAGCCTGATTTTCCTGCTACATAATTATTTGATTGAATAACATTTCCTATTTTGGCGTTTGTGATAGACCCATCTTCGATAAATAAATCACGGATAAAGAGTTGCCCATTTTTGGCATACATAAACAGTTCCATCTTGCCATTTACAGGGTTATACCACGCAAAATTATTGGCGTTATAGCCGATATAGGATTCTAATTTCCCGTTCTTAACCTGAGCACTAATCACCTGTCCCGCTGCGTTATAACTCACGCCATTGTGTTTAATGGTGATATTAATCGAGTGGGTCACAACACCGTCACCTGATTGCTCAAACGTGGCCTGCATTTTCTCCTGTATCATGCCCTCTTGTTTATCAAACTTAGCCTGAACCTGTGTCTTATTTTCAGCAAATGCTTTGTCGGTTTTAGAGATAGCTTGAGAGTTTGAAATGATATCCGCTTGGGCTTTATCCATCTCAGTACGAATTGCCGTAAAACGCTGACCAAAGGCTTCATCAAGCTTAGTGATTGAAATTTGTGCCTCTTCAATGGCTGACTTATTATCACCAACAGCTGAATAGACACGTTTCATTTCCTGCGCCCATGCCTCGTTATCAGAGACTCGCAGTTGTTGAAGGTGGGAAATTCCTGCCTGAGCATTACCATCTCTCACTAATAAATCAGTAGACAGCTGATAAGTGGCATTCACTAGCTCAGCGATAGACTCAGTATTCCAGTCGAGCTTTTGGTCGAGTTGTTTGCCTGCTTCTACGGTCAGGAATTTATCACTCAACTCGTCAAGAATGGCTTCAGTATTGTCGTCAGCTTGTCCTTTAACTTCTACAAAATGAGACTTACCGTATTCATTAACACTTCGCACATAAAACCAATAATCATGCCCCGCCTTTAGTTGCCCTTTAGTCCAAAATTTGGCACGGCCTAAAAATTCAGACTTTGACTCTATCTCGTTTATATTGGCTATTCTATTTTCACCAGAAAACCAGAACTCAAACTCAGTGCTGATAGTGTGTGGTGCGGTAATACGAGGAGTGAGTTTTATTTCAAAAAAACCAGATTCAACAGTTATTGAGTTAGGCGCGTTTGGTGTACCAATAACCATCTGCACTTTTGATTCATTACCAAGCATTCCATTGGTATCTCTACCTCTTACTCCTACAAGATAGTCGCCCGCCGCAAGCCCATTAAAGTAATACTCTAAATCAGTTGTGTTGCCAGTAGACACTACCTTGTTATTTCGATAGAGAGTGACATTAAATGAAATGTTTCTGTTGATAGTTGTCGTCATCCACATGGCTCTAGCCTGAACCTGTGAGCTGTCATCAACATAAGCGACTGAAAGGCGTTCTATATTAGGAATTCGAATAATATTCTGTGTTGGAGGGATTCCAGTAAAATCAGCACCATCATCAACAATGCGCTCTTTTTGTGGTTCATGTTGAATGCAGTTGTATAGATAATTTCCATCACTATCTTCAGAAATAGAAATCACACGAAATAGTCTAGTAGTTAATGCGCTCTTGGAAACAGAAAATACACCATACTGCTTCAATCCATGAGGTATATTACGCAAAGTGACAACATTACTATCGATAGACTGAATATCTATTTTCTCGAACTTACCAGAAGTTCCTAAGAACGAGAATGTCCCTTTATCGTCATATTCCCAATCTACAGGCGCATCAATAGTAACAGTGCTACCATTGACTGATAAAACCCGACCTCCTACTTTCACTCCCGCAAAGCTATCATCTGCAATTTCAATAATGTCGCCAGAGATGCAGTTAATTCCCTCTTTTCCTGTTGAGAATGTAACGCTATCTTTCTCCAGCTTTTCTGTCTGTAATATCCACTTACCCACTCTGTGAGCTTGTCCGCGACTAGTGCAACCAAAAGCAGTGACTTTCTTGACATTTACAGCACCGAAGCGCTGAATAAGATCGTCATCTTGAATAAATTCTCTCTCTTCCCCCCAACCATTGCTCGGGTTTATCCATGACACCTCAATAGCGTTGTGACGAGCTGATTTCGCTGTTGATGTATATTTAAATTTGCCATTAATAACGTTTGAGTTTGTGTACGTCCATACGGGATCTGACGGTCTGTCTTGAAAGCACGTTAACTGCTGCCCGTCCCATAAAGGCATGCCACGAAATACAGACGCCAAGTCATCAAGCACTTCTTTGGCTTTTCGTTGAGAGGTAATATAAGCATTGAAAGTAAAGCGAGGCTCTTTGTTGCCAAACCCATCATCAATCAATTCATCACAGTAACGGGCGATGGCATATAGTGCGAATTTATCGACACCAAATGACCCAATCATTTCTCCTATGCCGTATCGCTCATTAGTCACTAAATCGTAAAAAACCCATGCAGGGTTATTAGTCCATGCTGGCTTGAAACGGCCAGTCCAAATGCCAGTGTAAGCTCGCGTTTCTGGATCATAATTATCAGGAACTTGGATAATCATCCCTTTAATATGATAGGTGCGATTTGGCGTATCACCGTATTGGGATTTATCAATTTTCATCCCGACAACAGCAGAGTTAGGATAAGAAAATTTAGCATCCGTTATTTCTGTGTAACTCGCCCATACTGTGCCATTCTTCAGTGAATCACTCTTACTATCGTCAGTTAATCGAGAAACTCTAATTTGAAAAGGTTTCTTTTTAGGGGCATCGATGATATATGACTCTAAATATTGACCACTGATTTTACCAGTTATTTTTGCTGTTTCTGCATACACCCAACCAGAACCATCATTAACTTCAATAAGCATTTCCACAGTAGTATTGTACTGGTTTCCCTTATCATCTTGACTAAAAAGAGCAGAAACACCCAAAGTAAACCGAACTCGGTCGGTTTCTTGATCTGAAATGGTGCGTAAAATTGGTGTGCTTTTTTTTACCTCTACATTGACAGGAATTTCTTTTTCTACAAAGGGAAAGTCCTCTAATGGCTCTTGTGTTGGTGTTCCTGCTCGCCATTGAACCTCAACACCATGAATATTAGGATTTCCATCTTTATCTACAACAGGTGTGCCATTCAATAAAAAGCCTGACATACCACCGACGGGGCCTTCTATTGGCCCTTCTGAAACTAAATCAATGACATTAAGAAATTGTTTATTTTTTAAGTTGTCATCGAGCAATCTTGGAGTGCTGCCTCCACCGCCACCTTTACCCATTAAACAGTCTCCAAGCCTTGTGATATTACATTTGAACCCACAACCATCTCGCCATAACAAATAGGAACTGGATAACCTTGCCCGACTCTATTTGATAATGAGCTGAAATACTGGTTACTTTCAGAGTTTCTTCCCTCTATACTTGGTGCTGACGGTGTTTTAGTTAGCATGGTTGCCAATCCTGCTGCGGCCACACCTACACCTGCGGCAAATAATGCGGTCGATGTCATTGTTGCCAAAAATCCGCCTGGTATTAAAAGCGATGCACCAATTAAAGCGGCACCACCAATAATGCCTAACCAACCACCTGACTTTGCACCACCAACAATAGGAACGATCGTAATAACATCACCGTCATTTAATATCGTATTTAATCCAGCGGAAATATTATTATCGGTCATATCATTACCGGCAATACGAACACGAAATTGACCTTGGTTAATCTCTTTTTTCAACCCATTAATTTGGTAACAAAGACAGCGCAAAGCTTCACCAGCATTGCTTACTTCAAGTTCAAATCTGCGTCCAAATTTGCGTAAATAGCCTGCAAACTGTAGTTTGACCATTGTTTATGTCTCCAAATACTGTGCGTGTATTTAAACCAGTAACCACCGTAAGTATCGCGCTTACTCAGTCGGTCTGGTCTGTGATGCAGTATCTCTTGATTACCCAAGTACAAAGCTGCATGACAAGGCTTTGAAGTGCCTAAACAAATTAATATCATGTCGCCTGCTTGAGCTTCCTCAACTTGATAGAAACCCTGCTTAACGGTGTTATCAAGATAGAGATTTTGCTCTGTGTACCACCATTCATCAGGGCGAATGAAATCATCTAGCTGAATACCTGAAAGATGATAAGCATCGCGTATAATGGAATAGCAATCCTGCTCACCATGCTTAAACTCTCTACCTAACAGTGGCGCTATTGGCCTGAACTTATGGATTACACCATTACATACCAACCACCAAGGTAAGTTTGTTTTCCTTTGCATGGATATATCACCAGAACTTAAGAAAGGACTTCCGTCAGGGTGGCTGTGAACAATGGCTTTAACGTCTGAATAACACTCCGCCGTCATCCAATCACTTGGATTTATTTCAAAGTAGTTTTGTGGATCTGAATGTATATTTCTGCAAGGGAAGTATCTGTCGCCCGAAATTAAACCACACGACTCCCTCGCACCCTCCGCTTTCGCGTGAGCGATTATGTCTTTTTCAATCATGGATTAACCTAATTTATTTGAACCTAAATACCCACCAAAGGGCATTTTTCCCTTATGTCTTAATTTGCACCCGCTGTATTTATGAGAGCATTTATCTTTTAATGGGTCGGTTGTCAGCTGGTCTTTTTCATCTGCAACAGGAGGGCCGTCATACCCACAATCAAATCCTCGGTATCGCCAAGAACAAATATCGGCCTGAATAACTCTTCTAGGTATCAGGGCGTTATCTGTTTCTGTTGGAAGCGCTAATATATATGTCACAAAGTCTGAGTCTGAACTTTCTCGTTGTTCGATAACGTATTTTTGCACGGCTTCTCTAGTTGGATCTGCCTGTGGGTTTCCGTTAGGAAAATTGACAGCATCTAGATATTGTTCTAGAACCTGCCTGCGAGTAACGATAGCACCTAGCGCATCATCGTAATCGTTATTAATAGCAGTTAACATTCCGTCAAAGTTAGCAAACGTCATTTTTGGTCTGTCTGATGCACCCTGAGCTGTTACACTAAACCCTGTAACCTGAACTGGATAAGGCTCATAGCGCAATCCTTGCCAGATAATAGGTTTTAATAAGCCATTCATGCCATCATGAAATCGGTAAACATCTCCACCAAAACGGCTTAAATCGACCTCATACAGATCTAACATTGCATTTTGCTGTAGGTCTGCAACATCTATACGCATTTCTTGAGGTATATCCCTCATGCAACAACCTCCTCAAATATGCAATCTATCTGCCATGCCGATGCTCTAGGTGTTACCTGCCAGCCACGACAGACAAATTTACGTTTAAAATTATCATCACTGGTTAGCCATAAGAATGATTCAACCGCGCCTCGAGACTTAAGAAACCCATCAATCTGTTTTCCAATATCAGCCCGTTTAATAAATGAAAGCTGATAGGTCTTTAATTGGTTGTTAATCCCGTCTTTAGCTCGTTGTTCGTAGCCGTTACCAAACTTAGCCACCTTCACCTTAGGCTCATTACCTACCTGATAAGCCGTTTCAGGTCGCCACTTAAACTCTTCCATTGGTTACTCCAATAAAAAAGGCGACACAAAGCCGCCTGATCAAATATCAGGATATTAATAAATATCCATTAGGTTATTTTATGTATTCAGTCCAGAGAAACTTGCCGAAGGAATGGCTGACTTACTTCGGTGTGAGGATTTTAAAATGTCAGAAAATAATAAAGGATCATATGAAGATTCAATGTTGCAGTATCTTACAGCTTTACGAGCAGAGACTGCATTCCATAAAACCGTGTTATTTGTATTAGCTAAAAAGAACCTAAATCAGGATGATAAAGAAATAATAAGAAGGTTAATTGATAGTTCTAAACAAAGAGATAAAGCGGCAAACACTGAAATTCTTAGCAATATATATTCAGAGGAGATAGAAAAATGCTTTGAATTATTTATGGATAATATTTAATCGCTTACGGTTGTTTGTGAATTAAAAAAAGCCTCGTCAACACCAGTTTTACATTCATATAATTTTAGTAACTTCTCTTTTTCACAGCTCGTTGCCTTTTGCATATCAGCGAGCTGTTTTTCCAATGCTTCAATTCTTTTTACTAAATCTTCCATCGATGGCGCAGATGATATTAATGCGGATTTAATCACTACTGCTTTAGCTATTACGTTCCCGTTGCTATCTTTCATTACTCCATTACCATCCATCATTAACATATTTTCTTGATTACTCATAACTACCTCTCTTAATTACCAACTTCTTGATTTTTCCAAAGCACCACCACTACGCATTTCGGTTCCTAGCACGTCATAAACCGTACCTCTTACCATTTGCTGTATCTGTTGTGCTTCCTTTTGTGTGATGCCATTAGGTGCCTGAACTTGGAATGTGAAGTGCATATCCCCCATGCTGACACCGTTACCGCCTTTACCCATTTGCCGATTACTAATAACTCGACCATTGTCACCAGGTATCATGTATTGATTACCGTTTGATGCTTTGAATATCTCAGGCTTACCGCCCTCACCAACTCGATACATTGAACCAGCATTTACGGGACCACCATTTTTACGAGCACCTGCTAGCGCAATCATAGCGGGTATTGCTGTTGCCATTGCCGCCATACCCCATGTAGCAGCAGAACCCATAGTAGCAATACTGGTTGTTGCTGCCGCTGGAGCCATAGCATTTGTAATAGCCGCACCAGTAGTTGTTGCCTCCGCTACAGCTTGAATATTTGAAGCCTTGCGCATAGCAATTTCAGTAACCATATTCTTAACTTGTTGCATACCCATTTCAACCAGAGCACTAACCGCTTGATCAACAATTGTTGAGGCTACATTTTTAAACGCATCATTTAAGTTTTGAGTACCAGTTAATAGCCCTGTGAGCACGTTAGAAGAACGTTGCCCTAATGCGTCTAGTCCATCGGCTAAGAATTGATTGGCTTGACTCTGATTGCGCCATATCTCCCATTGAGCATTCATGCGGTCTTGCTCGTACTGGGTATTAGCGGCATTCATTAACTCTAAGCCACGCTGAGTGATAGCACCTTTTTCGGTCTCAAATTGGCGGATCATTTCAAGTTGCTTTGCATGCTGATTAGCTAATTCTTGAATAGGGTCATATTGTCCTTTGACTTCATCGATAGGATCGACAGTAGCATTTATTTTTATTTCAGCCATGCCGATATCAAAAGCCTTCATTGCTTTATTGCCTAACGCCTTAAACGTTTCCTCATCAATGAAATCATTATCAAACATACGCTTAAGCTCTTCAGCTTCTTGTCTGAATGCCCTTGAAAGCTTGAGTTCTGGGGTAACTTCTTGCGACTTGATAAAGTCATCAACTTTCTGCTTGAGATTGAAAATTTCAGATGCTTCTTTAGCAATAGCTTCTTTCTGCTTATTAGTTGCTTTCTCACCTAAACTCTGCACGGCATTATACACAGCCATCTCTCGGGTAATGTCAAACATACCAGAGTTCAGTAGTTCAAATTCCTTTCTTAGAGATTCAGTCTGTTGCCGTTGCTTTCTAATAGCATCTTCAATGTGATTATTTTCTTTATTATTTGATTTTAATGACTTATTTTTATTAGTGAGATTTTCTCTTGCTGTTGCTTCTTCTTTTAGTAATTGTATGTAACGTTTTCTTTGTCCTTCATCGGTCATTCCCATTTGAGTGGCAGCAATTTCTGCTCGATACTTTATTGCCGCATCCTTTCCTTGCTCCATTTCAATTTTTAATGCGGTAACATTGTTCTCGATGCTTTGAAGCATAACCTCAAAACCATTGTCTAACTTAACACTCAAAGCATTTCTAAGATTGGAAATAGCAATTTCGGCTTCTTCAGGAGGGGTTTTAGCTTCCTCTAGCGCCTTTTTAAGCTTGTCTATTTGGATTTCCATATCAGCAATGACTGGCGAACCTGATTCTAATGTCTGTAGCAATAACTCATTAGCTTCATTCAAACCACCAACGGATTTTAGATATAAAGCATTAGCTTCTATCTGCTCATCGGTCTTACCTGTTCTTTCCTTTTCAGTTTTATTTAATAATTCAAGTGAGCGAGAGTAACGTTTATTTTCATTTTCTAAATCAGCTTGACTGCCTTGTAAGGTTTTTAGTCTTTGCTGTTGTTCCTCAAGAACTGTGTTGTAATCTCTCCCAAAATTATCCTCTCGCCATTTGATTGGATTTTTTTTCATGTACTCAATTTGAGCTAGGGTAGATCTTATTTTCTCCGAAAGAGAATCTATTTCTTTTGTGTTTGTTTTAATGACTATTTCTGTCTTTGTAGCGCTAGCAACTATCTGTTTTGAATTTAACTCATCTAGTTTTTCAATAGCCTCATTAATCTTTGATTTATAATCATCAATAGATGAATTATTACTCATTGACTGATAAAGAGCATACACACCAGCAGCCGCTAGCATAAACAAACCAGCAGGACCACCTAACAATGCCATTGCACTTTTTAACCCGTTCATAGCAACACTTTGAGCTTGCGTAGCCAGCGTTACTTTTGCTGATGCTGTCGCAACGGCCTCATTTGCGGATTTTAGCGTCGCCTTGCCTTTTTGCTCTAATGCGATTGCTGCATTTAGTTTTTGAGTTGCTAGTGCCTCTGCCTCTTTTGCTGCGGCAATACGAGTTTCTATTGCAGCTATCTCTTTGCCAGTAACTGACAACTGTGTCTTTATTTTATTTTCTGTGGCATAGAGCGCGTTTTTCGCCTTATTTACGGATATCAAATTCTTTTCAGTTGCCGCTATCTGATAAGTCTCTTCGGCGTCTTTAACAATCATCGCCTGACGCTTTCTTAATGCTTCTAAATCCTGAATTTTTGCATCTGTAGAGCGTTCTATCTCAGTGATAGCGCTTTTTTCGACGTTAACAGAAGCTAGCTTACTCTGAGCTTCATCTTTTGCAGCTTTCGCATTTAATACTTGCTGAGAAGCAGCAGCTTGAAGTGCCTTCGCTTCTTTCTGAGCCGCCTTAGCGTGTTCTAGCTCAGCTTGCGTGGCTAAAATAGCCGCCTTGGCATGCTGAACGAGCTGACTAGTGGCACTGCCGATATTGCTAACATAACCCGCACCAAATGTTCCAGATACAGTACTTAAAACACCAGCAAATCTATTATTTACCTGAGAGGCTTTTTCTGTTTTTGCAGATTGCGCACCAATGCTTCCTGTTAATTCTGACATTTGTCTAGATAACTTATTAACCTCAGGCATTTTTAAGGATGTTCCCACACTTGAAGCTGTTTTATCTAATTTATTAAAGGAGTCCGTTGTTTTTTCTGTTGCACCCTCTAGTTCTGATAAAGCTTTACTTACATCTTTTTCACCTTGTAACAAGGGCTTTATATCCATTGAAACTTGATAGACAATACCGCCAACATTTTGCTCTGACATTTTAAAGTCTCCTAAAAAAAGAAAACCCGCCAAAATTGACGGGTCTTATGCATAAATCGTTAATTAAAAAATCTTATAAAATAGATATTTTATCTTTCTTTCGTACACTCCTGGGATACCTTTGGAACGAGTAGATATGTAAGAATAAAAAACAACATCATCACCAACTATTTGGTCATTTATTTTAAAATAGTATGGCTCAATTCTTTTTATACTTTCCTGTCCATAATTATAGTCTCTGTCAAAATAACAAATAGAATGACCGTTAATATTTTGTCCTAATGTATTTTTTGCAACATAATTTATGAATACTTTTTGTGAATCAAACTTAACAAGACCATCTTTCATTAGTTCCTTAACGGGTTCAGGCATGTTGTTTATTTTTTTAGTAGTAATATCGTCAGGTAGCTTAGTAATTTCATATCGGAAATCATCCATTTTATAAGAAGATGGATTCTTCATTAATACCTTAGTCATCTCTGAACAAAAAGAAACCGCATAAAAATTATCAGCTTCCTTTTGTGGCATCAAATTAACCGAAATGCCCGCAAGAGCAATAACCGCCAATATAGACAAAAGTATAAGCAGCACTTTCCTCACAACACCATCCTCGTTAGTTAATTTGTTATTAGTTTAGCTGTTTGTGGTGCAAAGAAAAGCAAAAAGCCTCAGTTAAGAGGCGTGATATGTGATCTCAAGCAAGCCGTCCTTGGCTTGGGTGATTAAGCTACTTCAACACCATGAATGGCGTGTCGTAATGCTTTTACTCCATTGTCGTTATATCTGAATGCTTCAACCTGTTTTGATGAATAAGCAGATTTATCTAAGAAATATTTCCCATATTCCTCTGTTTTTAATCCGTGTTTATTAGCCATGCGTCCGATTTTATTGGCAGATACTTCAAGCATTTCGCCAACTTCGCCAGCGGTATAATACTTTTGTTCAAGTGCTGGCAAAGGAACGGCTTCAAACCCAACAATCGGATTGACGATATTAGCTGCTACACATTGCTTTGCTTCATCACTCAAGTTAGGCATTAAGTCGAATAAGTTAGTAATGGCATCAACTGACATTTTCAGCGTTCTTGCTTGGCGGTATTCAGGTAAACCTGATTGGCTTTTCTTAATTGAGTAACTACCTGTTTCCATAATTTCAGGTAAAACTTGCTCACAAACCCAATCTTGAACATTTTCAGCAGATGGCAGATTGCTACGCATAATTAAGCGGAACATATCAGACTGACCAGCCAAAATAACGCCTTTAGGATTATCAAACCCTAATTCTAACGATTCGTTATAATTAAGTTTAATCAGTGACTTACAATGGTCTTTTAACGCTTTTGATGGATTTGTGTACCCTAACGAAGTCGCCAATTCAACAGCAAGAAACACTGGCTTACCTTTATATTTCAATCCTGAAACAGTGATTAACTGGTCTTTGCTTGACTTGTAGTTAAAAACTCTAATACTATTACTCATAAATATACGTCCTATATTTTAGTTTAAGATGAGCCGATAGTTACAGCTATTGGCTTTTCTGTTTTTAGTGCCTATCAATGTGTTAATCTCCTAACTTGTTTTGTCTTAGCTATTCCTTTCATATGTTGTGAATACATTAAGAACATACTCATTGTTGAATTGAGATGTTTCGCCATTTTCGGATCGAAGTTTTCCATATCCTTTCTAGCTTCATCCCACGTTGTACAAATCAGACTTAATCTTGCTAACAATCCGTTTGCACTTACTGAGCTATCTTTTTCGACTGGTAAATCTTTCTTGTCAGCCACTTTTCTATCCAAAATATCCAGCACCCATTTACGGAACTCTTTAGCCACTGGAGTCGATGCAAACATTGCAATCAGGTGAGCGCCACGAAGTGAGTAAACTCTGACCACTTTATTGCGTAAGCTATTGTTTATTCCGTTGAACGTCATATTGACGGTCATTGTCATTGAGTCAGTAAACTCATCTGAATTACGTGAGTACAATTTACTTACATTGTCAGTACGGCTATAACCTAGTACCTGTGCAATTTCAGTTGATGTTAACCACACCTGACCATTTTCAACGATTGGATTAAATGTGAAATTCTGGAAGGTAAGTTCATTCTTGGTTATACTATTCATGTCATTTATTCTCGCCCAAAGAGTTTATTTGATGTTAAGCCTCAGTTGTTAGCGCAACTGGGGTTTTCTTTTTTATAAACATTCTCTCATTACCTTTTCTACTCTCTCATCAAAGCTGCCTTCAAGCCTGATTAACATTTCCTGATTCTCAGATCGTCTATTTCTTACTGCTGCCTCTTTTATTTTCCAGATCAAATCTTCTGGCATACGTACCTGCTTCTGTTTTATAACTTCTAAATCCATACTTATCTCCTTGCTATCATACACTAGCATTTTGCTAACATTGATAGCATAGTAGCATAATGTTAGCATGTCAATGGTTTAAAACTTGGACAAACAAAATGAGCAAAAAAGACGTTCAGCTGAATATACGTATAACTCAAGAGCTTAAAGATAAAATAGAAGAGTCAGCGAGAAAAAATAACCGTTCAATAAATGCTGAAGCTATAACTTTGATGGAAAGGTCTCTTAGAAACAAAAGCCTGACTAAAGCATCTGTTCTTGATGATAGCGAAGGAATAGTTAGCGCCATAAAAAATAGTCAACCTGACTTGAGTGAGGATGCCATAGAAGCTAGTTTAATGGGCTCGTTTGACATGATCTCTAGTATGGTTGTATTTCAAAACAAAGAAAAAATAAAAGAGCTAGCTGTTAACTCATTGTTAGATGCTCTTAAAAAAAGAGATGAATTAGGTGATGGAGATAATTCATTACTAGAAAATCTATATGACATAAAAATAAGTAAAGAGAAAAAATGACCCACAAAACAAAGGGCACGGATGCCCTTGGTTACTTTCTCTTCCTGCTAACCAATCGGCGTTTACCACTGATAAGTTCATCATTGCGCTTATCATCTTGCTTCATGATGTTGTCGTATTCTTCTTTAGTGAAGCCTTTCTCATCTGGATATTTAGCTTTAAGCATCATCTGAAACTCAGTCATGGTTAATTGTTCGGCTTCATCACGATTCATACCAAAGTGAGCACGAGCCGAACTAATATAGTCAATTGCCATAAACTCATCTGAGAATTCGTTTTTGCCTTCATTACGTTGAAGCTTGCGGATCTTCGCTTTACCGATAATTCCGTGAGTGAACAACTCTCTGGCAATAACGATAATATCAGCGATTAGCATCTTGCCGTTTTTATAGACGATACCGCGCTTGCCTGATTGCCATTCGCCAATTATTTCAGAACAGTCATCATCACAACACGCCTGCATCACTATCATTGCCATTTGTAGGATATTGCGTCCGTATGTCGGCTTACTAATGGACTTTATTAACCACTCAGGAATAACCCTGTAATTCATTACGGCACGAGTAATTAAATCTTGTACCTCTGCGCCATTTAATTGACCATATGCGCTCACAATCTGTTTAGGCTCACCAATTCTTATCATATTGATGAACGATGGTCTAAATAAGTAATCTTTTTTATCAGTAGAGATAACTATCTCACCGATTTCTAAAATAGGCGTCATAACCCCTCCTGAATATTATCAAGGGCACTCGAGAGTACCCTTTGTAATATTAAGCAGTGGTAACATTGACCACGCATTTTGCAGTTTTACCGCCATCTTCTGATTTGACGGTGACATTTGCAGTCCCTTCGGCAACACCACGAACAGTCACTACATTCACAAGCTGAGTAACTGTTGCAAAGTTCGGCTTATCGCTCACAGCAGTGTAGTTTTTGTTCGTCGCATCGGTTGGTGTAAATTTGACAGTAAATGTTTTGGTTTCACCCACTTTCACAGACAGAGTTGCTGGCTCAACGGCAACGCTTTCAACAACGATTTCTTCTTGTAGCCATTCAACCGTTTCTGCATCAGCAACTTTCAGTTCACCTGAGTAAGTGGAAATTTCTTTGGTTGGAAACTCCATAGACCATGATGTGAAAGTCATATAACCTTCGATTACGTCAGTTCCATCACCCTTCATATCTAACTGCACCCAATATGACGGCTGACGACCAGCTTTAACTTCATCAAGGATTTCTTTAGCAATATCAAAAGCAGAAGTAGAGCCTGTTACACCAGCTTTTTTCAATTCACCATCAAAGCTAATTGTCACATCAGCACCGGTAACAATGGACTCCGACAATCCTTTTGTATCATCGGCGTTAGATGTCACTGTTTCCATACCAAAGTCTGTAGACTTACTTGTCAGCGCACCTAGTCGCATATATTGGTTTTGTAATGGTCTTTGATTAGAACAACCTTTTGCAATGCGCAGAATACCTGCGTTACCCATCACTAGGCCTTTATCATCAGGGCATTGTGCCATGTTATAACCTCTTTATTTGCAAATAAAAAAGGCCGCTTATGCGACCTGTTGAGATGTGTTTAATTTAAGATGTACAGCGAAAAGAGAGTTTAAGAATAAACCGGCCTTCTTCTGTCGGTATAGGACTTGGTAGACCACCTAAGTTGTAGATTGAATTGAGTTCGCAATCATTGGGGAATTCAGCAACAAAGTTTAGAATTTCATTAGCTCTTACCAATGCAGGCTCGGGATCATACTGTGCAGATACCAAAATAAGCGTCACGAAATCATCAGCACCCAAATCAGCAAATCGACCGCTACCATCATCAGGCTGAATAACAGCATATTGCTGCGTCTTTTCGTCTGGTTGCTCATTCCACGTTAGATATTGAACAATGAAACCATCAAGTAAGTTGCCTCTGTTTAAGTAGCTTTCAAACTTCTCATGTATCATATTTGAAGCTCCCGTTTAACTGCTCTGTCTATATCAGCTCTCGCCTCCTCGAAGGACAGTTTTAGAAACTCTTTCTTTGCCGTTGAGCGTCTGAATTTTTGTTTAACTCTAGGATCATGAACGTAAACTGCATAGTTAGCGGAGTAACCAACTCTACCAGTAACTAATGTTCCGTTAACCTTAACCTCTCTGAATTGTGAGTTTATCAGGGTTGAAGTGTCACCAATCGGCGTGTATAAGAATGATAGCTCACTACCAATCAATAAAGCTGACTGAATAGCTCTCATCACTTTCTTACCTTGTATGTCACCAACAAGTGCTCTAAGGTTTGCGTTAGCCTGAGAAATGCCCCTTACTTTTGCTCCCATATCACACCGCCGTTATCAGAGTGTAGTCATCCGCAATATGCTCGAATAAGTCTTCATCACGTTTGATGAATTTGATTTCGTCAGCACCAGTAGATAACGGATCGCCTGAGCGCCTACCGATAGCGATAAAGTCACCTTTTTTAGCATCTGCATATTCAGTCCAGAAAACTAGCTTGATGGTGATTTCAGAGCCAATATCCAACTTTCCAGATTTAAGCTCGCTACCATAACCACAAAGGAAATGAACCGGCTCAGAGAATGTAACTTTGCCGTATTTATCTTTTCCGTTTGGCCGCCATAAAGTAGCCCATGAGGTGTAAGCCCAATTTGCAACTGAACTCATTAGACACCTCCAATCACCCGAAAAAAGCCCACCGTTTTACTAGATAATGGCAAATTAGCAAGGCATCCGGCACTATCCCATGTGCGGATCTGGTTCAATAGATAATCAGTACCGGCAGAGTCATACGCAAAAGAACGAGACGCCCCGTTAGGAGCGCCTTGTGATGATATCTTTCGAGCGCCAGATAATGAGGCGAGGCGAACCATTGCGTAAACTAGAAGCAGCTTTTGCAGCGACTCATCATAGTTAGCCGCCAAGCATTCAGATTTTGCATTCACTTGATCCAGTAGCAACAACAGCACGGAATCAGGCAATGTAAACCCAAGCTCGGCTATCATTGGCTTTACGTCATCAAGTGTTATCACCATCTGGCTTACCTTTACCCTTTTTCTTCTCTGGCGTGGCGACTTCGAGTTTTCGTTCTTCAACTCGCTCTACCAGACCAGCCCGTAGCCATGTTTCAGCGGTTTCTTCTGAGACATCCAGCTGAGCGCCAACCTCTTGTTTTTTGAGGTCGGCACCAGCAAAGAAGTTACTTGAAATAACCTTTACCAGTGCCATGAATCCCCCTTATGCGCCTTTAGCGTGGATAACTGAGAAGTGACCCGCGATGTCTTGCTTAACCATTAGGCCAGCAGCACCCCACGTGCGCCATACGTAGTCTGAGTTGTAGAACTGACGAGGGTCTGCAACAGTACCGAATGCCTGACCGACGATAGGAGCGATAACACCAGCACCAAGCGGAACAATCAGAACTTCGTTACCTTTCAGCTCATAGTCTTCTTTGATGTCTTTAATGCCCGTGATTTTCTTGATTTCCTCAAGAATGGTGCGGGTTTGGTTAACATCAAAGTAGACAGATTCCCAGTTAGACAGAATTTCGCCTGAGACATACCAAGTTTGCTCGCCGTATTGCAGGTTTTGCAGCTTCAGAACATCACGCAGTTTGATGATCTCGGTGCGGATTTTTTTACCATCTTGCTCAGTTGCGAAATTGATATTCAATGTCACTTGAGCTACACGCTCATCACTACGCAAGCCTTTAAAGGTTTTCTCATCAAACGCAATAAAGTTGCCAGCAGCATCACGGAAACCATTCCAAATAAAGTCGAGGTATTTACGACGAACCGTATCAACAGAGTCTTTCTGTGCATCAGATAGCGAGGCCAGCGCAGAGCCTTTACCGAAAATCGGATCACGCCATGTGAACTTAAAGCCAGTATCATGAATTGGCACCATTGTTCCATCGAAGCTATAAGCGCTAGCTTCAAGTAATGCACCGACCTGCCCACTCATTGACGTGTGAGCCACACCGCCGCCACCTTTACGTGCATACTCATAGACCGACTCATCAATACGAACTGAGCGAGATAATCCCATAAGGTCGTTTAACAAAGTGAATTCAGTGTTTGGCTGGAATTCAGCTAACACAGTCTGGTCATACGCTTTGTACAGGCGTTTGATATCGTCTACCGCATTAGCGGCATCTAAAACTGGCACATTACGAGCGCGAGAAATAAAGTCAGCCACAGCCTGAGCAGATGAATTACGCTCTAAACTCAACGCACCGAATTGCGCTTGGTTGGCTTCAAGGTTTCCGGTTTCGGTTGCCTTCTTAGTTGAAAAATAAAACATTCAGTTCCCCTTACTTGAACACAACACGAACCAGCTCACCGTCTTTCACAGTTAATGCTGAATCTTCTTCGACATAGGCAAATACTGCTTCACCTTCTGCACCCGTTGCCAGTGTGATTTGACCATTAGCAACAATAACCGCTTGGCCTTTCTTGTAGGTACCAGCAGCGGCACGCACATTTAAGAACAGGCCTTGCATTGGTTGAATTGCCACCACCCAATCACCCGCTTTGATTGCATCATCAACCGTCTGGCAGCGCAGATAATCAAAGTTGGCCACATACAAAATGCTCGCTTCTTTACCATCAACCGATGGCGTGAATTTAGCAGTGGTCTCATCATAGAAACCGATAACACCCGCTTTAGTGTCAGCCGCAGCCGCACCTTCACGGTGTAGCAATGGGTTAGTGAATACACCACCCGCATGAATTACACGTTTTTTATTCGCCATGTTTTACTCCGGCATATCTGAAACTGATTGAGATGAATTGGCTTGTTGGAATGAACCATTCAGACCATGAGATACATTGCATTGAGCGTATAGTTCTTTCAGTGGGTCGCCACTTAGTGCGTTAACCGCGATATCTGACATGGCGAATTTAGCTTTCACAGCATCACGCATAGCATTTACTTCTTTGTCTGCGCTGGCGTTTAACTGCGCTTGAAGTGGAGCGATTGCGGCATTTACAGCGGCTGTGATTTGTTGCTGTAGTTCACTGTTGTTCGCAGTGTCGGATTTATCCTTTTCCACTTTCTCTTTTTTCTCACGCGCAGCTTTTTCTTCTGGCGTTTCCTCTTTCTTTTCTTCGGCGTTCATTTGGTTGTACGCATCCAGTAATTCAGCATCAGATTTACCTTCTATTTCGATGCCTTTCGCCTTCAGCGCATTCGTGATGATTTCTTTCATCGGGTTAGTTTCCTTATTGGTTTTAACTTCGTACTCTGTTGGCTTGCGCACAACTTCGATAGGCTCACCAACGAGTTCGGCTAGGCCGTTTTCGTCAATGAGATATTTTTGTTGGTATGTTTTCCCTGACGTGTAGTAGATGAATTTGTCAGGCCAGACGCTCTCTGGATAAGGCCATTCGTCTTTTGGGTATACTTCTTTTAAAGCAGTACGTAATGCAGAATGTATTTCATCAAACGAAAGTGAGCTGTTAGCGAAAAAGAACTTAGCTTTGTTGATTAAACCTTCTTGTGTGCAGTTTGCCGCATCAATGAGTTCTGTCGCTTCAGTTTCTAACTTCTCACCCTCACTATTCACGAACATTCCCACGCCATCTTCTGGCGTAGCTGCTCCTGGTTCCGAAGCGGGCAAAATAGCGATGTGATCAAATTGCATGTTTCGGGCTACCCATGTATAGGCTTTACCCTTTGACTTGCCTTTGTTCTGTTCGCGCTGTAGCAATAACCCCGTTGATACATGAATGGGGTCAGCACTGTTTCCTGCGACAATGCCATCGATTCGGGATAAGAATTCCTTCCCTTTCTCGCAGCCATCAGCAAATCGACGATTTACTTTCACATCCATGATGACCTTTTCGCCATCCTTACGGACGTTTTCGGCCCATGCCCCAATGTGATATTGGTTTACTGCCCGCGGCATGTCTGCCGATACATAATCAGTGCCGATTTTAGGATGACCATATGGACACTGCCGCCCCTCCATCGATTTAAAACTACTGTTAATTTCACTGGCTGGATATAAGCCCCCATTCATCACAACATCATCGATGACAGGCACAACGCCGCGAATGACGATATGCTCATCACCATCGATAGTTTCAGTTGAGATATTGGAGGAATTGACAGCCAGTGATTTAACATGAATGCTGGATAGCTTCATGTGTTGGCCTCTTATGGATTACTTCAAAGAAAAGTTTGTTTCGATTTCCTGCTTTTCTACCTTACTAAATCGACCTATTACCAAGTTACCTTCACGATTTTGAACTTCGACAGTCAACGTCATTCTCACAATGTCGCGGCAATCGCTTTCAACGCTACAGCTAATGATACCTCCGATAACTTTTCCATCAGATGTGCAGGCGGTAATTCGACCGTTATGTGAGATAGGGATTAATCCATTAACTATTTGATTCTTAATAATGTCAGCCATTATTCAGCCTCTTTGTTTGTTAGCTTTTCTTCCCACTCATCACGCGACTGAATGAGCCTGTCTAAAATGCTAGGGTTATGCAGCGTGCCATCTTCATTAAGCAATACTGGTTGATTAGCACAGTAGCAGTTATAACGATTGCCATTGATTGAGTAGAAGTACTCCACTTCCTCAACAGAAAATATCTTCCCGCTACGTGCTGCATGGCTTGGCCTGGTGGTTGGCTTAAGTGCTGATATCCATAAGATGCCAGTTTTCAGCCCTAACCTTTCACTAGCCCATGTCGTTTCGTTCCAGTTTGCTCTACGAAGTGCGCCTACTTGCTCTGTTTGCGCTATAGCCTTTGCTCGGGTCATCGATACATCTAACCGCTGACTAACTATCCGCGCTGTTTCGCGTGGATTTATGCCTCTAGCTATCGATGTACCGATAACATTAGCCAAGTCAGTGCGTGCAGCATCAGACAGACCGCGCCAATCGCTATATGTAGAGATAAACGCCGCTGCAACCTGATTTTGATAGGCAGGCTGTGACAGTAGGTAAGTAAGTGTTGTTTGCTGTGCATAGACTTCGGATTGAACGGATAAGTTAGTGTAAGCATTCAAGGTGCCACGCTCATACTCATCAGATACATACCCAAACGCCCACAATCGCTCGTCGCCACCTTCGAGTAGGTAGTCATCAAGTATTGATTGCAGTCTTTCAAGGAATCTAGCGTACTCTGTGGGTCGCTCCGCTAGGTCATATACATAAACGCCCGCATTAACCTTAAAAATCGTGTCAGGATCATCCTGTGAGTTTTTAGAGAGTATGTAGCTTTGAGTGGGTGATTGCGTTTTCTCTCTGCCAACAAATGACAGGTCGAAGAGTTGCTTGAGTGCTTTCTTGAGTTCGTAATACCGATTATCAATATCACGGAACATCTTTCTAACTTGCCGTCCTGATTGTGTTGGGTCGGCCTTATTCCTTGGTATTATCGGCGACCCTATCTTTTGATTCTTCATCATCGACTAACGGGTCTCCTTTGGTGCCTGACTCTGGCGGCTCGCTGTTCTCAAATTCTGGCAATGTTGGATACTCGCCAAGTGCCCTAATCTCGTTCTCCATTAGAACTGAGCGCCCGAATGAGTTTTGCGTCTTCATTGCAACATCAGCAGCCTTACTCATGTTATCCAGCTTTTCAGATTGGCTAGGCGCGAGCAAATCAGACCAACTTACTGTTATCTCATCTTTTTGCTCAATAATGCCAAGTTTTCCAAATTGGTGGATCAGGCCAGTAATGACTTTTGAGAGAAACCCTTCACGCCTTGATTTACAGGTTCTAGCCCAATCTTTCATGTCCTCAGTTGAAGCGCGTTCACCTGTAATCTGACCAATAAGCACCTTAACAGGCATGTTGATTGATGCCGCAAACTCAGCTAACAATGTACGCCATGTTGGTTCGGGATCGGCAGCAGCAACAGAAAGCACGCTTGCCGAGCCTTCTTGCATTAATACTGAGGCATCAATGCTTTGATTTAGCCGTCGAACCTGCTCATCAAGCGCATCTGGAAGCCCTTCTATATTCGTTCCTAACGCCTCTGCTAGTGCATTAAAATCCGTTTCTTTACTGAATGCGTAGTTAAGTTGTCTGCTGGCATTTTTAAGAAATCCCTCTGCACTACCACCAGAAACCTTTTCTATGTCGAGTAGTTTGTTGTAGCCTTTTCTCAGTAAAGATACGCCGGATGCCATTTTACCATCAGCAGCACCTTCAATAAGTGTTATAACTCTATCAGGATGAATATCAATTATTCGAGATGGTGACCCGTCACTATCATCTCCCACTGCCATTTCAGTAAACGAATACATCGTTGGCATGGAGTAGTTTTCGCTTTCTTGGTCTTCATCCCAAGTTTTAACATCAAGCTGTGCTTCCCATGCGGGGATTAAACGAACAATAGCCTTATCTTTTAGTTTTTTAACAATACTAGCATCTACTGGCTCATTCCAGGGTCTGTTATCTTTAATCTGAATGATTAAGCCAGAATATCTACCAATTAAATTGCGCTTATCAGCCTCTACAACCTGTTCCCAGTGTTTTTTGAGTAGCTTATTAAGGCCTTTATCCCATTCAGTTGAGCCGTCTTGGTCTGCCTCTTCGTCCCCTTCGAATATTTCAGGGTAATCAATCCAACATCCAGATATGTATCTATCAACCGCAGCACCGCCTAGCGCATTTCGATCATATAGCCTGTAAAAATCATCAAAGTTTAGATTTTCAGGCCAGCCAAACTCATTCCATATTCGAGGCCTTTTAGTGTTGCCAGTGCCTAGCGACTGAACGTAAGACATTCTAGCTCTTTGTACGGCTTTCAATGCGTTATTAACCGCTAATGACAGCCGTTGTTGATTTACTTCCATTTTTGCCCTCATTAACGTTTTCTAACTAACATTCCAACTACAGATTTTTGTGTGATATACCCATCCAGCCCATATCTAACTGCATCCCAGCAGTGGTTGTTCTTATCCTCAATAACGGGAAGAACCTCACCTGTAATCCGGTCTGTTTTATACGAGTAAAGACGGGCTTCTTTTGCTGTTTCTTTACAGCGAGGATGAATGATTATCTGCTTGAATCCGCGTAGATGTGTGATGCCATCTTCTACGCTACCTTGCCATTTCTTGGCAGCAGAGATATTGAAACCTTGGCGTTTTAAATAACTGATTGTTTCAGGTCGCGCGGAGTCTGCTTTAATCGGCCACTTACGGGATTCTGGTATCTTGTCGTAAAACGCTGGCATATGGTCAAGCTCAACGCCTACACCATAAACCTCATATTCGATATACAAGCAGTCATTTAGAATAAACTGGCGTAATAATGTATTCGGGTCTTTGGCAAAACCGAAATCTGCACCGAATAGCAATCTGTCTGCTTTCTGCCATAAATCATCAGGGAATGATTGAACTACGTATTTATTCGCCAACACTTGCTTGTCGGAGTTTTCAAGATAAGCGCCTTCCCATATCCATGCGTAAGTGTTTGGATCTAAGCGTGATTGATCGCTCAAACGTTCCTCTTCAAGCACTGACGGAAACCACGGATTATCGTCATAATTCATTTCAACAATCATTGAGTTATCTGGTGGGCTTTTACAGAAACGCTTATCAGTGGCGCTACCGTCACGCTCAGGGTTCCATGTTACCCATATTTCAGAACCTTCCTCACGAACAGTCGGGATCAGCTTTGACCATGCTATTTCAGATACTGATTCAGCCTCATCAATCCAAGCTATCAGTATTCTTGCCTTAGATTTGATGCTGTCTAAGTTATGACGCAAGCCAGAGAATACATACCAGACTTTGCGATTCTTGGCTCGAATGAAGTTATCACCAATTTCGTAGTAATTATCTAGCCACGGCTCTGAGCGGATAGCCTGCTTAACTTCTTCCATCGAAGAATCGGAAAGTGAGTTCATATATTCACGACCGCAGAGAATTACACCCTCCACTCCAGACTCTGCAAACATAACCCCTCGTACAGCGGTCATCTTGGCGAATGTTCTCGTTTTCCCTGATCCTCTCCCACCCTTTGAGCCTCGATATCGGTAATTACCACTGAAAACTGGAATTAATTTAGGCGGTATTTCAATCCTTGCTACCGTCATTATTACCCCCGGCAACCAGAACTATTTTTGTGGGCGCTTGTGACATCGAACCGTCAGATGATTGATGATCAACTTCTTGCTTTTCAGAGTAACCATGATTAGCCAGCATTAGCTTTGTGATTGTTGCGTTAAAGTCGCCAGCCAATCCGCTATTAATTAACTTCATTTCCTGAAATGCCATAATTCCATCTAACGTGTCCGAAAACTCACGGCCTAACTCACTATCTTGCTTTCCGTACTCATAAACTGTTGAGCGAGCTATTCCTAAATAACACGCCAAACCTGCAATACTAGGTATGACCTGACCTTCGTTTTCTTTGTAACCGCCGTACAGGTATTCCTTTGCCTTAGCGATTAGCTCATTAGTCAGCTTGCTAGGGCAACCAACCTGCTTAGATTGTTGTCCCATATCCATTCCTTAAGTTTTTTTAAACACGGACTTTTTCTAGTTTGGTCACACCTTGTCCTTGGCGAACTTACTCGCCCACACTTTGGCGATATGTAAGCAGTCGTCAAACATTCGGCCTTTCTTACTCGCTTGTGAACTTCTGCGATAATGATCTACCGCCATGTAACTTGCACTACGACAGACAGGCAAAGAAAAGCCGAGCTTTTTTAACTCGGCCTGTACGTTCTGTTCTATGAATTGTTCGTGGTTCATGCGGGTTCTTCTCCATCTGGAAATTCGCCCATATCAGGTAAGGTTAGCTGTGACAAATCAATAATGGCTTTCTTTGCCTTTCGTATTTTCTTTAAGTGACGCTTGCGTAAGTTCATTAAGTCACTACCTTTTTTGCCAAAATTCTCAAATGACCAATTGTCAGCCACCACAAGTCTATTTTGCATTTCATTGATAGTTAGACTTTTAAGTTCATCCATATCAAGGTTTGCTAGCCCTGTTTGAGGCTTAGCTTCTTTCTCTGCCAGATCGAGCAACCAGCGACGCAAGGCTTTCGCTACATCTGTATTAGCTAGCATTCCGATTAAATGCGCACCTCTAACAGAGAAGATCCTGACCTTTTTCTTACGTAAGTTGTTGTTTATTCCATTGGTCATTGTTTCAGTGACCATTGTCATGTCATCAGAAAATTCATCTTTATTTGCGTTATATAGATTGGTTACTGACTTCTCATTTTTGTATTCAAGAAGCTTTGCCATCTGAGAACTGGTAAACCAAATCTTTCCATCACCATTATCAAATGGAGTAATTTCGTTACCTTTAAAAACTAATGATTTGCTCATGGTGTATTTCCTTATAGAAAAGCGAACCTGTTCACCAGAAATAACCGCCCCACAGAAAACACCATTAACGGTTTTTCTCAGGCTCGACTTTCTGTAAGGTTCTGTGAGTGTTTTTGATTGCGCGGTGAATGCGCCAGTGAAATGCGTATAAAAAAGCCCCGCTATTGAACGAGGCATTCAGTGTTAATGTAATTCTGCAAATACAAAGTTTGCTGTTCGTTCTCTACTATCATTTCTCTGAGACGTAGATAATCTTGTTCAACTGCTTTGTTAAGTCGTGCGGAGGTTTCATTGCTTCCGCTTTCGGTGGGATTCTCGGTGACTGCTGGACACTCGGCTTTGACGTACACCCGCTTAGAACCAGTGTTAACAGCATCACGAAGAGTATTGATTTCATTCTTTGCACTGGCTAACTCCTGAGTGTATTTAATATCGAGTTGGTTTAATCGAGTGATACGGGCTTGGTAGTCTTTGTTGATGTCGACTTGTTGTGATAACTGAAGGGTTGCTGTGTTGTAGTCTTTGCTTAATTTGTTGTAATCATCTATTACCCACCAGAGCCAGAATGCCGATATTGCCAATAGTCCAGCCAATACCTTAGCCATTATTGTCATGCGGGTATCTCAACATGTGGACAGTCTATAAATTTAGTTTCAATTGGTAATGATGGATCATTCTTCCAATTAATACCGAAACGTAACTTAACACCTAACTCGTCAGAGGCTTGTTTAACTGCTTCCAGTAAAGGCTTGAACTCTTCAATCTGCCACTTTGTATTGACGGGAATAATATCGACTGCATGACCTGTTATGTGACGACTGCTCATCGTTTGTGATTTACCCGTAGCAACCATTTCTTTTTGTCGCGCTTGAGTTCGCAATCCCTCAATAACAATAAAATCGACAGGCGTTATTTCTAAAGCTCTACGAATAACTCTCACTAAGTCAGAATTAACATCCTTGAGATTATTTTCACTGCGCTGACTGAATTTAAAATTAGTCACCTTTTACCTCCTGTAAATTTATCCCAGAAGAAATCCAATGCTAAAGAGCCAGCAGAACCACATAAGCCAGCCGTAAATAATGTGTAGTAGAATGAGGCGTTAAGCTCTATTGATATAAGCCCTCCCATCATTCCAGCAAAGCCAGATACGAACATTTGCATAATTGCCCCTACCCAACTCCACCGATAACCATTGCGTTTATTGTCGATAATATACCTAGCCAATCCGCCGTATAGGGAGATAGCGAATATGACACCCCATGCGGTGGCACTGAATTTATTGTTTTCATCCATTCGTGTCATACCGCCTCCTTTCTGGAGGAATTTAGTTAATAAGGTGCCGACTCACAGCTCTTATATGAACGTGATAACGAGGGTAATTGTTCTGTGGTCGGCATATACGAAAAAAGACCGCCTAAGCGATCTTCAAAATGAGTTGTTCGGAATAACCGAACATGTGAACTTGTAATGACTACTTACATGTTTAATTAGCGTTATGGGAATCCCCATAACGGAATAATATCAATAGATTACTCCCTCGAATTCGAGGTAATTAAAATAGAAAGGGACACCAGATATCCGTCGACCAAAACATCATCTGGTGTCCCTAATCACACAACTCTCCAAAATCAAGAGTGCGCTAGATAACAAAAAACCCCGCCGAAGCGAGGTCTTGAATTAGGTAAGTAAACTTAAGAGTCACGTAAAGCAACTTACCTTATAATTGTTGCTCATTTGCTCATTTATGTCAATAGCAAAGTTCAGTTATTTTCTTCACTTTAGCTACACGTTTACGATTATTCATTGCATTTCGCAGAGGTTCATGCAATAACCACTGTGTAGCTTTGAGTTTTTCATCAACCTCTCGCCTTAATGTAATTAACGCAGGTTTCTTTAGCTTCCCTCCCGACCTTGTATTCATTTTGCGTGGTTTTGCAACTCGGTGATAGTAAGATGCAATCGACAACTTAGATGAGCCATGAGCGTAATAACTGAGTAATATTCCATAAGCCTGTTCGTCAGTGGCGATGATTGAATCTACGACCTGAGAAATCAACATTCCTTCATCGTCATTGCACATAGGTCTTGATGGGTTTTTACTTGGCTCTACTGTTTGCATGAATTTATAAATCATGTTGATCATGCGAATATCGATACGGCCAGAATATACCCAAGCACCCCACAAATTTAACCAACCATCAAGCCAGCGAAATTGCTCATCTGTTAATTCCTTTTCTCCGATATAGCTCATCTCACCTCCGGTAATACTGTGTGATAACTATCATTAGCCGTTGTATATAGAACTCTGACGCCATCCATTAATCCGCATAATATTTCCATGCATTCAGCAATCTGAATTATGCAAAAGTTAACTCGACCACCCGATTGAGATTTTAAATATCTTGCTTCTTCAATAGCTGAGATTAAGTCAGTAAACATCATCTATCTCCCATATCCTGATATCTAATGAGCCGTCTTTAACTTTTTCACCCCAGCCAATCTTTATGCTTTTAAACATACTGTCATCAGCAATTACACCGCTTTGCGTCAGTGCGTCTAATGGGGCTTTAAGGAGGTTGTCTAAGTCACGTTTTCTTCGGTCTGGAGGGTTGGCAACAATCTTGATTTTTAACTTGCCAGATAGGTTGTACTGCTGATTTGCTTTGGTGATTTGATTGATTACTGCATTGTTGAAATCTCTACCTTTCGTGCTTTTTACTTTTCTCCCTCTTGCTATTGTGTATAGATGATTTGTTTGCGGCGGCCACGGTAGTTTTAAATGATACTCGTTCATACCTTAATCTTACCCTCCTTGATGAGAATATCCTGGGTGCGAATAACGCCTTCTAGATGGCATTGTTTTGCGTATTCAGCATCAACATAATGAGTACGCCTATCTGCTTCATCATGACAGGAACTACACGACCAAGCGCCAAAGGCATCATTAGGTTTTATTCCAGTACCGCAAATGCCAGACATTCGATAATGAGCTAAGACGACAGTTTTAGAATTACCATTACATACACCCGGTATTCTTATTTGGCATTCACGGCCTCGAGCTTCTTTGCGTAAGTTCGCCATCTCCCTCTCCTTTCACTATTTCCATCACCTCAAGATGCGGATATTCATTTACACACTCATCGCATACGTAAATTTCCTCATCCGTTAGCTGTCTATTGCATGACATGCAGTTCATTGAACGCCTCGCTTTACCGCACGTTTAGCTTCACGTTTAATGGCAATACCTAATCGCTCTAGCCACTCTCCGTATTTGAGCAGTGCTTCGGTTTCATCACCAATGCGAGGGAATCCATCCATTTCAATATCTACCTCAAACTTTCCAAAGTTATCTCTGGCGATAGATATTTTCTGTTCTAACTTTGTATTCTCACTATTGTAAGTAACGTTATATTCCTTAAGAAATAGGTTTTCGTTTCTTTCAAACTTAACCAGTTCCATTTTTGTTGACTTTGTTTTCACACTCTCACCCCACTTAATAAAGAATCAAGCTTCATCAACATCGGATTACCCATGCCTGCTGTATTCGCCTTTTTGACAAACACTGGACCGCATAAGAAATCATTCATTATTTTTCTAGGTTTCTTTTCTTCAACCTTTTTAGCTTTTGGAAAGAGCGGAAGGTTAGCCAGGCGCTCTTTTTCAAACTGGCTTCTCAGTCGAGTAATTGCATCGTCTGTAACGGCGTAGTTATTGATTGGGCGAGTGCGTTTACGGCTCTTTGTTTCAACATGTTCTACACACTTAAATGCAAGTAACTTTCTTAAAATAGTTCCGACTCTCGCGGGTGTTAATCCTGTTACCGCTGAAATGGTGTTGTGATTAAATGAGATATATTCACGACCAACCACTATCACTTGCGCATAAGTTTTATATTGTTCTTCAGTCATTTTTCAGCCTCCAATTCAATAGCCCGTTTTGCTGATGCCAGCACTTCACATAAATCTTGTTCTTTGTCTTTGTGCCCTCTCAATCCAGCGCAGAGAGCTTTCTTGATTAAATGCTGTAATGCTGGGTTAGTTACTTCAAAGGCTTTTAAAACGTCATACACATCGATTGTTACGCCTTTACATGGTCTGTCGTATTTACTCATTTTGTTTCCTTTTTAATTCCATATATTGAGAGTTATCAGGTATCGTCACGAAACAATTTATACCTACCGCCCAGCGTTCAACCTGTTCCATGAAGTGGAACATTTCACCCGTATCAAGTTTTGATGTTTTCCGAAGTGTTCTTACGCGCTCTGTAAGCTGTGTAGTAACGTCAACCATATCGACCACCTCATAACCTAGGAATGTATGCTTAAGCATTTCCTTAACGGTTTCTGGTGTATAATTGGCGTTGTTCTTACACAGGTATTTGCTTATCTCTGTGCACCACAAATGAAAAGTGGAATTCTGAGATAGCGAACGCTTGTTTTTCCAAGGCTTGATAATGATTCTGTGTGGTTGGTTTGTTGCTAGAACTTCTTTGAGGTGTTGCCATGCGGTATTTTTGGTTGATTCGTGGAAGAGGAAATCTGCTTCCAAGTTACCTCCTGTATTTAATGTTATATCTCCACAGTGTCATGCCACATCGAGAGCAAAAGAAATATGATCCGTCATTACAGCAGTTTTCTTGCTTTTCGAATTTATGACCAGTGAAAAAACATCTGATTGTTGTGATTGCTGAAATGCTCATTTCTTATCACTCACTGTTAGCTCTCCTGTTCCATGCCGCGATTGCCATAGCTATTTTACCTTTCCCAATCATTTGAGCTGATTGTGCATCGCAATTATGACAACGCACTATCGCTGAACGATCAGGGCAATCTTCTTCATACTGACAAAAAGCTTCTACGTTATTACTCCCGCAAAACGGGCATTTCTTAAGTTCATTCATCTAAAAATCCTCTTGCGTGTTAAGCAACTTGCTTTCTGGTTCGGTAGCTATCCCATGTAAAAGCCAGCGTACAACCACCGCCGTCATTCATCCTGTCAATAACTCGCTCTCCAATGAATGCGCCTAATTCCTCTCTGGTTTGGTTGCTGATTAGAATTGTTGGCTTCATCTTCTCGTAACGAGTGTTGATGATTTCAAATAGGATCAACTTTTCCGCCTCAGTGCCAAACTGCACACCAACTTCATCAATGATTAACAAATCTGGTTTTGTGTAAATCCGAATAACTTCAAACTCTGTTTCGGTAGAGTTCTTACTCCAAGTAGATTTAAACTTTCTTGCAATTCGCAAGGCTGTCGTGAACAACGCAGAATTTTGATAATCCTCAACGACACTTTTCGCAATAGCTAATGCCAGATGATTTTTACCCGTACCAGGCTTTCCGCACATCACTAAACCACCGCCATTTTTTAGGCGATCTTCCCATTTTTTAACGTAGGCTTTGCAGACATTGAGATTGTATTGAGCGTCCTTGTTCACAGCCTCGTAGTTATCCAGCGTGCAAGATTTAAAGCGCTCTGGGACATGCAAATCATCAAGGAGTTTCTCAGTGAGTTTCTTTTTGAAACGCATATCTGAATCACGTTGCTCCAGCTTCATGGTTTCTAGTTCTTCCATGAGGCAATGTGGACAAGGTGTTGGTCGTGATGGAATTGATATCACGGTTTTACTTGAGCGAGTTCTAGCTTGATATGCGCCATGCTTCGAGCAGGTCAATTCAACAATCGTTACTTCTGTGTTCGGTATTTCTGCTGGCGGTTTGCTTAGATTTTCAAGTTGCCTTTCGATTTGCTCGATTTTGTCTGATAGGTTCATGATTTAATTCATCCATGTTGGCGCATCCGTTTTACCGTAGTCCTTGGATGCAAAATTCTCGTTTACAGCTCGCTTAGGTGGCGTGGCTTTCCATGAATGACCTGAGTTTTTGTTTTGGTAATTTAACTTCTGGCTTACAGTGATAAACCAGTTTTTAGGCTTAGCGGATCTGAATTCGATATCCAGTCGTTTTAGCTCATGCACCAAGTCGATATTTGAATACAACGCTTGCCATTCAGCAAAGTCTTTGTGGTTTAAGCGGATCACTTCTCCCTCGAATGCGTACTTGCTAGACATTTGGTGAATACTTGCAGATTGATTTTCTGGCTCACTAGGACAAGCCGTGTTTTCGGCTTGGGTGTTAGGTTCAATGATAGGTTCATTGACTGGTTCAAAAGAGTGACTGGTTCTGGGTGCAGATTTTTCACTAGGGGCTGGTGCAATATTTTCACTATATGGTGCAGATTTTTCACTAGGTTGGTGAAACTGTTTCACTACCTCTGGTGCAGATTTTTCACTATGGGGTGAAGTTTTT
Organism: Proteus myxofaciens ATCC 19692; assembly: GCF_001654855.1. GTDB lineage: Bacteria > Pseudomonadota > Gammaproteobacteria > Enterobacterales > Enterobacteriaceae > Proteus > Proteus myxofaciens. The sequence goes on from NZ_LXEN01000038.1 coordinate 29,931, forward strand.
GCACCATCTAAGTTGAGTATATAAATATTCGATGAATTACCTTTTTCACCGCTTCTGTAAACCTTTCTTACCAAGCCTTGTTCACATAACGCATCAATATGATTGATAACGCTTCTTCTGCTAATTTCACACTGATCTGCTACATGCTGATAAGATGGGAAGCACTCGCCTTTATCGTTGGCATTATCAGCTAATTTTATTAATACGAGCTTTCTTGATGGATTACCTACTTTTAACTGCATGGCTTTTGCCATTAATATCATGCTCATGCTGCCTCCAATTGCTCTCTAGCTAGTAACCCAGCGATCCACTGAATTCCTTTGGGTGTGAATTTAACTTGTATGTAAGCGTGACCGTTGATTTGATTCTCACCTGTTTTTACATCAAAACGTCCTGCTTCAAGGTGCTCTGAATAAGGTGTTAATTTTCCAGCCAGTTTGTACATAATTCGTTTTGAAAGTAGAAACTCTCTAAAGAAGTTCTCTTTCACTTTTAATAATTTGCTTGTCTCTCTAAAACCCAGTAAGCCAGTTGCTTGAACATAGCGATCAACAAATTCAGCTTTAGGCGCTGCGATTGCTAATTTCTGTTCTGCAATTTGCTTTTGCTCTGCTAAGTCAGCGGCGAGGCGCAATGCTTCTGGTAAGGATTGAGGAATGAAAGACTGTTTTGATTCTAGCTCTTGCCATCTATCAACTAGTCTTGCTGTGAATTCAGGTGATAACTGAGCAACGATAACGTAACTATCTCTCTTGTTTACTTGATATACAGAAACTGTTTGGTTTAAGTGATTTTTAACTTCCCCCATTGGGGGGAGTTTGATAACACCTCGTTTTGCAAGGCGTTCGATTGATTGTTTAACTTTGTCATGCCTTGACTCAACCAACTCTGAAATTTCTAAACTACTCATCGTTGGTTCGCCAGTATTTACTAAGTTATTCAATTGATTCATAATGACCTCATTGATTTATTAATGACCAAAGGAAAGCTCAAAATCAGCTTCCCTTTAATACTGGTTATTGATACAGTATATTTGTTAAGTTAAATGGTTAAGTCCATTTATTAATGCGCCTCGGTTGCTACAACAATCGGGGCGTTTTCTTTTGTTCTCATCTGTGAAAGCTCACCTATTTGTTTCCACAAAAAGCGATATTCTTCCTCTGATATTTTTCTCTCTCCCTCCATCACAAAATCGACTATTCCCGATGCGACTAATGTCTCGCATATTTCAGGATATTTTTCTGTTCTGCGCAGGATAGTTGAGTCATGAACACCTAATGTTTTAGCCACTACCGATTGAGTCTTACTTCTCAATGCTTGTAATGCTGAAGCCATCAAGTGATTTGAAATGAATTGTTTGCGTGTTTTTGTGTATTCCATTGTTCATACTCCGTTATGTGATTACTTCCCATATTGGGAACAGCAGTAATGATCCGTGGCTCATTCCATATGAGCGGATTGTTATTTAGTGGGTAAATCTGTCGCTTTATCAGCGACTCCGTAGCAGTCAAAAATCCTGCGGTTGTTAAAGAACGTGGTGAAATTAAGCTACTTTTGGAGGAAAAACGTCGTCTAAAGAACAATTTGCCCCTAATTTTTGTAATGCTTCAACAATGGCTCGGCAGTCATTTAAGCTAGGAGTTCTAATATTTAACTCATAGTTGGCAATGCGTGACTGCCCCCACCCTATTGATGAAGCTAAAACAGCTTGAGAAATTCCCAATTTTTTTCGCTGTTCTGCGATGTTATTCATGTGTGTATCCTCCTTGTTTATACCCCTATTACACACAATATGTGATTAACTGTCAATCACAAAACGTTTAAATACATTTATCACGGTTTGTGTTAAAAGGTATACATGAAAAAAGTAAATGAAGTTATTGGCGAAAGGTTAAAATCCATTCGTGAATCAAGAGGGTTAAGTCAAGCTCAATTAGCTAAATTGTGTGGCTACTCTGCTGCGTCCAGAATAGGAAACTATGAGCTTGGAGAGCGTAAGATTAGCGCTGATGATGCAATTGTTATAAGTGAAGCCCTTGGTATATCACCTGCTGAATTAATGTTTGGCAGTCAAAGTGATCAAGTGATCAAGAATTATGAATACCCTCTATTCACAAAGGTACAAGCTGGCGCTTTCTCAACAGAATTTAACTCATACACTCAGAAAGATGCTGTGTCGTGGATACCAACAGCTAAGAAAGCTAGTGAGCGCGCCTTCTGGTTAGAGGTTGAGGGGCAATCTATGACAGCACCACCAGGAGGTAAACCAAGTTTTCCTGAAGGAATGCTTATCTTGGTTGATCCAGAGGAAGAGGTAGAGTTCGGAGATTTCTGTGTTGCTCGTTTGCTAAATGATGAGTTCACATTCAAGCGATTGATTAGAGATGGTGGGACATCATATCTAGAGCCATTAAACCCCCGTTTTGAGCTGATCCCTATTAACGGGAACTGCACAATCATAGGTAAGGTAATCAAGTCACAATGGCCTGACGACACGTTTTAGGGTGTGGGGAACACCCATTTGGAGAACATAAAATAACTAGGAGAATCAATTGAATAGAGGTAATTTACCGTCAAGTGGTGATCAGTTAAATTTACCACTTAGACCAGTAAAAGAAGCTGAGATTGAAGGTATCCAAATGGGTGTGTTAAGCGATGGAACACCCTATTTAACTATGCGAGGCTTAGCCATGATGTGCGGTGTTGCGCCATCGGTCATACAAGGACTTGCATCAAACTGGCAGATGGAGAAACACCGACCTAGAGGAAGAAAGATACAGGAATCATTAGTTGCTCAGGGTTATACAAATAAAGATTTAATAGTTAGAATCTGGGGTGTTGGTGGTGAAAATCACGCATATACTGGCTCTGTATGTATGGCGATACTTGAATATTACGCCCTTGATGCAACCGGCACAGGCAATCAAAACAAAGCCAGAGAAAACTATAGAATTTTAGCTAGAGACTCATTCACTAGATTTATCTATGAGAAGACTGGATATAACCCACAACAACAACTCAATCCATCATTCATTAGCTACCAAGAAAGGGTGATGCTTAACGACCAACTTCCAGCTAATTATTTTTCAGTATTTAGAGAAGTAGCCGATTTAATCATACACCTCATTAATGGAGGGCTTCCTATTGATGATACAACAATGCCTGACAATAGCGTTGGACAGATATGGGGACGCTACTGGGAAGATAATGGATTAGAAAAAAAGTATGGGCCAAGAGTGCGATATGATCACACATTCCCTGGTAATTATAGACAGTCCATTGCTAATAGTTTTGTAAAGCCATGGATTTATCCAATTGAAGCGTTGGGTTTATTTAGAAAATGGCTATATGCTAATTACTCAATAGAAAACCTACCCGGATACCTTAAACGCAAGAAATTTAATAATATAAATGAACTTCTTGAAGCAGTGAGAAGACCTGAGCTACCAAATAAACACTAACCCCAGCCCTCCCCACGAGGGCTTTTTTGTGCCCTCTCCCCTCCAAAGAAGTGATCTGCATTCCAATCTTATGTGACCAGCAACACATTTCGTGTTTATTTGTCATTTATTTTATATTTCAAATCATCAACTTAATTTAAAAACAAACAAATAAACACATTTTGTGGTTGACATTAAAATCACAATTTGTGAATATACTATCCATCAACGGAACACAGCACGTTGATGTTCTTTAACAACGATGATGGCGAGCTGTGTATTAGCTATCAGAACGGTGACGCTGATAAAGCGTCAACCTTCTCAGAAGGTTTTAATGAGCACAGGGTATTCACCCCCACCATAGGGAGATTTGCCCCGACATGGAGAACATCCCATGTATAAACAGAAATAACATGGTTTCGATCCCTGTGCTCACAAAAGCCAACTGTTTGGAGGATACATGGCAACTATTACAGTCAAAAAGTCACGCAAGCCTGAGTTTTTACGTGGAGTATCTGCAAATAGACGTCACGCCAGACGGAGAGCAGAAGCTATTGCAAAAAAGAATATTGAATTGAAATTAGAATCAGTATTTCCTCAGGAGAAAAGACTTACACCAGTAGAAAAAACACTGTCATTAAGTCATATACCAGTCACTAGAAATATTGAACCTAAATACCAACCATCGGTAGATAACTGTTGCTTACCTAATGTAGCAGTATTTTCAGGAGTTAAAACAAAACAGCCGAGCCGTGAGTTCGGGGTGACGGCGAGGTAAAGCCCACGGATGGGTCAAGAATAATATTAATAGGAGGTAAGATTATTTAGTCCGAAGTTGATATTTCTTGTTTTCCCTCCTCAAATGAGGTATAAAAACAGGAAATCACAATAGGGACATTATATGAATAATACTGAGAATGTAGTTGAGAAACTAACCCTCCACGAAACAAGTGAAGTTGATTATCATTTAAACCATCTTGATTTAACTCAGGATGAATTATGCCTAATCTTATCTAAAGCATTAAGCAAACTTCTATCTGCCACAAGTGACGATGTAAAGAATGCAAGAGGAACCCTCTTTTTTCAAGAAGCTGTACGCTCTGCAAGAGATATTTTAAGGCATAAAGGCTTTAAAAGCCGATACAGTCAAGGCCTTGAGTTAACTGAGAATGGAAAGATTGCGATCTACGTTTGTAGTGGAAATGAACATACTGGCATTGTAAATGCTTACCCACAATCAAAAAATGCAAAAGGTGAATGGACTTTAGATGTTTTAGGTTTATCTCTTGATAATAACCTAAATCAAATTCAACTAGATTATGAAGACAATCAAATAGCCTTCAATTTTCCAGTCATTGACGAAAAAAAAGACGAAGAAAATGAATTAGACATTTGGTGTCTTTTGCATTACGTCTATCAAGTAAGTGAATTTCAGTGGGAAGTAAAAGCTGAGCTATCAAAAGCGACCACACACAACTCAAAAAACTTCATAAATGGTTTTTCAACAAGATTAATTCTCAACACTAAACCAATAGATCCTATTACTAATCTTGGGATGGAGCCCGAATTCACGCCTGAGATTGATATCGATATTTTAAAAACAGGTTAACTATGAATCATGCTTAATTCAGAACGATTACGCTTAGCAAGAGAAAGGCGGGGCTTAACTCAAAAAGCATTGGCCGAAAAAACTGGATTAACAAGTAGAACAATTTCAACTTATGAAAACTATGAAAGATCTGGTGAGTTTGAGCAAGTAGCAAATGAAAGTATTAATAAAATAGCAGTAGCGCTAGGTTATCCAGTGTCATTTTTTGAGCGTGAAAACAGACATGACTTAGAAGACTCAGCAGTGAGCTTTAGAGCAATGTCAAAACTTAGTGCACAAAAAAAGAACGCAGCCATAAGCGCTGGCGTACTAGTTCAGGATATAACTGAATGGATGGAGACAAAATTTAAATTACCAACCCCAAATATACCAGATTATAGCTTCGACTCGACATGCAGCCCAGAAGATGCAGCCATGTCCCTTAGAGAGCATTGGATGATTGGAGAGTTATCTATATCTAATATGGTACATCTGTTAGAAATGAACGGCGTCAGAGTTTTTTCTTTAGCTGAAAATTGCAAGGAAGTGGATGCATTCTCATTTTGGATGAACGAAAAGCCATTTGTTCTACTAAATACCATGAAGTCACCAGAAAGAAGTAGATTTGACGCAGCCCATGAATTGGGTCATCTAGTTCTGCATAAGCATTCTAGTAATAACGGAAGAGAAGCGGAAGTTGACGCTGATAGGTTTGCTTCAGCATTTTTAATGCCAGAAAAAAGCGTTAAATCCATCATTCCATTTATGCCTTCTTTAGATCAATTAATTCAGCTAAAGAAACATTGGAAAGTATCCTTAGCAGCCTTAGTTAGGAGGACTTTTGATTTAGGGATATCCACAGAATGGCACCATAGGCAATTATGTATAGAACTTAGTAAAAGAGGTTTTAGAACCTCTGAGCCAGAAGGCATTGAATCAAGAGAAAAATCAATAATTATTGATAAAGTATTTTCAGCATTAAGAAGCTCTGGTGTTAAACCAATGGAAGTTCTTAATCAACTACATATACCAGTAGATGAAATGAGAGCATTTACTTTTGATAACGGATTTTTCATGGAAGCTATTAAGGGAGATGGAAATGCCACAAGAAAATATCAAGCAAACCTTCAACTTGTTAAGTAAATTACCCAGCAAATAACTTCCATTTATAAGACCTCGCAACTGCGGGGTTTTTTATTACCTAAATTAGACACAGTTAACTAATTACAGTCCATTCAGTGGGCTGTGGTGAGTTGATTAATAGATAGGAGATAGAGATGGAACCAAGGGATTATCGATTTTATAAAATTAGCAAAGAAGCCACCGAGCAAATTATGAAAGAAACTGATGAAATCCAAGCTAAACGGCATGAACTCCTCAAGGAGGCCATTGAAAGCGTTGGGGGTAAAGGCGTTAGCTTTAGTAATTCATGGGGGGAAAATGGTACGACAATTAGAGCATTTGCTTTTGCCGTAGATAAAGAATTTGATTTTGCAGTTAAGGAATCTCAGCAAACTAGTGAGTTAAAAGTTATTCGAGCGAAAGCTAACTCGAAGAAAGGTAAAGAGTTTAACGCCACGTTAGACGCAACGAAAGATGAACTCAATAAGAAGCTCAAAGATTTACCATGCTTTAAAGACTACATCATCAATAAGTTCGATATTCAATGTTGCACTATAAGCAAACATGGCAGTGGTGCTGGAATGCAAATGCTAGAGACGATTGTCGGGTATCCACAAGACGATAAAAGCTTTCTTATTTGCGCCATACCAAACCATGAAAGAGGCATGGATAAGCAACCAAGCATTCCAGATTGCTTTGAAGAGATAACCTACGGCGTGTTTTACGACCTATCAAACAGCAACTAGCATCGTATTTAGTTAATAACGGAGGGAGTATGGCAACCCTCGCTCAGCAGTAACCCACCGCACCAACACCAGAGAAACCAAATAACAATCGCTATCTCAATAGTGAGAATTTCGCATGAACATAGACGCTATATTCAGCGCCCTACTTCTCTTTGTAATTATCTCTTTAGGCTTAATTATCGCAAGGTAAACCATGAGCATTAATCAAGATATTTTCCGTCTGGCGCAAGCTCAGGCGCAGGTCGCTATTCGCCAGAAATGTGAAGATATCTGGTGGTTAGCTATGGAATTACTCAAAGAAAGCTATCGGGAGTATTTATGAAAAAAATATCCTTCAGCTACTCGAACGGAACGCGAGTAATACACGATAAAACAGTCATGGAGTTTGACGAAAGTAGCAAGCTTAGTATTGAAACAGGAAGTTTCTCTGAGTTGGCTAAATTAACGGAAATCGACCCAGTAGAGGCAATGGAATATGTACTCGATTGTGACGATGAATCGCTTGAACGGATTATCAATGCGATAGCGATAGGAAAGGAAGCCTTTATTAACAGGGTATTACGAGCTTCCAAGCTAAGGAGGGTTGCGTGAAAGATAATCTTCAATGGTTAGAAGAATTACGCAGGAAGCGTAAAGAAATACAGGAAAAGGAAGATAAGGAAATCGAATATCAAAGGGAAGTATTAGGAAGGCAAGGATTGCCAGCGCCGACAAGGGAATTTGCAGGAGATTTTCAATGAACGTTTCTAATTCTTACCCAACAAAAAAATACCCTCGATTAACATCACAGCTAGAGAAAAATAGAGAAGAAGCTCTCGCTCAAGCAATTGCGATGATTGACGGTCATTTACCAAATATATGTGTGCCAGATAGGGAAAAGCGACTTGCAATGGAACTGCTGCACATGAACTTGGACGCATCGAAAAATCACCCTCCTCTACCACCGCACATTCAAGCAATACGTGATGCAGAAAGGAATTCTGTATCTGGGGATAAGGTTGAAATTGATTACTACGGAAGTGATCACCGACCTGGTCAGTATTTGGGAGATTAATATGACATATCGAGTAGTAGATACAGAGACTTGTGATTTTGACAGTGGAATAGTTGAGATTGCAAGTATCGACATTAACAACAATCAAATTGATTACACATCTCAGAAATCCCACTTTGTAAACCCACAGAAACCAATCTCAATAAGCGCTATGGCTATTCATCACATCACTGATGAGATGGTTGTTGATTCTCCGCTCATTGATGACGTTATAGGTAATTACAAGGGTTCTGATTATCTAGTTGCACATAACGCAGAGTTCGATAAACGGATGATGCCGGAAATGGATGTTCCGTTTCTTTGCACGTTAAAGCTGGCGAGACGCTTATACCCAGAATTAGAGAGTCACAGTAATCAATATCTACGTTACGCACTGAAACTGGATGTTCATGTGCCAGATGGTTTACACGCTCACAGAGCACTATATGACTGCATTGTGACAGCGTCATTATTCAAACGAATCAAGGATGATTCAGGGTGGTCGGATAAGGAAATGTTAGAAATAACAAGTCAGCCATCACTATTAAGTAAGTTACGTTTCGGTAAGTACAAAGGAATGACATTCACCGAAATTAAGCAAGAAAACACAGGTTATTTGAGTTGGTTACTGAGTCAGTCTGATTTAGATCCAGATGTTGAGTTTTCAATTAAATACTGGCTGGAGAAAAAAGATGAGTGATGTATACAAAGCGATTAGCAATGTTGCCAAGGAAATGGCTGAAACAGGAATAAAGAAAGGAAGTAAAAACCAACAGCAAGGGTTTATGTTCAGAGGAATTGATGCGGTATATAACGCTCTTGCTCCGGCTTTGGTTAAGCATGGATTGCTTATTCTTCCACGGATCATTGAACGCACAGTCACGGAAAGGCAAACGCAAAGAGGTGGTCAGTTATTCTACGTTGTGGTTAAAGCTGAATTTGATTTTGTTGCCACGGAAGATGGCAGTAAGCACACGGTGGTGACTTATGGTGAGGCTATGGATAGCGGAGATAAAGCCACAAACAAAGCCATGTCTATTGCATATAAATATGCCGCATTTCAGGCGTTTTGTATTCCAACAGAAGAAACAGCAATTGATGCAGATGCGGAAGTTCATAATGTAGCGCCACGGACGGCAGAGCAGATATTAGCTGATTACACTAACTTCCTTGGCACAGCAACGAATCAGTCACAAATCATGGATGAGTATAAAAAAGCATGGAATGCATTGGCTGGTACTGAATCACAAAAGGAATGTGAACACGTAACGGGCATTCGGATTAAAGAACTTAAGGAAGCGGCGTAATGGCAAGTAAAGGCGTGAATAAATGTATTCTCATTGGTCACTTAGGGCAAGACCCTGAAATCCGTTATATGCCGAGTGGTGGCGCAGTAGCTAATCTCACATTAGCCACATCGGAATCGTGGCGTGATAAGCAGACTGGAGAGATGAAGGAAAAAACTGAGTGGCATCGCGTGTGTATCTTTGGAAAATTAGCTGAGATTGCAGGTGAATATCTGAGAAAAGGAAGTCAGGTATATATCGAAGGCTCTCTTCAAACTCGTAAATGGCAAGACCAAAGCGGGCAAGACCGATACACAACGGAAGTGGTGGTTAATATCGGCGGTTCGATGCAGATGTTAGGCAGTAACGGTGGTAATCAGGTAGGAAGCAAGAAGCCACAACAACCAGCACAGCAACCGCAAGCACCACAAAACGAACCACCGATGGACTTCTCAGGCGACATTCCGTTTTGACCACCCTACCCGTTTAACCAAAGGATATAACCATGAAAACTTTACATGGACGCTGTATTCGTCGTTGGAAATTACGATTTAAAGATATTTGCGACTCAAAGGTTTCATCTTATTTCAGAAAGCGCGACTTGAAGGGATTCTGTCGTGAATCTGGTGTTATTACTGCCGATGCAATGATTGAAGATATGGCTTTTAATAATGCCAAATTTGATTTTGATGGGGAATATCACGGATGGTCACCTGAATTTTCAAAATTCTTTGATGAGAACAGAGAAAAATATATTACCGAAGCACATTTGTTTCTCAATGAAGAAGCTACTAACGACGAAATAGACGACTTAATCGAAGAAGAAATCTCTAATTGGAATTAGAGCTCAGTGCAAGGATGCAAACAGGAGATAGATATGAAAGGAAAACAGTATCAATGCCACGACTGCGGAGATGAAACAAAAATAATCCAATCTCATGATCAAACGTCAAATACATATGGTTTCATAATTCAATGCCTTAATTGTGGATATGAGGCTGGTCTATTCGACACCATTGAAGATGCAGAGACGGTAATCAAGTGTAACTCGCAGGGATGCAATGAAGAGGAATGAATAATGGCAATAGTTCAATTTTATACAGCAAACAGTAAAGACGAAAATCCATCAGAAATTACTAATAATCTCCGCTATGAATTACCAGATGATCATAACTTCAGTGCTGATGATGACCTAGATTCATGCATTGAAGCATGCGCAGAATATTATCACGCTGACTGCGACGGATGGGAAGATAGATGGCCGTTGTTATTCATGCTGTGGATTGACGACCAATATCTTGGCACTTTTGAAGTTGAGCGTGAGTATGACCCAGTCTTTTCAGCAAATAAGGTGGAGTGATGAATAAAACAAGACAGCAATTTGAAGAGTTTATTAAATTTTACATGGATGATACGGAAATAAATAATAAATTCGAAACAGCCAATAACGGATTAAATTACGCTGACCGTGACATTGATTTAATGTGGATTACGTGGCAAGCATCACGCGAGAGTTTAATTAATAATTTGGAGCCTGCTGCTTGGATGTACCCTGTATTTCATGATGATAAAATGCAATTCACTACTGATGCAGTTACATCTGAAAATATAGATATTCATTTTCAATCTCATGGCTCACCATTTAAAGTAATCCCACTCTACCGTTTAGATTAAATAACCATGCAAATAATCGGATATGCATTACTCATGATAATACAGGGTTCTGCTGTACCTATAACGGAAGATATCTATACACAATCGGAATGCAATAAACGTGCTGAATATTTAATGTCAGTGAGGGATTTAAATATTATTTGTGGTGAGGTGTGGAATGAAAGATAAATATTATGCTGGATTAGAAAACTATAGAGATTGTATTGAAATTGAACCTACAATAAAGGATTGTTTTATTTTAAATACTCCATCTTGGAATATGGAGGTTACAAAACAAGACTTAATTGATATCAGAAATACTATTAATGAAATATTAGTGGATGAATAATGAAATTTAAAGTCGGTGACAAGGTTAAATATATAAAAAATCCACATAATTATACTGGAGTTTTTAATGTGGGAGATAACCTAGAGATTATCAATATCGTTAATGTAGTTGGGGAAAAATCGCCTTTATATGCATGCATTAAAAACAATCCAGAAGTATATGAATGTTTTGATGCAGATGAGCTGGAGTTAATCAATGAATAAACCAGTAAGCGAATTAAATCCGAATGATGTAATTAAGATTGGTGATAGCTGGTATCGAATTAGATATTTAAGATATCTAGGATTTGAAACATCAATAGACCTGCAAAAAGAAGAAGCTTTACTTTCTTATTATCACGATAAAACGTGTTTAAGAATATCGATAAATAAAAATTTAGATATTAAATTTAAAGTAAAGGATGTGGATAATGAGAATAACAACAACAGTTAAAAATAAAGATGATGTTGAATTGATTGCATACTCACATTGGTGTTTATCTAATTTTATTGACCTTCAATATAAAGAGTGCGCTTACTCTCATAATAACATGCAAGTTTGGATAATAAGAAAGAAAAACGAAAATATATCAGTTAAAGGATATAGAGTTTAATAATTAATATCGGCAGTCAAATATTAAATAAATGGAAAATAGCATAGGTAAATTATGGATATTATCGACTCAGCAAGCGAAATAGAGCAATTACATATTCAAGCTTCATTATCCAATAGACCACCAGCAATTAAATCATATAACGGAATGTGTATTTGGTGTCATGAAGAACCAGTTGCACCTAATAGCGCATATTGCAGTAAAGATTGTGGTGATGACCATGAACAATATAAACGGAAGAATGGATAGCATCGCATTACCTACGTAAATTACAAAAGGAAGAGAGGCATGGATGACGACTACTTAACTTTGAAAGAGTATGCAAGGAAGCTGAAACTCTCACCATCGACCATCTACAGAAACCCAGCTAAGTTTTTTATGTTTCGTGTAGGTGGTTCATGGCGAGCTAACAAGGAAAGCCTGAAAAAGTTTGAACAGGCGCAGCTTAATGACAATAATGTTTACCGGCTGGCTGTGGTCGGTGGCAGGAGAAATTCAAAATGCCGATCTACAAAAGAGGGAAAAAATATTGGGTCGATGTATCCTCCCCAACTGGCGAGAGAATTAGACGCTCTACTGGCACCTCAGACAAAACAAAAGCACAAGAATATCACGATAAACTAAAGCACGACCTGTGGCAACAGGAAAGGCTAGGAAAACAAGTTGATAGAATATTTGAAGATATCATTGTGCTGGTTCTTAGGGATTCTCAAGGGCAGGCATCATATAAAATAAAACAAACATACGCTAAATATTTTATTACTGTATTCGGAGGTAGAAAATTATCATCTATAACTAATGAAGATATTGCAAATTCTTTACCTGATTATAGCCCGATAACCAAATGTAAATTAACTAACGCAACAAAAAATAGGTACAGATCATTTATCATGAGGGCGTTCTCTTTGGCGTATAAAATGGGCTGGATTAAATCGCAAAATTTCACCCCAAGAATGAGAGAACCAATCATAAGGGTTAGATGGCTAGAATTAGAGCAAGCTCAGGAATTAATTAACAACCTAAATCTTGAGTGGATGAAGCAATTAGTTTCACTAGCTCTTCTTACAGGGATGAGGAAAGGCGAGCTTCTTTCTCTTACGTGGAAAAATGTAGACCTAGATAGAAAACTAGCTTATGTAACAGCAGATAATGCGAAATCAAAGAAAGCCAGGCCTGTGCCATTAAATGACGAAGCGGTATCACTATTAAGGTCAATCCCAAGGTTATATGATTTGATTTTCACCAATAATGGAAATAGAAAGATAGTATATAGCAGAGAGGACTTTAGTAGAGCCATAAAGAGAACAGGATTGGCTGATTTTACATTTCATGACCTAAGGCATACATGGGCTAGCTGGCATGTTCAAAGAGGAACTCCGCTTATGGCGCTTAAAGAAATGGGAGGTTGGGAAACCTTGGAGATGGTTAAAAAATATGCCCACCTAAGTGGTGAGCATTTAAGCAAATATAGCGAACAAGTCACAATTTTGACACAGACACAAAATGAAAGGTCAGAAAACATAAAACTAAGGTTGATAACAGCATGATAATAAAGGTTTAATTTTCACGATTAATTCTTATCATCTGATTCTTACCTTGATTATGAATCTGAGGCTCATATTCTAACGAATTTATCCGCGATATGTAAAAACAGAACGGTTATTAGTATTGCACATCGCCTTAATACATTAGTTCATTCAGATTATATTTATGTTATTGATAAAGGCCGTGTAATCGAGACAGGCTCTCATCAAGAATTGCTGAATACACCTTCACTTTATCGTAAATTATGGGAACAACAAACCCAATAATAAAATAAATTAGGCTCGAAATATTCGAGCCTAATTTATTTATATAGACCGTAAATTAATCATTAATACAGCATACGAGCGCGAATTGTTCCTGGTAATGCTTTAATTTTTTGCAAGACAATTTCGGCTTGTTGTGGGCTTTTCGCCATAATATCGATGACAACATAACCGACATTACCCGCTGTACGTAAATATTGAGCAGCAACATTAATGTCTTCTTCTGTAAATACGTTATTAATGCTATTCATAACACCAGGACGATTCTCATGAATATGTAATAAACGATTTACATCGTCTCCATGACTTGGCAATGAAACTTCAGGAAAGTTCACTGCTGATAATGTAGAACCATTATCAGAATATTTTGATAATTTACCTGCAACTTCATAACCAATATTTTCTTGGGCTTCTTGAGTAGAACCGCCAATATGTGGCGTCAAAATAACATTATCAAAAGGAATGAGCTCAGAAATAAACGGATCATTAGGATCATTATTTGCACCAGGCTCTGATGGAAAAACATCAACCGCAGCACCTGATAAATGTTTTGATTCTAATGCTTTTGCGAGTGCTGGAATATCAACAACAGTACCACGAGATGCATTAACCAAAATAGCACCTGGTTTCATGCGTTCAATTTCATTAGGGCCCATCATATTTTTTGTTGATGGTGTTTCAGGTACATGTAAGCTAACAATATCGCACATGTTTAAAAGCTCTGAAAGATGACGAACTTGTGTTGCATTTCCTAAAGGGAGCTTGTTCTCAATATCATAGAAATAAACATCTAAACCGACATTTTCAGCCAAAATACCTAACTGAGTACCGATATGACCATAACCGATAATACCCAGTTTTTTACCTCTTGCTTCAAAACAACCTTTGGCTTGTTTATCCCAAACACCTCTGTGTGCTTTTGCATTTGCCTCAGGAATACGACGTAGTAGAAGAAGCAATTCCCCTAATACCATTTCAGCTACGGAACGAGTATTTGAAAATGGCGCATTAAAGACAGGGATACCACGGCGAGAAGCAGCATCTAAATCAACCTGATTTGTACCAATACAAAAGCAACCTACAGCAACTAATTTTTCAGCAGCTGCAAAAACATCTTCTGTTAAATGAGTTCTGGAACGAAGCCCTACAAAACGCGCATCACGAATGGCTTCTTTTAATTCTTCTGTCGATAATGCACCTTTATGATATTCAATATTTGTATAACCAGCGGCTTTAAGACTATCGACTGCACTTTGATGCACACCTTCTAATAGTAGAAATTTTATTTTTTCTTTTTCCAAAGATACCTTGACCATTTACCCTGCCCTATCATTGTTACATGTATAAAAAATTCATCCTATTCCATCAACATAACAAAAATAGAGTTTGTAGCAATACAACCGATTGCAATAACCGCAGAATAAGCAATAAATAAAGTGATTTTCTACCGAGTAAAATGATTTTGACGAGGAAAATAGCAGGATATTAGTCAGAGATAATTCTTTCGTGTGATATATATCACTGAATTTGCAGTTTCTAAAATAATTTTAAAATAGGTAGTTTTAACTACCTATCTATTATTCTTTATTTTATAGTTTTTACACCATTATCTGTGCCCATTAGTACAATATCTGCACCACGGTTAGCAAATAAACCTACTGTAACGACACCTGGGATGCCATTTATTTTGTTTTCAAGTGCAATAGGATCAAGAATATTCAGGTTATAAATATCTAAAATAACATTACCATTATCGGTAACTACATTTTCACGATATTCAGGTAATCCACCTAATTTCACTAATTCACGAGCAACATAAGAGCGAGCCATTGGTATAACTTCGATAGGTAAAGGGAATTTACCTAAAATATCGACTTGCTTAGACCCATCAACGATACAAATAAAGGTTTTTGCCACACCCGCAATAATTTTCTCGCGAGTTAGTGCTGCACCTCCGCCTTTGATCATTTGCATCTGATGGTTAATTTCATCAGCACCATCAACATAAATATCTAATGTATCGACTTCATTACAATCAAAAACAGGAATACCATAACTTTTTAATTTTGCAGTTGATGCTTCTGAGCTTGAAACAGCACCTTCAATTTTCCCTTTCATTGTTGCTAAAGCATCAATAAAATGAGATGCGGTAGAGCCTGTTCCTACACCAACAATTGTGTCTGGCTTGACATATTCGAGGGCGGCCCAACCTACTGCTTTTTTTAATTCATCCTGAGTCATTTAAAAAAACCTTAATTATCACATTAGTGGAATAAGAATAGCATATTGCTTTTAAAACTAGCAGGAGGCATATCAAAAACTGAGAAGCAACATTTTAACTCATAACAGCAAAAATTATGGCATAGTAGATAGAAGAATATAAAATCACAGAGAGTCTTTAATGAAACGTCCTGATTATCGAGCATTACAAGCCCTTGATGCCGTTATACGTGAGCGAGGCTTTGAAAGAGCGGCGCAAAAGCTATGTATTACGCAATCTGCCGTTTCTCAACGAATCAAACAATTAGAAAATTTGTTTGGACAACCTTTATTAGTACGCACAGTACCACCTCAGCCTACAGAGCAAGGCCAAAAATTACTTGCACTATTACATCAAGTTGAATTACTAGAAGAACAATGGTTAGGTGATGAAAATAGCGGTTCTACACCGTTATTACTCTCTCTTGCTGTTAATGCTGATAGTTTGGCAACGTGGTTACTTCCTGCATTACACCCTGTTTTAACACAATTACCTATTCGCCTTAATATCCAAGTAGAAGATGAAACACGTACACAAGAACGCTTAAGGCGTGGTGAAGTGGTCGGTGCTATTAGTATTCATCCTCAAGCATTGCCAAGTTGTCTAGTTGATAAGTTAGGTGCGTTAGATTATCTCTTTGTGGCATCGCCTGATTTTGCTGAACGTTATTTTACCAATGGCGTCACAAAATCCTCACTACTAAAAGCGCCTGCGGTGGCCTTTGACCATCTTGATGATATGCATCAAGCCTTTTTACAACAAAATTTTGGCCTATCACCAGGTAGCGTACCTTGTCATATTGTTAATTCATCTGAAGCCTTTGTTCAATTAGCTAAGCAAGGCTCAACCTGTTGTATGATCCCTCATCTACAAATTGCAGACGAACTAGAAAATGGTGAATTAATTGATTTAACTCCTGGGCTTTATCAACGCCGTATGCTGTATTGGCATCGTTTTGCGCCTGAAAGCAGAACAATGAGGAAAGTTACCGATGCACTGATTGATTTTGGTCGAAAAGTGTTAAAACAAAATGAAGGTGAGTGAATAAACCCGAGTTATTATCCACAAAAAAGGCTCCGTAATGAGAGCCTTTTTATTAGTAATAAGAATCGATTTTATTTTGCGCGTTTTAATTCAAAAACCACGTCAACATTATCTTTAAATTCAATACTTTGTTGCTCATAAGTTTCTTGCACGGCGACATCAGCTGGCGCTGCCATGAAATTCGCTTTCATTCTAGCTATTGGATAAGGCGTTGCATCAGGAGCACGATAGCTAATGCTATAAACTGCACCTAAATCAGAGCCAAAACCTTTAGCCACAGAGCTTGCTTGAGTAATTGCATTTTTAATCGCTTCTTCTCGCGCTTTCGCTTTATATTGCTCTGGGTTGTTTACGCCAAATTCAACATTAGTGATTTCATTTAAACCTGCTGAAAGTGCACCATCAAGCAGTGTATTTAGTTTATCTAGATTCTTAATTTTGACATCAACCGTACGCGTTGCACTATAACCTTTAATAACTGAACGCTCTGATTTTTTGTCATATTCATAGTTAGGTTGAGTACGAATATTCGCAGCATTAATATCGGCTTTCTCTACTCCATTTTCTTTTAAGAAATCAAAGTATTTTGCGACGCGTTCGTCAACTTGTTTTTTTGCACCAGCGGCATCCTTAGCCGTTTCACTCACCTGAATATTGATGGTTGCCATATCAGGTACTGCTTTTATTGTTGAATTACCTGATGTGGTAATATGTGCCCCTTCTGGTTCAGAAGCGGCTAAGGCAATTGAGGGTAACCCAAGTGCGAGTACAGATGCTAATGCTATCGTTTTTAATTTCACAAAAACCCCCTAACAAAATAATGATGAAAACCATTTAATTTATCGCTAGAAAGAACATTAGCATATATCTTGTAAAGATCTTTAAGAGTGAAAAAGTATTTTCCATCCTTGAGATGCTAATTGTACTGCAATAAACCACATAACACCGCCAACAAATAAATTAATAATACGTTGCGAGCGTGGCCTACTTAATATCGGTGAAAACCAAGCAGCAAGAAGCGCTAATATAAAAAACCAACTCATTGAGGCAAAAATAGCACCCAAAGTAAACCAAGGGCGTAAGTGTGATGTTAATTGTCCACCGATACTGCCAAGTACCACAAAGGTGTCAAGATAGACATGAGGATTAAGCCAAGTTACCGCAAATAGTGTTACAACAACACGCCAGCGACTGCGTACTTGGGTTTCAATCTCAGATAGAACAATCTCTTTTGCAAAAGCCCCCTTAAAAGCTTGCCAGCCATACCATAAGAGAAAAGCAACGCCACTCCATGTAATGATGAGTAATAGCGTTTCTGATTGACTCAACAGTGCACTACCACCAAAAACACCACCTGCAATTAAAATAACATCACTTAATGCGCATAAAAATGCACTCATCAAATGATATTGCCGTTTACTGCCTTGTTGTAAAACAAAGGCATTTTGAGGGCCTAAAGGTAATATCATCGCAGCGCTGAGTAAAAAGCCCTGAAAAAATGTCGAAAACATGCAAAACACCTTCATAATTATTCATAAATATGGAATGAATAATAAGTGTTTTTTGCCATTAGATAAAATGAATGATTCTTATTGTTAATAAGGAAGGCTAATAATAGAAATTATAGCGATAAAAAAGCCACGTTATTTACGTGGCTATATTATTTTTAGCTTATTTGATGTGCTTATTCAGCTTTTGCTGTCGCGTTTGGCGCTTGATGCATATAAACATCCATTTGTGGGAATGGAATACCAATGTTATGTGCATCTAATGTGCGTTTAAAATCTTCCATTAAATCCCAATAAACGGGAAGTGCATCACCGTTAGTCGTCCATACACGAACAACAAAGTTCAGTGATGAAGGTGCCATTTCATTTAATCGAATAGTCACACCTTTTTCATGCTGAATACGTTTGTCTTTTGCAATAACATCACCAAGTACTTGTTTAACTTGATCAATATCTGCATCGTAAGCAACACCAACAATAATTTGTGTACGACGATTAGGTTCACGGCTTAAGTTAATAACATCACTACTGATGATTTTGCTATTTGGAATAACAATAATGCGATCATCTGCTGAACGTAATGTGGTTGAGAAAATTTGTACATCTTTAACTGTACCTTCTACTGAACCAATCATTACATACTCTTCAGCGCGAATAGGGCGGAAGATAACAATAAGGACACCCGCCGCAAAGTTAGACAGAGAACCTTGTAATGCTAAACCAACCGCTAAACCGGCAGCACCTAATACCGCAATGACTGACGCGGTTTGAACACCGAGTCGTCCTAAAACGGCAATTAGCGTGAAAGCAACAACCGCATAACGAGCTAAAACGGATAAGAAAGAAACAACCGTTTCATCAATATGACGTAACGTTAATACTCTTGAAACCCCTTTAGAAACTAACTTTGCAACAAAAAGTCCCACAAAAAGGATCAAAAAGGCGGCAACGATATTCACCGCATATTGAATAAAAAGATCTTGATTACTGACGAACCAGCCTGTTGCTTCGTCTAAACTAGCGGGTAATTCATTCATTAGACCACCTTTTAAGCTTTAAAACATAATGATAAGAATAGCAATTCAATAATATTGTGGCATATACATTTTAAAAATATATAGGATTTGTTAATTTCTTTAATTTTCCAGAATAAATAACCGATATTTTTGTAGCATAGTAGCAAAATCATCTAGACCACAAAAAGAGATACTTTCGTTATCATAATAACTCATCCCTTCTTCAAGCCCTTCCGTTTCAAAATGAAGCGTATTAGCTCTGATCATTATCTCTTCATCATCAATTGATAAGCTGTATTCTTTACCAATTAATTGCCATTGGCGTTCACTCCCTTTTATCGCGTCCATTTCTTCTAAAATTTGATCAATAAGACTGATATCACCCTGCACTTCATCATTTAGCCAATAACCTATTGCTTCATGATCCATTGAAAAACGAGCTAATATACCGCCAGTCAAATCTCGTTTGAATTCATAATCCATGGTATATGCCTTTTATTTGCTTTGCTTTAATGAACAGTTATCTTTCCATATTATGACAAAAATAACAAAAAACGGGAGGCTTTTGCCTCCCGTTTGTTTATATTAACGGCAATACGCGTTAAAGATTAATCACTAAACTATCGTTTGAAAAATAACTTGTTCCGCTTTATCCGTATATTGTTCAAGTTGGTCAAAGTTAAGATAACGGTAAGTATCTTCTGCGGTTTCATCTACTTTATTAATGAAATCAAGATATTCTTGTGGTTCAGGTAAACGACCTAAAAGAGATGCTACAGCAGCCAGTTCTGCTGATGCTAAATAAACATTTGCACCATTACCTAAACGATTTGGGAAGTTACGTGTTGAAGTCGATACAACCGTTGCACCATCAGCAACACGAGCTTGGTTACCCATACATAATGAACAACCGGGTATTTCTATACGAGCCCCACTTTTACCAAAGACACTGTAATAACCTTCTTCAGTCAATTGCGCGGCATCCATCTTCGTTGGTGGTGCAACCCATAAACGAGTGGGTAATTGGCCTTTATGTTGATCTAGCAATTTACCCGCAGCCCGAAAATGACCAATATTCGTCATACAAGAACCAATAAAGACTTCATCAATTTTGCTATTCGCAACATCTGATAATAAGCGTGCATCATCTGGATCATTTGGTGCACATAAAATAGGCTCTTTAATTTCATTTAAGTCAATTTCAATAACTGCCGCATAATCTGCATCTGCATCTGCTTCAAGTAATTGAGGATCATTTAACCAATTTTCCATTGATTTAATACGACGCTCAATAGTACGACGATCACCATAGCCTTCTGCAATCATCCATTTTAGTAAGGTGATATTAGATTGGAGATATTCAATAATCGGTGCTTGGTCTAATTTGATAGTACAACCCGCAGCTGAACGCTCTGCTGATGCATCAGCAAGTTCAAATGCTTGTTCAACTTTAAGATCAGGCAAACCTTCAATTTCAAGAATACGGCCAGAGAAAATATTTTTCTTACCTTTTTTCTCTACCGTTAATAAGCCATCTTTAATTGCGTAATAAGGTATTGCGTGGACTAAATCGCGTAATGTTACGCCAGGTTGCATTTTACCTTTAAAGCGCACTAATACAGATTCAGGCATATCCAGTGGCATAACACCCGTAGCGGCTGCAAAAGCGACTAATCCAGAACCTGCTGGAAATGATATACCAATTGGGAAACGAGTATGAGAATCACCGCCAGTACCAACAGTATCAGGCAATAACATACGGTTTAACCAAGAGTGAATAATACCATCACCAGGACGTAGTGAAACTCCACCACGGTTCATAATAAAATCAGGTAATGTGTGATGCGTTGTCACATCTACAGGTTTTGGATATGCTGCTGTATGACAAAATGACTGCATGACTAAATCAGCAGAGAAACCAAGGCAGGCGAGATCTTTAAGCTCATCACGAGTCATTGGCCCTGTTGTATCCTGCGAGCCAACAGATGTCATTTTAGGTTCGCAATATTCACCAGGACGAATACCCGCACGCCCGCAAGCTCGACCTACCATTTTTTGAGCAAGGGAGAAACCGCGATTGCTTTCTTCTACCGTTTTCGCATGGCGGAAAAGCGTGCTTACCGGTAATCCTAATGCTTCACGTGCTTTTGATGTTAAACCACGACCAATAATTAAAGGTATACGGCCACCAGCGCGTACTTCATCAATCAGTACTTCGGTTTTGAGTTCGAATGTTTCCAATAACTCATCAGTTTCGTGATTGCGAATCTCACCTTTATACGGATAAATATCAATGACATCACCCATATTAAGTTTAGAAACATCTACTTCTATTGGTAATGCACCCGCATCTTCCATTGTATTAAAGAAGATAGGCGCAATTTTACCACCTAGAACAACACCACCACCGCGTTTATTAGGTACAAATGGAATATCATCACCCATAAACCATAAAACAGAGTTAGTCGCTGATTTACGTGATGAACCAGTGCCCACCACATCACCCACATAAGCAAGAGGGAAACCTTTTTGGCTTAATGCTTCGATTTGTTTAATTGGTCCAACATTACCAGGTTGATCAGGTTCAATGCCTTCTCGCTCATTTTTAAGCATAGCAAGTGCATGTAATGGGATATCAGGGCGAGACCATGCATCAGGTGCAGGTGATAAATCATCGGTGTTAGTTTCACCAATGACTTTAAATACAGTAACAGTTATCTTTTCTGCAAGTTCAGGGCGCTGTGTAAACCACTGTCCATCAGCCCAAGATTGCATAATTTGCTTGGCATATTCATTACCTGCTTTCGCCTTTTCTTCCACATCATAAAAATTATCAAACATCAATAATGTATGTGAAAGTGCTTTCGCGGCGATTGGCGCTAACTTTTCGTCATCTAGCGCTTCAATTAATGCATGGATGTTATAACCGCCTTGCATAGTACCTAATAATTCAACGGCTTTTTCTGGCGAAATTAGCGGTGATGATGTTTCACCTTTTGCGAGCGCAGTTAAAAAACCTGCCTTAACATAGGCTGCTTCATCAACACCGGGTGGTACACGGTTAGTAATTAAATCAAGAAGAAATGCTTCTTCGTTTGTAGGGGGATTTTTTAATAGCTCAACAAGTGCCGCTGTTTGTGTGGCATCAAGAGGTTTTGGAACGACACCTTCAGCTGCACGCTCTGCTACGTGCTTACGGTATTCTTCTAGCACGACTTTCTCCTCGCTTCTTTGTCATTTTGTATAACCCGGCTGTCTGCACCCTATCTAGTTGGATGCCAGGTCAGAGGATCTTTTGCTCGCATAATAGATATGTGGTTGCGAAATTATGCCCAGCTAAGGCTTACCAGCATAGCAAAACTTCAACACTATGTTAATTCGTTCACATAAAAGTAACATTAACCAGATTCAAATATCCACTTATTCAGACTAAATCACTTAAACAAAATATATAATAAGGACTTTTAACTAATATTTTAACTAAAGACCATACTTTTAATACTGATTTATGCGTTTATTATTGCTCTAAAGTAGAATTTATCAGCAAATAATAAAAAAGAGTATAAGATAGCACCAAAAACTGAATGCAAAATAAACATATTTTTATTTCGCAAAAAAAAGCTAAGTTCCTAGAACTTAGCCCTTATCATTTAAACTGTCTTAGTTATAAAAACAGATTATTTTTTCTTTTTCGCTTTTGGATTTGGCAGGTCAGTAATACTACCTTCAAATATTTCCGCAGCCATACCGATTGATTCGTATAACGTTGGGTGAGCGTGGATAGTTAATGCGATATCTTCAGCATCACAACCCATTTCAATAGCAAGACCGATTTCACCTAACAGTTCACCACCGTTAGAACCAACAATTGCACCACCGATAACACGGTTAGATTCTTTGTCGAAAATCAGTTTAGTCATACCATCAGCACAATCTGAAGCAATAGCACGACCTGATGCGGCCCATGGGAAAGAAGCCACTTCATAGCTAATTCCCTTCTCTTTCGCTTCTTTTTCAGTCAGACCAACCCATGCAACTTCTGGTTCAGTATAAGCGATTGATGGAATAACTTTAGGATCGAAGTAATGTTTCTTACCTGCAATAACTTCAGCAGCAACGTGACCTTCATGAACACCTTTATGTGCTAGCATTGGTTGACCAACGATATCACCAATAGCAAAGATGTGAGGCACGTTAGTACGCATTTGTTTATCAACATGGATAAAACCACGATCGTCAACTTCAATACCTGCTTGGCCTGCATCTAATAGCTTACCATTTGGTACACGACCGATAGCAACTAAGACTGCATCGTAACGTTGTGGTTCTGCTGGTGCTTTTTTCCCTTCCATTGTCACATAGATACCATCTTCTTTGGCTTCTACTGCTGTGACTTTGGTTTCTAGCATCAGGTTGAATTTTTTGCTGATACGTTTAGTGAAAACTTTAACAACATCTTTATCGGCAGCTGGGATCACTTGATCAAACATTTCAACAACGTCAATCTGAGAACCCAGAGAATGGTATACAGTCCCCATTTCTAGACCGATGATACCGCCCCCCATAATCAGTAAACGCTCAGGAACATTTTTCAGTTCTAGCGCATCTGTTGAGTCCCATACGCGTGGGTCTTCATGAGGAATAAAGGGTAATTCAATTGGGCGAGAACCCGCGGCTACGATAGCATTATCGAAAGTAATTGTTGTTGCACCTTCAGTGCCTTCAACTGACAGAGTGTGTGAACCCGTGAAACGAGCCTCACCATTAACCACTGTTACTTTACGACCTTTAGCCATACCTGCTAAGCCGCCAGTTAGCTGAGAAATAACTTTATCTTTCCAGATACGAATCTTATCAATATCGGTTTTAGGTGCACCAAAAACAACACCGTGCTCAGATAATGCTTTTGCTTCTTCAATCACTTTTGAAACGTGGAGTAATGCTTTAGAAGGAATACAACCCACGTTTAGACAAACACCACCCAGTGTAGAGTGACGTTCTACTAAAACTGTCTCTAAACCTAAGTCAGCGCAACGGAACGCCGCGGAATAACCCGCAGGGCCTGCACCGAGAACCACTACCTGTGCTTTAATTTCAGTACTCATCGTGACCTCATTATTTATTTGTCCGGCGAGTCAGACGATAATCCATATTTAACACCGAGACTTACATACCGCATGCAGTTTACAGAAATGTTAATAAACTGAAAAGCGCTCTAACATGACGGATCTCACAACCTCAGATGTATGAGTGTAAAATCCGATCATCGCAATCAGAGAAACCGGTGCTAAGCACCGGTTTTTAAGATTACATTACCAAACGACGTAAATCACTCATATACTGATTAATCAGAGTGATGAATCGAGCGCCATCAGCACCATCAATCACACGGTGATCGAAAGATAATGACATTGGTAAAATCAAGCGTGGTACGAATTCTTTACCGTTCCATACTGGTTTCATTGAAGAACGAGACAGACCCATAATCGCCACTTCTGGAGCATTGACGATTGGTGCAAAACCGGTAGTACCGATACCGCCAAGGCTTGAAATAGTGAAACATCCGCCTTGCATATCAGAAGCAGTCAGTTTACCTGCACGCGCTTTCTTAGAGATTTCAGCCAGCTCATAAGAGAGTTCTAAGATGCCTTTTTTGTTAACATCTTTGAAAACTGGAACCACTAAACCATTAGGTGTATCTACAGCAATACCGATATTGATGTATTTTTTCAGGATAAGCTTCTGTCCATCTTCTGAGATAGAACTGTTAAAGCGAGGCATATCAGCCAGTGCTTTTGCAGCCGCTTTCATCACAAAGACTAATGGCGTTATCTTAACATCCAGTTTTTTCTTCTCTGCTTCTTTATTTTGCTGTTTACGGAATTCTTCAACCTCAGTGATATCTGCTTCATCGAACAGATTTACATGAGGGATCATTACCCAGTTACGGCTTAAATTAGCACCAGAGATTTTCTGGATACGGCTCATTTCGACTTCTTCAATTTCACCGAATTTACTGAAGTCAACTTTCGGCCAAGGTAACATACCTGGTAATCCACCACCTGCATTAGCTGGCGCAGATTCAGCACGTTTAATTAACTCTTTCACGTAAGACTGAACGTCTTCACGTAAGATACGACCTTTACGACCAGTACCCTTCACTTTCGCGAGGTTAACGCCGAATTCGCGTGCTAAGCGACGAATAACCGGTGTTGCATGCACATAAGCATCATTTTCAACAAATTCTTCTTTAGCTGCTGGTGCAGAAGATGAAGCTTTTGCTGGCGCTGGTGATGATGCAGCGGGTGCTGGCGCTGATTGTGCAGGCGCTGGAGTCGCCGCAACTGCTGGTGCTTCACCAGCAACTTCAAAAGTCATAATAAGCGAACCAGTACTCACTTTATCGCCTACTGCAATTTTGATTTCTTTTACTACACCCGCAAATGGTGCTGGCACTTCCATTGAAGCTTTATCACCTTCTACTGTGATAAGTGATTGTTCAGCAGTGATTGAATCACCTACTTTTACCATCACTTCTGTAACTTCAACTTCATCGCCACCAATATCAGGTACATTAACATCTTTCACCGCAGAAGTTGCTGGTGCCGATGCAGTTTGTGCTGGCGCTGATGCTGGAGCAGCAGATGGAGCACCGGCAACTTCAAACATCATGATAAGGGAACCAGTGCTAACTTTGTCACCAGTTGCAATTTTAATTTCTTTTACCACACCCGCAAATGGTGCTGGCACTTCCATTGAAGCTTTATCGCCTTCAACAGTGATAAGTGATTGTTCAGCAGTGATTGAATCACCCACTTTTACCATCACTTCTGTAACTTCAACTTCATCGCCACCAATATCAGGTACGTGAACTTCTTTTAATTCGCTAGAAGCAGGAGCAGATGCTGCTGGTGCAGGCGTTGCTTTTTCTGCTGGAGCCGCTTGCGCGGCATCTTCTGCTTCAAAAATCATGATAAGAGAGCCTGTTTCGACTTTATCGCCGACAGCAATTTTAATCTCTTTAACGACACCCGCTTTTGGTGAAGGCACTTCCATAGAAGCTTTATCACCTTCTACAGTAATTAAGGATTGTTCTTCCTCAACACGATCGCCGACTTTCACCATGACTTCGGTGACTTCAACTTCATCAGCACCGATATCAGGAACTTTAATTTCGATAGACATTAACTTTTACCTCTTACGCCAGACGTGGGTTTACTTTTTCAGGATTGATGTTGTATTTTTTAATTGCTTCTTCAACAATCTTCACATCAATATCACCACGTTTCGCTAATTCACCTAGAGCCGCAACAATCACATAAGAAGTATCGACTTCAAAGTGGTGACGTAGGTTTTCACGGCTATCAGAACGACCAAAGCCATCTGTACCTAATACGCGGTAGTCATCTGAAGGAACGTAAGTACGCACTTGTTCTGCAAACAGTTTCATATAGTCTGTAGATGCAACAGCAGGTGCATCATTCATTACTTGAGTAATGTATGGAACACGTGGTGCTTCAGAAGGATGTAGCATATTCCAACGTTCACAATCTTGGCCATCACGAGCTAGTTCTGTGAATGATGTTACGCTATAAACATCAGAGCCAATACCGTATTCAGCTGACAGAATTTGTGCTGCTTCACGGACATGACGTAAGATAGAACCTGAACCCAGTAATTGAACTTTACCTTTCGCGCCTTCCAGAGATTCCAGTTTATAGATACCTTTACGGATACCTTCTTCAGTACCTGCTGGCATTGCTGGCATGTGGTAGTTTTCATTTAGCGTTGTAATGTAGTAATAAACGTTTTCTTGTTTATCACCATACATACGCTCTAAACCATCTTGCATAATAACAGCAACTTCATAAGCGAATGCTGGATCGTAAGAGACACAGTTAGGAATAGTCAGTGATTGAATGTGGCTATGACCATCTTCGTGCTGTAAACCTTCACCATTCAATGTTGTACGACCAGAAGTACCACCGATTAAGAAACCACGAGCTTGTTGGTCACCAGCAGCCCAACATAAGTCACCAATACGTTGGAAACCAAACATTGAGTAGTAGATATAGAATGGGATCATTGGCAGATTGTTAGTACTGTATGATGTTGCAGCCGCTAACCAAGATGCGCCAGCACCCAGTTCGTTGATACCTTCTTGCAGAATTTGACCTTTAACGTCTTCTTTATAGTAAGCTACTTGCTCACGGTCTTGAGGCGTATATTGTTGGCCATTCGGGCTATAAATACCGATTTGACGGAACAGACCTTCCATACCGAAAGTACGTGCTTCATCAGCAATAATTGGTACTAAACGGTCTTTAATTGATTTGTTTTTCAGCATTACGTTTAATGCACGAACAAATGCAATTGTTGTAGAGATCTCTTTAGATTGCTCTTCCAGTAACTGGCTGAAATCTTCCAGTGTAGGGATATCTAGTTTTTCATCAAAACGTGGACGACGAGCTGGTAAGTAACCACCTAAATCCTGACGACGATCATGCAGATATTTATACTCTTCTGAATCTTTTTCAAAAGTGATGTAAGGGAGTTCTGCTACTTTCTCATCGCTAACAGGAATATTGAAACGATCACGGAAGTGTTTCACACCATCCATGTTCATTTTTTTCACTTGGTGAGCAATGTTCTTACCTTCTGCCGTTTCACCCATACCATAACCTTTAATGGTTTGAGCTAAAATAACAGTTGGTTGGCCTTTAGTGTCTTTTGCTTTTTGGAATGCAGCAAAGACTTTCTTAGGATCATGACCACCACGGTTCAATGCCCAAATTTCATCATCAGTCATATCTTTAACTAATGCAGCTGTTTCTGGGTAACGATTGAAGAAGTGCTCACGAACGTATGCGCCATCACGTGATTTGAATGTTTGGTAATCGCCATCCAGTGTTTCGTTCATTAACTGGATTAATTTACCTGATGTGTCTTTACGTAGTAGCTCATCCCAACGATCGCCCCACATAATTTTGATAACGTTCCAGCCAGCACCTGCGAAGATACCTTCTAATTCGTTAACAATCTTACCGTTACCTGTTACAGGGCCATCAAGACGCTGTAAGTTACAGTTAACAACGAAGCACAGATTATCTAATTTCTCACGAACTGCGATAGTAATCGCACCTTTAGATTCTGGTTCGTCCATTTCGCCATCGCCTAAGAACGCATAAACAGTTTGTTTAGTCGTATCTTTTAGGCCACGGTGATCTAAATATTTCAAGAATTTAGCTTGATAAATTGCAGATAGAGGTCCTAAACCCATAGAAACTGTTGGGAACTGCCAGAATTCAGGCATCAGTTTAGGGTGAGGGTAAGAAGATAAACCATGACCACCAATTTCTTGACGGAAATTATTTAATTGTTCTTCAGTTAAACGACCTTCTAAGAATGCACGAGCATAGATCCCAGGAGAGATATGACCTTGGAAGTAAACCAAATCACCGCCATCATTTTGAGTATGAGCACGGAAGAAATGGTTAAAACAAACTTCATATAAAGTCGCTGCGGACTGGTAAGACGCCATGTGTCCACCGAGTTCCAAATCTTTTTTGGAAGCACGTAGAACCATCATTACCGCATTCCAGCGAATAGCAGAACGGATACGACGCTCTAATTCCAGATTGCCGGGGTAAGCGGGCTCGTCTTCGACAGAAATAGTATTGATATAATCGCTGTGTATAGAGCCACCTAATGCGATATTAAGACCGCCATTACGAGCTTGTTTTAATACCTGATCAATCAAAAACTGTGCACGCTCAACACCTTCTTCACGGATGACCGAGTCGATCGCTTGTAACCAATCGCGAGTTTCGATCGGATCCACGTCATTTTTCAGCATATCTGACATGGTGTATTCCTTATCTGTTATCTATTTTAATGGTTATGGGAGCCTATCTTCTCGTTATACTTTCAAGATACGACGGGAAGAGAAGCCCTTGCTGTTATTACCGCTACCCCCTTAAAAAGCGGGGAGATTGGTAGTACAGACTCAGCGGTCAGGATCTGTGCTACTAAAATAAATCAGGGTGTTGCTGGAGCCGGCGCAAAGAGCGCTCACGGCGAGTATGTTCACGACTCATGTCCAACAAAACATCTTCAATAAATGCCAAATGACGATGAGATGCTTCACGCGCACTCTCTGGCTCTCTATTGATAATCGCCTGATAAATCTGTGTACGGTGCTCACTTACAGCCGTTAACATCTCTTTACGAGTGTAAAGAAATTCAAAATTCTGACGAATGTTCTGCTCTAACATCGGTACCATACATCTTAACAGATGCAATAAAACAACATTATGAGCAGCTTCTGTAACAACAAGCTGATATTGTAATACAGCTTCAGACTCAGCGGCGATATCCCCTTTTTCATGCGCATCACTAATACGCAAATGACTCGCTTTAATGCGTGCCAAATCGCCATCAGTACCTCGTAATGCTGCATAATAAGCAGCGATTCCTTCAAGTGCATGACGGGTTTCTAAAAGATCAAATTGGGATTCAGGATGTCCGCTGAGTAACTGTGCTAAAGGGTCACTAAAGCTTTGCCACATGTTAAGTTGTACAAAAGTACCGCCACCTTGGCGACGCAGTAAAAAGCCTTTAGCTTCTAGTTTTTGGATTGCTTCACGCAATGAAGGTCGAGATACATCAAATTGTTTTGCCAGCTCACGCTCAGGTAATAATTTTTCGCCTGGACGCAACGTGCCTTCTAGGATCAGATGCTCAAGCTGTTGCTCTATGACATCAGAAAGCTTAGGTTGGCGGATTTTTGTATATGCCATATTGCTAGAAGTCATTATTGGATAACTATTACCTTGGTAATTGGATTGTCAATTGGTAATACCAATTTAATGTAACGAATAATAAAGTAACAAAGTATTCACTAACTGTCCATACAGTTGTTGAGCGAAATCATAAAAACCTGCAAAATTTAACAATTTTTTTTAAAAACTAATTAAAAGTAATAACTAGATCTCATTATATAGAAATGTTAAAAACACGCTTTTTTAACATCTTTTATACACATACTCAGTCAGACTGAACCGTTACAGCAAGGAAAATTTGAATATTTATTTATTTTTATTCATTAAAAAATCACCTAGAGAGCCTACTTGTTAATAAAGACCGATAAGATGACCAATTAAAATGGGGGCCAGGATCGGTTTTTCTGCTAGGTGCAATATCACTATGGCCTGTTATATTGTCTTCAATTTGAGGATAAAGAGAGATAAGCGACTGAGTTAATTCAACTAGTTGCGTATATTGAACATCCGTAAAATCGCATTCATCAGTACCTTCAAGCTCAAGACCAATAGAAAAATCATTACATTTTTCTCTTTCTTGATATAAAGAAACGCCCGCATGCCATGCTCTATCAGTAAAAGAAACATACTGCACAATCTCACCATCACGACGGATAAGACAATGAGCAGAGACTCTTAGCCCTTCAATTTCTCGAAAAAAAGGATGTTCAGATGCAGATAATGTATTCGTAAAAAGTTGGTCAATATAAGACCCACCAAATTGTCCAGGTGGTAAACTAATATTATGTATAATCAATAACGAAGGTATTTCATCACCTTTTGGTCGTTTATCGAAATTTGGGGAAGGCACATGTTTTGCCCCCACTAACCAACCTTGCTTTATCTCCACAGCAATCCACTCTTTAAACTTATTTAAAACAATTATTAATCATTTTTCTAACTTTTATTCGACAATAAATGCGAACATCCTCTCAATCATAGAGATTAATTTTGTATAACGCTTTTTTCTTTTCGATATTTTACTCAAACTTTCTGTTAACCATTCGCTAATTAAGCCGTTTTTTTTCATACTCTCGCTGTTTATTAATCAGGGAGGATAATGGATGCACACACTTAATTTTCATTCAGCAGAAAATGGCTTTACCCTTATGGAACTTATGATTGTTATTGCGATAATTTCTATTTTAAGTTCTGTAGCAATTCCCGCTTACCAAGGCTATCTCCACAAAGCAGCACTCACAGATGTATTACAAACGCTATCACCTTATCGTTCAGCCGTAGAACTGTGTCACTATGATAATCAGTTCAGTGAATGTAATTCAGATTCTGCATTTATACCTGAACAATTCAGTAGCCGATATATCTCGGATATTAACGTTGATAAGAACACAATTTACGCCACAGGTAAGGCTCAGCTAGACGATTTAGCAATTAAAATGACACTTGAAAAGAATACAGCGGATAATCTGCCACATTGGTTAGTTACATGTCATTCAGGCAACAAATCCTTGCAAAAACAATGTAGCCAAATTTTAAAAATCAACTGACTTTCTTTATTAATAAAATAGGAACAACGCTTTTTTTGTTCCTATTTTTCACATCATTCACTGAGTCATAATAAAAAAATAAAATAAATAGAAGGTAACGATGAATACACCACATACAGCGGCTGAATACATTGAAAAACTTTTGCGTAAAAGTATTCTTAAACGAGTTTCAGATTTGCACTTTGAGCCACAAGAAACAGCCTTTAGAATTCGAGCGAGAATAGATAACCATTTATATCTCTTTGAGTCTATTTCTCACTCACTATGCAAAGAAATAATTACTCGCTTAAAAATTTTAGCTAATCTAAATATTGCAGAAAAACGATTACCTCAAGATGGCCAATTTAATTGGTCACATCATGAAACAGCCTATTCAATTCGTATTTCGACACTTCCTACTTTTTATGGCGAAAAAGTTGTTTTACGTTTAATAAACAATTTACAACAACTTGAATTAAGTTTATTAGGTTTTAAACCTTCACATCTTACATTACTAAAAAAATATCTTAATGCATCTCAAGGCATGATATTAGTTACTGGTCCTACTGGGAGTGGAAAAACATTGACACTCTATAGTTGTTTGCAATATTTAAATCATGACAATAAAAATATTAATAGTATCGAAGATCCTATCGAATTACCTATCAGTGGTATTAATCAAATTCAAATATGCGAACAAGCCGGCATTTCTTTTTCTATTCTATTACGTGCTTTATTACGTCAAGATCCCGATATTATTATGATTGGTGAAATACGTGATCAGCAAACAGCCGAAATAGCAATAAAAGCAGCCCAAACAGGTCATCTTGTTTTATCAACACTTCATACTAATTCAACCCGTGCAACCTTAATGCGTTTAATTAATTTAGGTATTGCAAAAGATTTAATAAACACATGCGTTAACTTAATTATATCTCAACGCCTTGTTCGGTGTTTATGTATACATTGCAAAATTAAAGCAAAAGAAACAAGACCTATTTATTTAGGAGATAAGCTAATCAATGTAACTTATTGGCAAGCCGTTGGCTGTCAATCTTGTTATTCAGGATATCAAGGAAGAACGGCTATCTATGATTGTTTTGAACTAACAAAACAAGAACAACCATTACCTTATGCTCTACTCCAATCTGGCATCAGACTTATTGAACAAGGCGTAACCTCAATAGAGGAGCTTTATCAAGTTGCTGGTGAAATAATATGAAGCTACATTTTATTTTTCAATATGAAGCTTTAACATATCAAAATGAGTTTAATACAGGGAAAATAGTAGCAAGAAGCAAATCTCATGTTTACACCACACTTATTCAACAACAAAAAACACCCATTAAAATTACGTTACATAAAATTATTTTTTTCCAAGAAAGTGATAAACAATATCGGATTCACTTTTTTGAACAACTTACGTTGCTTTTACAAGCAGGTTTAGCATTATTAGCTTCATTAATATTACTTAAAAATGAATGTCGCTATCTTCATTGGCAATACGTTTTAGACGATATTATCTATCACCTAAATCAAGGAAGTACTTTTTCTAAACAATTAAATCGTTATCCTTTATATTTTCCTTTATCACTTACTCATTTTATTTATATCGGTGAGGAGAGCGGAAAATTAGATGAAACAATCATACTAAAAGTAAATCAACTTAAAAAACAACAAGAAATTATAAAAAAAATAAAAAAAGCATTTAAATACCCTATTTTTCTAATCATTGCTCTTTTTGCTATCACTATTATGCTTCTGGTTTATGTACTTCCTGAATATCAATCTTTATATCACTCTTTCAATAAAGAGCTACCATTAATTACTTTATTATTAATATCATTGTCGCAATGGATTATT
>NZ_LXEN01000039.1 GCF_001654855.1 Proteus myxofaciens ATCC 19692
CAATTGCTCTTTTTTTGTCAACAACTAAGCGATTGGTTTCGCTACCAACTTGAAGATAATCTTAATACTTTAAGTACTTGGCTAGAGCCTATACTAATGGCGATTATTGCTCTAATCATCGGTACACTTGTGATTGCAATGTATCTTCCTGTTTTGTACTTAGGCGATACCATTCAGTAAAATGATAATTTAAAAGTAATGCAAAGCTGAATAACGATGTTATGTAATAAAATACACATTTAATGGGTGTGTTTCATTTAAAGACAAAAATATAACCAATTGATTAATATCAATAAAAATAACTAATTTTCATATTATGTTTCAGGGTAGCAGAAAATCACTTATTATAATAACCGAATAAAACCTAAATATTACGGTTATTATCTTGTGATAAAAACAAAATTAGGCTTTAGAATAGCTCATTAATAATAGTATTTTTTAATCAATTATAGATAAACAGAATGACTTATACAGTTGCACTTACAGGCGGAATTGGAAGTGGCAAGACCACCATTGCCCATGCTTTTGCTTCATTAGGTGTGCAAATTATTGATGCTGATGTGATTGCTCGTCAGGTCGTTGAACCACATTCTATAGGGCTTAAAGCGATACACCAATATTTTGGTGATACGATTTTATTGCCTGATGGTACATTAGATAGAGCCCAATTACGTCATATTATTTTTGAACATGATGATAAAAAAAAGTGGTTAAATCAGCTTCTTCACCCATTAATACAACAAGAAACACAAAAACAGATACAACAAATTAAATCACCTTATTTTATTTGGGTAGTACCTCTTCTTATCGAAAATAAATTAACACATTTAGCTGATCGTGTTCTTGTCGTCGATGTGTCAGAAGAAGAGCAGATAGCAAGAACCATGCAACGCGATAACGTCAGCCGAGAACATGTTATTAATATCTTAAATGCACAAACCCAAAGAAAAGAACGGTTAGCTGCAGCTGATGATATTATTGAAAATCACGATGGTGACAAGCAAATCACAGAAAAAGTTGCACAACTTCATCAGCTTTATTTAGCATTAGCTCAACATGCTTTACAGGACAATAGCCATGAGTGATGACATCACAACAATTATTTTTGAACATCCCCTCAACGAAAAAATGCGTTCATGGCTTAGGATTGAAAATTCATTAATTCAAATAAATAGTTTTCAAGCAATTAATTCATTACCTTCAGCTATGTCTTTTTTCCGTGCAATTGCAGAATTTATTGAAGTATTAGATAGAGGCGAGATAAGGGCTGAGCTTTTAAAAGAATTAGAAAAAAGACAAAAAAAATTACAGCAATGGCTATCATTTCCTAATGTTGATAAATCTATTGTCAATCAAATCATTAACGAATTAGCGCAAAGCGCTGCTGTTTTAAGCAACGCGCCTCGTATTGGTCAACATCTAAAACAAGATAAAATAATCAGCCTAATTAAACAACGATTAAGTATTCCTGGTGGATGCTGTAGCTTTGATATTCCTGCGCTGTATTTATGGCTAAATCTACCTCAATCTATACGAGATGAAAAATTAAAAAATTGGGTTGATGGCTTAGCGCCATTACAAAATGCTTTAAATAGTTTACTAACGCTAATCCGTCAATCAGATACCTTTAAGCCGGCATTAAGTCATCGGGGATTTTATCAAGATGGTGCAGAGGAAAGTGAGTTATTGCGGATAAGAATTGCCGTTAAACATCAAATTTACCCACAAATATCAGGACATAAAACTCGTTATGCCATCCGTTTTTTACCTCTAGATAGTGAAAATGGTATCATTCCTATTGAGTTGCCTTTTGAGATTGCCTGTTGCTAACATAGTCGTTATTGATATACGCAAAGCAATACACACAAAATGCTGGAGCATGAATGAGCGAAGAATTAATTGTAAAATGCCCAATCTGTCAAACTGAGGTTATTTGGAATAAAAACAGTCCCTATCGCCCTTTTTGCAGCAAACGTTGTCAACTGATTGATTTAGGCGAATGGGCTGACGAGGGAAAACGGATCCCAAGCCAAGGTGATAGTAATGACAGCGATGACTGGAGTGAAATGCCATCACAAGAGCCGCAAAACCACTAATACAATTACTATAATAATCTAATTATTATTTTTAGTGTATTTAACAGAAAATAGCCACTTATATAAAGTGGCTATTTTTTTATGTCATTCGCCCCTATTTTCGCCTATGTTATTTTTGTAATAACGCAACAATAGTACGATTTGCAGGAGGGAAATCTTCAGCGTTTAAATCGGCAATGGGTAGCCAACGAGAAAGTTGACCTTCTTTGCCATAAGGTTCATTTTCCCATTCAGAGACCATAAAGAAAGATAACGTAATATGCCTATCAGGAAAATCATGGACTACCGTGTCAATAAGCGAGCAACAAGTCACATCAATACCAATTTCTTCTTGTAACTCACGAAATAAAGCTTGCTCAGGTGTTTCATTTTCTTCAAGCTTGCCACCAGGAAACTCCCAATAACCACCCATATGAGATTTTAATGGACGTTGAGTAATAAAAACGTTTTGACGCTTATCACAAATAACCCCTGCTGCAATATGTAACCTTTTTTTAT
The DNA here is from genome assembly GCF_001654855.1 of Proteus myxofaciens ATCC 19692. GTDB lineage: Bacteria > Pseudomonadota > Gammaproteobacteria > Enterobacterales > Enterobacteriaceae > Proteus > Proteus myxofaciens. The sequence continues at coordinate 2,595 of NZ_LXEN01000039.1, forward strand.
CCATCGTAGACAACCTATTGATATATTACAAATTTTAACACATTTTAATTTCATTATAACCGATATTGTTTAGTCTAACTCTGATTTTCTTCTATATAAAATCAACAATGTCACAGCCCTCATCAATAACCTATGAGAATAATTAAACCATGAAATATAGAAATTCATAATAATAACCAGCTAAATAATTATCAGTAATTTTTATTTCATATATTAAATTAAGAATTTATTAATTTTAAAAACGACAAAATAAAAACCTTACTTTTATTAAAGTTATTTCATTCATTAAAATAGCTATTCTTGGCTCTGTTTTTTAATGACATAAATAAATTCATCATTAACAAAAGAAAATTATTGGTCTTTTTTTCGAGCTTTATCTCATTATTTTATTTCTCTCTAATAAACACCCACCAAGTTTTATTACACCATGATATTTAATGCTAATTTAACCAGCTAAAAAATAACCAAAAGGATTATCATCATGGAGATAACCACACTAAGCACTTACTCATTAAATCAAATGTTTAATTAAGTTTTAACAATATAAAAAATTTCACATATATCAAAATTTAATATTAAAACTTATTGTTATTTATCTTTATTTCATCGATTTTCAATTTATTTTCATATTGAGAGTATAAGGAGTTTATTAATTTAATATTAAAGATAATATAAAAACAATAATTAGCTTTTTATATTTTTAGATATTATTTAATTCAAATAAATACCTTTATATTGAGGTAAAATGAAAAAAACTATTTTCTTATTGATACTATTAACTGCCTTTTCTTCGAGTAGAGTAACAGCAAACGAAATAAATGATTTGAGTTCTATAGGTGAATCAAGGCGAGCATTACAAGATAGCCAGCGCGAAATAAACCAGCTTATAGAACAGAATCGATATCAGCAACTTAGAGAAAACGCATTAGAAACGACACCAGCACCAACATTGATAACAGAATCAGAACATTGTTTACCTATAAATGGAGTTTATATTCAAGGGATAACTTTGCTTAATGAAAATGATCTTGATTCACTATCGCCACTTCCTGAGCATTGTATTAAAAGCATTCATATCAATAGATTAGTAAAGGAGTTAACACAACGTTATATAAAAAAAGGATATATTACAGCAAGAATTCAATTTTTACGTCCCAATGAAAATGGAGAACTCGGCCTTTATGCGATTGAAGGATTTGTGGAGCGTATTAATGGTGGTGATAGAAACGTCAATATAACAATGCTATTTCCTCATATTGAGGGAAAACCATTAACATTGACGATACTTGACCAAGGATTAGATCAAGCAAATCGCTTGCAATCCAATAAAGTTAAACTTGATATATTGCCGGGTACAAAGTTAGGTGGCTCCATTATCCAGCTTTCTAATCAACGTCAAGCATCATGGCACATCAATGTCACTAACGATAATTATGGGCAAAAAAATTCAGGCCGTTGGTTAGTTCGTGCTAATGCAAGTCTAGATAGTCCATTGGGTCTATCTGATTTTATTAGCCTTAATACCAATATCACGACAGATAATCCCGATACACGCTTTAATCGAGCGTATACCCTACTCTATTCTGTACCTTATGGTGCATTCACATTTAGCACATTTGGTAGTTATTCAGAATATGAATTTCATCAACCATTACAAACACGTACCGTTCGTTTGCATGGCGATACATCACAAGTTGGATTAAGAACAGACTACGTTTTTTATCGAAATCAAACCCAAATTAATACGTTAAATGTGCAAGTAACTCATAAGCGTATACGCAACTATTTTAGCCAACTCCGCCTTGATCTGAATAGCCCAACACTCACAACCATTGAGATAGGCGCAAACCATTTACACATTGTGCGCAATGGTGTGGTGAGTATAAATGCCAGTGCAGAAAAGGCAGTAAGTTGGTTTGGTGCCGATAATTCACCTTATGTGGCTAATGGTAACAGTAATAACTATCGATTTACAAAAGTAAAGCTATTCACCAATTGGCAACAACGTTTTTCACTCTTTGAGCATACATTTTTATTCAATAGCTTACTATTTGCACAATATAGTCCCGATGCACTTCCTGGCGTTGAATGGCTTAGCCTCACTGATAAAAATGCAATCCGTGGTTTTGATAAAAGCACGCTCTCTGGTGATAACGGTGGCTATTTCCGCAATACGCTGTCTTACCCTTATAAAATCAATTCATTATCAATAACACCACGAATAGGTTTAGACACGGGCCGAGTTCACCAACACAACAGTGCTGAAGGCTGGCGTAGTGGCTATGGCATAAGTTCAGGTCTTAATTTCCAATATAAAAAAGCGCAATTGGATATCGAAATTGCCAAAGGTCATCTTCTTTACTATCAAAAAAAAACCAATAAAACCAAAGACCCTACACAACTATTAGTTCGATTTTCATATTTATTTTGAATTACACTCATAGCAAACAATGGAGATAACTCTATGAAATCAAAAAACTTTAAGCTTTCACCCTCTGGTAGGCTTGCCGCCTCTTTAGCGATTATTTTTGTTTCGCTAAATGTATTTGCTGATGGCATTGTACCTAATTCTGGTCATCAAGGTCCTGATGTCTCTTCTGTTAATGGTGGAACACAAGTTATTAATATTGTGACTCCTAACAATGAAGGTATCTCTCATAACCAATACCAAGATTTTAATGTTGGCAAACCAGGTGCTGTATTTAACAATGCGTTGGAACAAGGCCAATCACAACTTGCAGGGCAATTAAATGCCAATAGTAATTTAAACGGTCAAGCCGCTTCTGTTATTTTGAATGAGGTTGTTAGCCGCAATCCTTCATTCTTATTGGGTCAGCAAGAGGTTTTTGGTATTGCTGCCGAATATGTACTTTCTAATCCTAATGGTATCACTTGTGATGGTTGCGGTTTTATAAATACCAGCCGTTCTTCTTTGGTTGTGGGTAATCCTTTATTTGAAAATGACCATCTTGTTGGCTATAGCACATTAAACAATACTCATTTACTTTCTGTCGGTCAAAATGGCTTAACAACAACTGGACTTTTAGATCTTATTGCACCACGTATTGATAGTAGAGGTCATATTACTGCGGCTGAAATTTCAGCATTAACAGGTCAAAATACTTTCTCTCAACGCTTTGATATTCTCTCAACACAGAAACCCACATCAGCATTAGATAGCTATTTCTTTGGTAGTATGCAATCAGGGCGTATTCGTATTATTAATACCGCAGAAGGTAGTGGTGTTAAATTAGCAGGTCAATTTGTTGCTGATAATGAATTGAACGTAAAAGCAGATAATATCCAGACTGATAGCCAAGTTCGTTATAGTCAGCATGATAAAGATGGCAGTGAGAACTATCAAAATTATCGTGGTGGAATTCATGTAAATAACACAACATCAAGCCAAACACTGACAAAAACGGCATTAAAAGGCAAAAATATCACATTAATTGCCGATAATAAAAATCAAATAAAAGCCTCCAATTTGGTCGGTGAGGATATTTTATTACAAGGTGCAAACCTAACGGTTGATGGCCAACAATTGCAACAAAAAGAGACAGATATAGACAATCGTTGGTTCTACTCTTGGAAATATGACACCACAAAAGAAAAAGAACTCATTCAACAAGTTGGTAGTCAAATAGAGGCTAAAAATAATGCAACCCTTAATGCTACAAAAGGCAATGTCACATTAGAAGGTGCCAAAGTTAGTGCAGGAAATACACTGGCCATTAATGCCAATAAAGATATCCGCATTAATGGGTTAGTTGAGCAAGAAAATCACCATGAAAACGGTTATAAACGTAATCATACTTCACGTTTAGAAACGGGTAGCTGGAGTCATAGCCAGCAAAAAGAGCATTTATTCGCGAGTGAATTAACCGCAGGCAATACTTTGGGATTAAATGCTGAAGGTGACATTAATACTCAAGGCGCAACCCTTCATTCAAATGAAAATATTGTTCTAAATGCGAAAGATAATATTCATCTCAATATTCAAAATACCAACAATGATAAGACTATAACTGACAACCATGTTGTTTGGGGTGGTATTGGTGGTGGAAATAACAAGAACAATAACAATAAACAAAATATCAGTCATGGCACAGCTGTAACCGCTAATGGTCAACTAGTACTTGCTACTGATAATAATGTGAAGATCACCGGTAGCCAAGTTAAAGGTAATCAAGGTGCATTCGTTAAAACCACTAAAGGTGATGTCGTTATAGATAATGCTATAAGTGAAACTATAAGTAAAGTTGATGAGCGAACAGGCACTGCATTTAATATCACTAAAAATTCTCATAAAAATGAAACTAATCAACAAGTTTCAAAAGGTAGCGAGCTTGTCTCTGATGCTGAATTAACGGTATTAAGTGGAAAAGACCTTCATGTTATTGGTAGTTTAATCGAAAGTGCAGATGAGTTAGGTATTCAATCACTTGGTGATATTAATATTAAATCTGCTCAACAAATCACTAAACAGTATGATGAAAAAACCACATTAGAAGTGATAGGCCATGCTAAAGAAGTTGAAGATAAGCAATATAGCGCAGGTTTTCATATTACTCATACTTCAAATAATCATGACAGCACAAAAACAGAGCAAGTAGGCTCAGCTATAAAAGGAAATAGTGTTAAAATTCAAGCCAATAAAGACGTGACATTCAGTGGTTCTTCTCTTAATACAACTGGCGGTAATGCCTCAGTATCAGCAGATAATATCGCTTTTGTTTCAGCTGAAAATAAAACGCAATCTGATAATACCGATACCACTATATCAGGTGGATTTAGTTATACCGGTGGTGTCGATAAAGTCGGTAATAAAGCCGATTTCCAATATGATAAGCAACATAACAATACTGAAATTGTTAAAAATAGAGGTAGTGAAACGCAGATTGCAGGTGATTTAACGCTGAAAGCTAACCATGACATCACTCATCAAGGCGGAAAACATAGCATTGAAGGTACTTACAATGAATCAGGTGAAAACCTCACTCATTTAGCGGCAAATGATAGTATTTCATCAAAAACAGATAAACTTAATGTCAGTGTTGATGTTGGTGTGAATTTAGATTATAGCGGTGTGACACAACCAATTAAAAAAGCAGTTGAAGATGGTATTGAAACGACAAAACCCAACAATAACAATGATCTTAATAAGAAAATCACAGCAAAAGATGCTATTGGGAACTTGGCAAATTTAGGCAATTTAGAAACACCCAATATCGGTGTTAATGTTGGTGTTAAAGGTGGTGGTAGCCAGTCTTCACATTCAGATAGCCAAGCAATTTCAACATCAATTACAGCAGGTAAAGTGAATGTTGATAGCAATGATAAGTTGCATGATCAAGGTACTCACTATCAATCCACACAAGGTGATATCTCACTAACTGCTAATACACATATCAGCGAAACCTCTCATAATCAACATCAAGAACATGCTCATGAAACAATCGGTGGTGGTCAAGTTGGTGTTAGCACAAAAACGGGTAGTGATATCGATGTTGCGATTAAAGGTGATGGTAAAACAACTAATAGCCATTCAACAAGTACGAAAGCCGAAGATAGCCAATTAACGTCAGCAGGAGACATTCATATTCAGGTTCGTGATGGTGCTCATTATGAGGGCACTAATTTCAATGCTGAAAGTGGTAAAATAGTTATTAATACTGGGGGTGATTTAACCTTAGCACAAGCAACAAATCAACATTCAGAAAGCCAAGACAGTGTTAATGGTAGTGCAAACCTAAAAGTAGGTACAACACCAACAAGTAAAGAATATGGTGGTGGCTTTAATGCTGGTGGAGCTAAACATCAAAAAGAGGAATCAATAGCAGTAGTCAGCTCAGTTAACGCCAAATCAGGTATTGAGTTAACCTCAGGCCATGATCTAACGCTACAAGGAACCTCTCTTGAAAGTGGAAGTAATATTGATTTAACTGCTAAAAATCGTGTTGATTTAAATGCAAGTGAGTCTCAACGAACTGAAACAGGTAATAATTTATCAGGTGGATTACAACTCGGTGGTGGTAAAAAAACGACAGATAAATCATCTTCAATTAATGGGTTAGGTGGCGCTGAATTTGCAATTGGTAAGCAAGATGAAAAACGTGTTTCTCGTGAAGGTGGCTCTATTAATCATCAAGGTGATTTAACCATTAATGGTAGTTCAGTAGAGCTTCAAGGTACACAAGTTAAGAGCAACAATATTGAGCTCACTTCAAACTCAGGTGATACCACTATCACATCAGCACAATCCACTGATTATAAAAATAATTGGGGTACAGATCTTTCTTTAAATGGTAAACAAACTAATACCACACCAAAAGAAGTTAATGAAGAAAATCCTGTTACTGCTATCCATAAATTCGGTGGCAAAGTTGCTGTAAATGTTGATGATCAACAAAAATCAACGTATCAAAACGCAACGTTAGAAACAGGACAATTAACCATTAATAGTGATAAAAATCTCACTTTAACAGGTACGAATATCTCTACTGATAATGTCACAGGGCATGTTGGTGGTGATCTTAATGTATCAAGCCAAAAAGAAAGCGATCGCCATGTTAATGTTGGTGTTGATATAGGATATAACCACACGAATGATCCTAAATCTAGCCAAGTTAATAAAACAGCAAAAGCAGGAGGATCTCTACTAGAGAATACCATTAAAGAGACTATAGACTCTGGTATTAAATCAGCCTCTGATTCTATTTCTAATAAATATGATACATTATCATCTAAATTTGCTGATAAAACAGGCATTAGTAATGATACCAAAGCCAAAATTGATAAAGGTGTTAACTATGTCGGAAATGGCATCAAAAATATCGTCACAGGTGCTGAAGGTCATACTGCAAACGCAAATATCAATGTAACTCATATTGATAATGATGCAGTAACTAAGGCAACGACTATTCATAGCCAAAATGGTATCGCATTAAATGTTGATGGAAATACAACATTAACAGGGGCTGAAATCATCAGTAAAAATGGCAATGTTGACGTTGGTGGTAGCAATGTGAAATTAAATAATATTGATGGACATCGCTATGAAGCCGGTGTGGCTCTTGATTTAAAATCATCCGCAGTAGATTTAGTTAAACAACTTTCTGATGGTAGTCTCTCAATTAAATCACCTGTAAAAGTGAATGAAACAGTGAATACAAAAGCCTCTATTTCAGAAAATTAATACCTTAAAAGCATTAATGATCTTTTGATAATTAATGGCCTTTTATAAAAAAGAAACCCGCTAATAATATAAATATTAGCGGGTTTCTATCTTCAATATTTTATGGTTTCAATAGGATAATAAATAGCGCAATAATTTATTTTTACTACGCTATTAATCACCGATTAACCTAATTGGCCATGGCAGTGTTTATATTTCTTACCCGAACCACAAGGGCAAGGTTCATTACGACCCACTTTTTTACCTGTTGCAACTTGTCCATCAGTAGCAGACATTTGAGACTCTTTTGTCACTTCATGGCTGAGTTGTTGCTGTTGCGCTAAACGTTCAGCTTCTTCGCGGCGGCGACGTTCTAACTCTTCAACTTCTTCTGGTAAACGCACCTGCACCTTACTTAGTGTGCTGATCACTTCATATTTCAATGATTCCAACATATTAGCAAACATAGCGAAGGATTCACGTTTGTACTCTTGTTTTGGATCTTTTTGCGCATAACCACGTAAATGGATGCCTTGACGTAAGTAGTCCATCGCCGCTAGATGCTCTTTCCATAGCGTATCTAACGTTTGTAACATCACGCCTTTTTCAAAGTTACGCATCATTTCAGCACTAACGATTTCTTCTTTCGTTTTATAAACTTCAATCGCTTTTTCTAAAATACGCTCACGTAATGTTTCTTCGTGTAGCTCAGGCTCTTTATCAAGCCACTCTTTGATTGGCATATTTAAATCAAAGTCATTTTGTAAACATGCCGTCAATCCTTCAATATCCCACATCTCTTCCAGTGATTGAGGTGGAATGAAGTTATCAATCATGCGTGTGAAGACATCTTCGCGAATACTATCTATAGTTTCACTTACATCTGAAACATCTAGCAGTTCGTTACGTTGTGTATAAATAGCGCGACGTTGATCATTAGCAACATCATCATATTCAAGTAATTGTTTACGGACATCAAAGTTACGGTTCTCAACTTTACGTTGAGCATTAGCAATCGCTTTAGTGACCCAAGGATGCTCAATCGCTTCGGTTTCATTCATTCCTAATTTACGCATCATGCCAGAAACTTTCTCTGACGCAAAAATACGCATTAAGGAGTCTTCCATAGAAAGATAAAAACGAGAAGAACCTTGGTCACCTTGACGACCAGCACGACCACGTAATTGGTTATCAATACGACGAGATTCGTGACGTTCTGTACCAATAATGTGTAAACCACCTGAGGCTAATACCGCATCATGGCGCGCTTGCCACTGTGCTTTTAACTCTTCAATTTGTTCATCTGTTGGATCTTCAAGTTTAGCTAACTCAGTCTGCCAGCTACCACCTAACACGATATCTGTACCACGACCCGCCATATTTGTAGCAATAGTTACTGCACCAGGTAAACCCGCATTAGCAATGATATCGGCTTCCATAGCGTGGAATTTTGCATTTAACACATTATGGTGAACATTTGCTTTCGTTAATGCATTTGAAATTTCTTCTGATTTTTCAATCGAGATAGTACCAACAAGAACAGGTTGACCATTTTTAGTTCGTTCACGAATATCTTCAATGATAGCGGCAAATTTACCTTTCTCATTCATATAAACTAAATCAGGCAGATCTTTACGTACCATAGGGCGGTTAGTCGGAATAACAATGGTTTCTAAGCGGTAAATGGAATTAAATTCGAACGCTTCTGTATCCGCTGTCCCTGTCATACCCGCTAATTTTTCATATAAACGGAAGTAGTTTTGGAAAGTAATTGATGCCAATGTTTGGTTTTCGTTCTGGATTTTTACACCTTCTTTTGCTTCAACTGCTTGGTGTAAGCCATCAGACCAACGACGACCTTGCATTGTACGGCCTGTATGCTCATCGACAATAATAACCTCACCATCTTTAACAATATAATCTACATCTTTGGTAAAGAGTGCATGAGCACGTAAGGCTGCAGTAACATGGTGCATTAACATGATATTTGCTGGCGAATAAAGTGATTCGCCTTCTTTCATCATGCCTGCATCGGCTAATAAACCTTCGATTTTGACAAGACCACGCTCTGTGATATTGACTTGACGAGATTTTTCATCAATAGAATAGTCACCTTCACCTTGGAATGAGTCGGAATCTTCTTTTTCTTGAGATACCAAGTGAGGGATTACTTTATTCATTTGGATATAAAGCTCAGAACTGTCTTCTGCAGGGCCTGAGATAATAAGAGGCGTACGAGCTTCATCGATTAAGATGGAGTCAACCTCATCCACTAATGCATAGTGTAATTTACGCTGAACACGTTCTTCTGGGCTAAATGCCATGTTGTCGCGCAGATAGTCAAAACCAAATTCGTTATTAGTTCCGTAAGTAATATCTGCATTATATGCTTCACGCTTAGCAACAGGCGGCATATTCGGTAAGTTAATACCGACACTTAAACCCAAAAATTCAAATAATGGACGGTTATTTTCCGCATCACGTTGTGCTAGATAGTCATTGACGGTAACAACGTGTACACCTTTACCTGATAAGGCATTTAAATAGGCAGGTAATGTCGCAGTTAATGTTTTACCTTCACCTGTACGCATCTCTGCGATACAACGCTCGTTAAGAACCATACCACCGATTAGCTGTACATCAAAGTGACGCATGCCAAATACACGTTTACTTGATTCACGTACTGTTGCAAATGCTTCAGGTAAAATACTCTCTTCTTTTTCGCCTTTTTTTAAGCGCTCACGAAATTCATCCGTTTTCGCTTTAAGTTCATCATCTGTCAGTTTTTCAAATTCTGGCTCTAATTTATTAATATCAATAACAATTTTGCGCATACGACGAATAGAGCGCTCATTACGGCTACCAAAAATTTTGGTTACAATTTTACCTAACATAAATCTTTATTCTCAATTATGGCGATAACGCCGAACATAGCCTCTGAATCATAATCAGAGATAATAGTAAATCGATAAAACTAAACGATTTTATTCGGTCCAGCACGAATACCGCGAGTTTGGGCTAGCCATAATCCGATGTGATAGGAAGGTGTGATTGGCGTAAAGCTATAGCAAGAAATAGGCAAATACGCTAAAGAAGAAGATGGTGCATCAGTTAATAACGCATAGAGCGTATCTAACATGACCTCTGCAACATTAGTTACAGGTAATGGCTCATCTTTGGCTTTTACCATCAATTCAGGGGAATTAATGGTAAATGCAAAAGACAGCTGACGAATAACATTTTTTACCGCGTGTTGTTGCCAGTAATTAAAGGTGAAGGATGATGCAGGATTCTGTACACTCTGACGTAGGAATAAGTTATCAAACGCGATTAGCGCCTGACTTTGACGATTTTGTGAAGATGAAGTATCTGTTTGCTGAGAATTATCGGCATGGGCAGACAACAGCGTAGGTATTCCGATACCTGCTGCTACCATCCCTAAAAGCAGATGCGACCAAAAATATCGCCTGCCAAATTGTCGCCAAAAATTTATAATGCTCATTAACCTTCGCTATTACTTGTTAAGCTTTTTAATCTTTTTTTATGGAGTCAAAATATGCGGGATAGTTATCCTCAATCATTGGAAAAAATATTCAACGAACTTGAAGGCTCCAATAAAAGTACCCTGCAGCTTATTCAGCAACGAGCAACAATTTTACTAAGATTGAATCGCGCTGTCATTGCCCTTTTACCCACACCACTACAAGATAAATGTCGAGTGGCAAATTATCGTCATGCTATTTTAATTATTGAAGTCATAAACGCAAGTTGGTTAACACGATTACGTTATGAAATACCGTCATTACTTTCTGCATTAAGAAAAGAAATTTTACCATCCTTATCCTCAATAGACATCAAAATAAACCCTGCTTTAGGAACAAAACAGAAAAAAAATACTTTAATTTCATCAGTAAAAGACGGGAAAACAAAAGAGAGACGGCATTTAAGCCTAGAAAGTGCACAATCATTAAGATATTTGGCAGAAAAAAGCCCGAAAAAACTAAGAGAGAGATTAGAACGATTGGCTGCACTTGCCGGAGAGAGTACAAGTGCAACCAAAGGTGATGCTAATTAGAAATAATTAACATACATTTTGCTGGAATTAAGCAAAAACCATCGCTGGTGCTTTAAATGCTACTGGCATTTCAGCTTCGTCTTCAAAAGTAACGAATTCCCATGCAGATTCTTTTGCTAATACAGCTTGGAGCAATTTATTATTTAGAGCGTGACCTGATTTATACGCAGTAAACTCACCAATGATGTTATAACCGCACATAAATAAATCACCAATAGCATCTAACATTTTGTGACGAACAAATTCATCTTCAAAACGTAAGCCATCATCGTTGAGAACACGATAGTCATCAACAACGATTGCACAATCGAAGCTACCACCTAAACACAATCCTTTAGATTGTAAATATTCAATATCTCTCATAAATCCAAAAGTACGAGCACGGCTAATTTGGCTCATAAAAGATTCAGCAGAGAAATCTAAATTATAACGTTGAGTACTTGAATCAATAGCTGGATGATTAAAGTCGATAGTGAAATCTAATTTAAATCCATTGTATGGACGCATTTCAGCCCATTTATCGCCATCTTCAACACGTACTGTTTCTTTAATACGAATGAATTTTTTCGCTGTACGAAGCTCTTCAATACCTGCATCAAGTAATAAGAAGACAAACGGTGCTGCACTGCCATCCATAATAGGGATTTCAGGTGCATCCACTTCAATTACGATATTATCAATGCCTAAACCAGCAAGTGCTGCATTTAAATGCTCAACGGTTGATATACGCACATCATCTTCGTTCACCAAACATGTACATAACATGGTGTCACGAACTGATTTAGCGTCAGAAGGAAAATCCACCGGCGGATTTAAATCAGTACGACGGTAGATGACCCCAGTATTTGCTGGCGCTGGACGCATTGTAAGCGTAACTTTTTTACCCGTGTGAAGGCCCACACCAGTTGCTTGTACAATTCGTTTTAATGTCCGTTGTTTGATCATCATTTTATCTCGCAATGTTATCCGCCCTACCAATCATTATACTTATAATTGGTAGGACAGTTTAGCACAAAAAGCGGAGATGCCAATCTTTTTGGCGATTAATCAGCCTGTTTTCTTAGGAATGCAGGGATGTCTAAATAATCGGGCTCTTTATTCGTCTGTGTAGATTGTTCATTAACAGCCTTAGCAGCTGGCTTGTTCTCTTCCGCTGGTGTGAAAGAAGACATGCTATTTTGCATTTGCTGATAACGATTTTCCATCGCATTTTGCTGATTTTGTTTATTAGTGACTAGCGTGATTTCAGGACGTTTATCCATACCTATACCTGTTGCAACAACAGTGACACGCAATTCGTCATTCATTTCTGGGTCAAGGGATGTACCGATAACCACGGTTGCATTATCTGATGCAAATGCGCGAATGGTATTACCCACCGTTTCAAATTCATCAAGACGTAAATCAAAACCAGCGGTAATATTAACCAGAACACCACGTGCGCCAGATAAATCGATATCTTCCAGTAATGGACTAGAAATCGCCATTTCTGCGGCTTCTTCTGCACGATCTTCACCTTTAGCCGCACCTGAGCCCATCATGGCATAACCCATTTCAGACATCACAGTGCGCACATCAGCAAAGTCGACGTTCATTAAACCTGGGCGTGTAATCAGTTCTGCGATACCTTGAACAGCACCTTTTAATACGTCATTTGCTGCACCAAATGCATCCAGCAATGAAATACCACGACCAAGTACTTTTAATAATTTATCATTTGGGATAGTAATTAATGAGTCAACATGTTTTGATAACTCAGTAATACCTTGTTCCGCAAATGCCATACGTTTTTTACCTTCAAAATTGAAAGGTTTCGTCACGACAGCAACGGTCAAAATTCCCAAATCTTTTGCAACTTCAGCAACAACTGGTGCGGCACCTGTTCCTGTACCCCCACCCATACCAGCAGCGATAAAGACCATATCGGCACCTTCAAGTGCTGCACGCAGAGCTTCTCTATCTTCTTCTGCGGCATTTCGGCCTACTTCAGGATTTGCCCCTGCACCTAAGCCTTTCGTAATGGCATTACCAATTTGGATAGTTTGTCCAACTGCTGTTTTACGTAACGCTTGAGCATCCGTATTGACTGCAAAGAAATCTACGCCTTCAATACGTTCACGAACCATGTGCTCAACCGCATTACCGCCGCCGCCACCAACGCCGATGACTTTGATCACCGCATCGTTGGTTAATTCCATAGGTTCAAACATAATTTCTCTCCGTTTTGTGCCTTTTTAGGGTCGCTTGCTCAAACGACCTCTTTAAAAATTATTTAATTATTAAAACTCTCTTTTTAGCCAACCTGTCAGTTTCTTAAACAAACCGCTAACTGCAGAGCGTTTTTCGGTTTCTGTATCCTCACCAAAGTGGGACTCTTTACCGTAATGCAAAAGCCCTACTGCCGTAGAATAGAAGGGATCCTGCGCATAATCTGTTAGTCCGGTAATATTTAACGGTTTACCAATCCGTACTTGCGTGTGAAAAACACGTTGAGCACATTCGACAAGTCCATCAATTTGAGCCGCACCACCTGTTAGCACAATACCTGCAGCCAAGTGATGCTTTATACCTTGCTGACGTAACTGTTCTTGAGCTTTTAAAATTTCTTCATTAACAAGATTTAAAAGTTCGGTATAGCGAGGTTCAATAACCTCAGCAAGGGTTTGTCGTTGTAGACTTCTAGGTGGTCTACCTCCAACACTTGGAACTTCGACATTTTCATCTTTACCAACTAAAGAGCCTAATGCACAGCCATGGCGCACTTTGATAGCTTCTGCATCATTTGGTGGAGTACCAAATGCATAAGCAATATCACTCGTCACAACGTTACCTGCATAAGGAATAACGCGAGTATGTCTTAATGCACCACCGGTATAAATTGCGATATCCATCGTACCGCCACCAATATCAACAACGCAGACACCTAATTCACGTTCATCTTCTGTCAACACAGCGAAACTTGACGCCAGTCCCGCAAAAATCAGCTGATCCACTTTTAAACCACAGCGCTCAACTGCTTTTACAATATTCTTTGCCATATCGTTATGGCAGGTAATAAGATGAACTTTAGCTTGCATTCGCACACCTGATAACCCGACTGGATTTTTAATACCTTCTTGGTAATCAATAGCGTACTCTTGTGGTATCACATGTAAAACGCGATGTTCATCTTTTACTTTGACAGATTTCGCAGTATGCACCACGCTATCAACATCGTCTTGCGTGACTTCTTCTTCTGAGATTGGCACCATACCAATTTCATTCTGGCAACTAATATGCTTGCCTGATAACGCCAAATACACTGAAGAGATTTGACAATCAGCCATCAATTCAGCCTGATCTACCGCCCGTTGTACGCATTTGACGACAGATTCGAGATCATTAACACCACCTTTATCCATACCACGAGAAGGACAACTTCCAACTCCGATAATATTTACAACACCATCAGGCAGGATCTCACCGACAAGGGTGGCTACTTTGGCCGTTCCAATCTCAAGGCCAACTACTAATTTTCTGTCCGTCGCTTTGATCATTATTGTTCTGCCTTCGCCTTCATCGTGTTATCTGCTACGTTTTATTTATTCTCAAGTAATAAAGGAGCCCATCCAACAGCACCGCCACTGTCATAACGGAGATCAACATAATCCACCCGTTTATCTGTTTGTTGCTGCAATACTGGATACAACTCAATAAAGCGATCAATCCGTTTTTCGTTATCTTTACGACCTAACTCTAATCGGACATCATTATCTAACACTAACTGCCATCCTTGACGAGCAGACATTGCTGCTGCTTTTAAATTCAAGTTATTCGCCAAAAGCTTCTCTCTCATTGCGATATAACCTGATAACACCATTTTTTCGCTACCTTGTGGACCATATAACAAAGGATAATTCCCTTGTGTTTCCACTTCTGTTGGTAAGCTGAAAATTCGCCCCTCTTTATCAACAAAGTAACTATCATTCCAGCGGGCAAATGGCACATATTCTACCAAATGGATTTTAAGCTCATCAGGCCACTGCTTACGTACAGTGACTTGCCTAATCCATGGCATACGTTCAATCTGTTGTTGGATGCTATTAACATCTTGAGTCATAAATGTACCTGGCTGACCTAATGATAAAATCGCCTGTCGTACATCATCATTCGTCGTGTAATGCCGTTCTCCTGTGAGTACTAATTTTGAAATAGGGAGACGGTTTGCATCTTTCATCCAATTAACAATTTGTATTCCACCCCAAATAATGGTGGCAATGACACATAAGAAAAAGATTAATCCTGATAAATAGGTACCATTACTAGGTCTATCAGAATGACGATTTTCTTTGTGTTCTTTAGTATTTAGCGCTGCTTGTGACATATTAATTAATGTACTCCTGAGCAACGTTTAAACCAGAGAATCGTCTATTCTTTTGTTCTATATTCCTATGATTAATCTTTTCACGATAGCTATATACTTTATAAATATCTTTAGCTTTGATAACTAAATCACTAAATTGTTCAATATATTGAAAATTATTTACTTTAACAGTATTAAATGATCGTTTTTTCGTTTTTTTCGATACGCTTAACTGTGCATAGTTTCCAATACAATGTTGAGCAAGTCCAATATTGACCTTTTTACTCTCAAAAAGAGAGCAATAGTGAATAAAAGAAACCATCACAGTATGTACCTTACCCACTATAAGTGTTTTCATTGGCACGCTAAAGCGAATGATGTTCACTTGCTCAAACATCACTCCTACTCCTCAATCACCGATGGCTGTAATTTAGTTTCAGCCAAGCGACGTGCTATTTTACCAATATTTCCAGCACCTTGAACTAAAACAAGATCATTGTCTGTTAATACACCCGCTAATATCGAAGAAATATTATCCACATCAGAAACCCAAATAGGATCAAGCTTTCCACGCTGGCGAATCGTACGACAAAGAGAACGGCTATCAGCCCCAGTGATAGGTGCTTCACCCGCTGCATAAACATCCGTTAATAACAGAATATCAACCTGATTTAATACTGCTGCAAAATCCTCATACAAATCGCGAGTTCGCGTATAACGATGAGGTTGGAAAATCATGACCAAACGTTTATCTGGCCAACCTGCTCTAGCTGCTTTTATTGTAGCATCAACTTCTGTTGGATGATGACCATAGTCATCCACTAACATCACATTACCTTGTTGACCATTAACATGATCAAGGCTGTAATTTCCTAGAAAGTCAAAACGACGTCCCGTTCCTTGGAAATTAAGTAATGCAGCCAAAATATGTTCATCTGCAATACCTTCCTCTGTTGCCACAGCAACCGCAGCGGTAGCATTTAATGCGTTATGACGACCTGGTGAATTCAATACTACATCTAAATCAGGCATTCCTTCACGACGTATTGTGAAAAAGCCTTGTGCGCCTTTTTGCTCGTAATGAATAATGCGAGTATCTGCATCTTCACTAAAGCCATAAGTTGTAATATAACGGCCAACTTTAGGAATAATCGAGCGAATAACATCGTCATCAATACACATCACTGCACGCCCATAAAATGGTAGATTGTGCAAAAAGGTAATAAAGGTATCTTTTAGATTATCAAAATTACCGTGATAGGTATCCATATGATCTGCTTCTATATTTGTTACAACCGCAACCATGGGTTGCAAATGTAAAAACGAGGCATCACTTTCATCTGCTTCAGCAATTAAGTAACGGCTACATCCTAAACGTGCATGGGTACCTGCTGATTTAACCAGTCCTCCATTCACAAATGTCGGATCTAATCCTGCCTGTGCATATATATTAGAAACCATTGCTGTTGTTGTTGTTTTACCGTGTGTACCCGCAATCGCAACACCATGGCGATAACGCATTAATTCAGCGAGCATTTCTGCACGACGAATTACGGGTATCCGCGCTTCACGTGCGGCTATAATTTCTGGATTCTCTGCATTTATTGCAGTAGATACAACGACAACACTCGCACCATGAATATTTTCAGGGCGATGATTAAAATAGACCGTAGCACCTAAAGCTACCAATTGCTGTGTAACAACATTAGGCGCTAAATCAGAACCACTGATTTCATAGCCCTCGTTAGCCAACACTTCGGCGATCCCCCCCATGCCAGCACCACCGATGCCAACAAAGTGGATGTGTCGTACCTTTCTCATTTCAGGTACAAAAGATCGTAATTTCGCCAGTTGTTGTGTATTCACTATAGACTTCTTCACTCTAAGTTAATGGTTACAAGGTGCATTTATTTTTTTGCGACTTCAATTATCACATTTGCTACACGCTCTGTAGCATCGGTTATCGCCACTTTTTTAGCATTTACAGACATATTAAGTAGCTGTTCTCTATCCCAATTTTTTAGGATATTGGCGATAACATCCGGTGTTAAATCCTTTTGTTCAATAATGCGAGCAGCGCCTGCCTTTTCTAATGGCAATGCATTCCAATATTGCTGTCTGTCTTTATGTTGAAAAGGAACAAAAATAGCGGGTAATCCCGCAGCCGCAATTTCACTTACTGTTAATGCACCTGAACGACATACAACAACATCTGCCCATTGATAAGCTTGCGCTATATCATCAATAAATTCAGTAACTTTATACTCAGATTTAACTGAATTTTTAGCTAATTCATTTTGATAGCGTAAATTTGTATCACTTTCGCTACCTTTTCCTGCTTGATGCCAAATTGTAACATGCTCACCCAGTATTCCTGCAACAACTGGTATTGTATGATTTAAAATTCTAGCACCTTGGCTACCACCGATAACGAGTACACGAATAGGCCCTTCTCTATTTTGTAATCTCGTTTCTGGAGATTCGAGTGCTAATACATCTTTTCGCACAGGATTTCCCACTACAGGAGCATTCTTAAATGCACCAGGGAAAGCTTGTAATACACGCTTAGCAATTTTCGATAACCAGCGATTTGTTAATCCTGCAATACCATTTTGCTCATGTAATACAACGGGAATACCACACAGCCAAGCTGCAACGCCACCAGGGCCTGAAACATAGCCTCCCATACCAAGTACTGCATCAGGTTGATATGATTTCATAATTGCGCGAGCTTGAAAAATAGCCTTAATAATTCGTATTGGTGCCGCTAATAGCGCTTTAATACCTTTACCACGCAAACCGGAAATACGAATAAATTCAATCTCAATACCATGTTTAGGGACTAAATCGGCTTCCATTCTATCAGATGTACCTAACCAACGAATTTCCCAGCCTTGAGATTGTAAATAATGAGCAACTGCTAACCCAGGGAAAACATGCCCTCCTGTACCGCCGGCCATTACCATTAATCGGCGTTTACGATTGCTCATTTTGGACTCCTTACAAACGCCTGAGCTTGTGCCAAGCGTGTTTCATAATCAATTCGTAATAACATCACGATGGCTGTTGACATAATAATCAAACTTGAACCACCATAACTAATCAGTGGGAGCGTTAATCCTTTTGTTGGTAACATACCCGCTGCCGCACCAACATTGACGAGTGTTTGGAAGGTAAACCAAATCCCAATTGAACACGCTAAAAAGCCAGAAAAACGTTGTTCGAGAATTAAAGCCCGTCTACCAATTTGCATCGCTCGAAAAGCGATGAAGAATACCATTAAAAGGACTAAAACCACACCGATATAACCTAATTCTTCCGCTAAAATAGCGAAAATAAAATCCGTATGTGCTTCTGGTAGATATTCTAATTTTTGGACTGAATTTCCGAGTCCTTGGCCTAGTAAGTCACCACGACCAAATGCCATCAGTGATTGTGTTAACTGGTAGCCACTACCAAAAGGATCATCCCAAGGTTCTAGAAATGAAGTAATGCGTCGTACACGATAAGGTTCTACAATGATAAGCATGACAACAGCTGCAATACCAGAACCGATAATCGCGAGAAATTGCCAAATTTTAGCTCCAGCTAAGAACAGTAGCGCCAATGTCGTAACAAACAGAACAACAACGGTCCCTAAGTCTGGCTGTAATAGCAGTAATACGGCAAGAATAAGCATAACCCCCATAGGTTTACAAAAACCCCAAAAGTTATTTCTTACTTCTTCAACTTTTCTTACTAAATAACTCGATAAGTAGCAAAATAAGGCAAGCTTTGATAATTCTGCGGGCTGTACACGTAAAGGACCTAAAGCAATCCAACGCGATGCACCGTTTACAGAGCTACCTACTGCTAATACGACTAATAACAATAAGATAGAACCAAATAACATTAAGCTACTGTAACGCTGCCATACTGCCATTGGAATGCGCATCGTGACTAAAGCAATACAAAGCGCGACAATAATATAGATACCGTCACGCTTCGCAAAAAAGAACGGGTCTTCAGCTAAACGTTGCCCTACTGGCATTGATGCTGATGTCACCATCACAAAACCAACAACAGCTAATCCGAAGGTAAACCAAAGCAAAGTTCTATCATAAGGCACAAACGCGGTATTCTCAGTTTGATAACTGCCTACTAGCCATTGTTTTAGTCTGCGCATAACGGATAAACTCATTAGCCTAGCTCCCTCGCTAAACGTGCAAATTCATCACCACGTTGTTCAAAACTTTTAAATTGATCTAAGCTTGCACAAGCAGGAGAAAGTAACACCATATCACCTGATTTTATCGTTGGTGCTAAAGTACGGATGGCTTCTTCCATTGTTACCGTCAGTAGTGAAACACTAGGACGCAATTTAGCGAGCGCTTGCCCATCTTGTCCAAAACAGTAGAGGCGAATATTGTCACCGCTAATATAAGGAAGTAACGATGAAAAATCGGCTGATTTACCATCCCCTCCTAATAAAAGATGCAAAGTGCCATCTATATCAAGTCCTTTTAATGCGGCTTCTGTGCTCCCCACATTGGTCGCTTTTGAATCATTAATCCAACTAACACCTTGATATGAATAGACTAATTGAAAGCGATGAGCTAACCCATGGTAGGTTTTAAGTACATCAAGGGAGGCTGAGCGAGAAATACCAACGGCATCAGCGAGCGCTAAAGCTGCTAATGCATTGGTATAATTATGTTGGCCTGATAAATACATTTGTGCAGTAGACAACACTTGCTCACCATTAGCGATTAGCACTCTTTTCACGCTATCTAGGTGATAATCACCGTCTCCCACACCGAAACTTACACAACGCGTATCTTTTCCTACTAACGGTAACGTTAATGCATCATCTTCGTTATATACGCAAATTTTTGCATTATCATAAACACGTAATTTTGCTTCACGGTATTGTTCTAACCCTTCAGGATAGCGATTCATATGATCTTCGCTAATATTTAATACCGTCGCTGCTGTAGCTTTTAAGCTCGATGTTGTCTCTAATTGGAAACTTGAAAGTTCTAACACATAAAGAGAGCAAGGCTTAGTTAATAGCGTTAAGGCAGGTACACCAATATTGCCGCCAACACCAACATGAATACCATCAGCCTTAGCCATTTCGCCCACCAGCGTGGTTACTGTACTCTTACCATTAGAGCCTGTAATCGCAACTATTGGCGCGGTTGCTTCACGGCAAAATAGCTCAATATCACCAACAATTTCGACATTATGCTGAGCTGCTTCAATTAATTCCGGTGTTGATAAGGCAATGCCTGGACTTGAGACAATTAAATCAGCCTCATTAAGCCAAGGCTGATGAAAACTGCCGATGTGATATTCAACATCAGCAGGTAATTTGTCTAAACCACTTGGTTTTTGGCGAGTATCAATCACTTTCGGCGTAATACCTTTTCGGATAAAAAAGTCAACGCAGGAAAGACCTGTAATCCCAAGTCCTACGATAACGACCTTTTTCCCCTGATAGTTTGCCATATTAACGTACCTTCAGTGTTGCCAAACCAATAAGAACTAACATTAACGAAATAATCCAAAAACGCACAATAACACGTGGTTCTGGCCATCCTTTCAGTTCATAGTGATGATGTATTGGTGCCATGCGGAAAATACGCTGACCACGTAGCTTAAAGGAACCGACTTGCAAGATAACGGAAAGTGTTTCAACCACAAAAACACCGCCCATAATGACGAGTAAGAATTCTTGGCGTAATAACACTGCGATAGTTCCTAATGCACCACCTAAAGCCAGTGAACCCACATCCCCCATGAAAACTTGGGCAGGATAAGTATTAAACCAAAGGAAACCTAATCCAGCCCCTACAATGGCTGTACATACAATAACTAACTCACCTGCATGCATTAAATAAGGAATTTTTAAATAACTAGCAAAATTCACATTACCGGTAGCCCAAGCAACAAGTGCAAAACCAGCTGCAACAAATACTGTCGGCATAATGGCTAAACCATCCAAACCATCAGTTAAGTTAACCGCGTTACTTGTACCAACAATAACAAAATAAGCTAATAAAATATAAAGCATACCTAGCTGGGGCATGACATCTTTAAAGAAGGGAACTACAAGCTGTGTTGCAGGAGTATCATGACCAATAGCATACATACTAAATGCAACCACCAGTGCTAAAACAGATTGCCAGAAATATTTCCAACGAGCGATTAAACCACGCGTATCTTTACGTACCACTTTACGGTAATCATCGACAAAACCAATAACACCATAACCAATTAATACTAGCAGTACACACCATACATATGGATTATCTAGTCTCGCCCATAATAGTGTTGATACTGAAATGGAAAATAAAATCATGATACCGCCCATTGTCGGCGTACCACGTTTACTAAAGTGTGATTCAGGCCCTTCATTACGAACAACTTGACCAATTTGCATTTTTTGTAGCCAAGCAATAAGACGAGGCCCCATCCATAATGCAATCACTAATGCCGTCAATAAACCAACAATCGCCCTGAATGTCAGATAAGAAAAAACATTAAAAAATGTGTGATATTTTACCAAATATTCGGCTAGCCAAACTAACATTCAAAGCACTCCTTCAATGCGTTCACGATATCCTCCATTGCGGAGCTTCGAGAACCTTTTACTAAAATTGAAACAACATCATGCTGCTGTAATAAAGGGATTAATTTTGCAAGTAAATCGGCTTTAAACGTGAAATGCTGACCACCTTGACTTTCTTGGCTAATAAACTGGCTGTAATTTCCTACAGTCAATACGCTATCAATACCTGCCTTATCGGCAACAATACCAACCTCGCGGTGACATTTTTCTGAGTCTTTACCTAGCTCAGCCATGTCGCCTGCAACAAATATTTTGAAGCCAGGTAGTTGTGATAACACTTGTAAGCCCGCAATCATCGAACCATCATTGGCATTATAAGTATCATCTAGCACTATTTTTCCTGCTGTTAATTCAACAGGATATAAACGTCCAGGTACAGCTTTTAATGTCGACAAACCAAGCTTTATATCTTCAAGTGTTGCACCTACTGATAATGCCAATGCGCTAGCAGCTAGTGCATTGGCGATATTATGACGACCTGGTAATGGTAATGTGACTTCCACAGCACCTTCAGGCGTGTGTAAGGTAAAATCAGTCGTCAGTTGATTAACAACAATGTTAGTAGGATAAAAATCGGCGTTATCTTGTTCAGATAATGAAAAGCCCCACTGAGTTTGGCGTTCAGTAAGATGCTGTTTCCATTGTGGGATGTCATGACTTTCAAGATTAAAAATTGCAGTACCCTGCTCTTTTAATCCAGTAAAAATTTCGCCTTTCGCTTTAGCAATACCTGCAAGTGAGCCAAAACCTTCAATATGTGCAGAAAAGAGATTATTTACTAATGCACTATCTGGTTTTACCATATCAACGGTATAAGCAATTTCACCAATATGATTAGCACCTAGCTCAATAACAGCAAAGCGATACTCTGGGGTTAAACGAAATAGCGTTAAAGGAACCCCAATATCGTTATTTAAATTACCGTGGGTATATAAGGTTTCACCACAATGACGCAAAATAGATGCTGTCATTTCTTTTACAGAGGTTTTACCCGAAGAGCCTGTTAATGCCACAACTTTGGCTTGGCTTAATGAACGTAGATGCTGAGCTATTGCCCCCATCGCAAGACGAGTATCTTTAACAATCACTTGAGGACAATCGACATCAACTTTGTGATTAACAAGAACCGCAATTGCACCTTTATCTTTAACATCAGCAATAAAATCATGAGCATCAAATCGCTCACCTGATAACGCGATAAAAAGACCGCTTTCATCAATCTTACGGCTATCTGTTGATATAGATTGAATAATTAACTGGTGGGCTTGTTCATGCCCAATATTATTCAGCGCGCCTTGAGTGACTTGTGCAATCGTTTCTAATGATAGAGGTATCATGCAAGTACCCCCAATAAACGAGCAACAGTTAATCTATCTGAATAATCTAAACGACGGGAACCCACTAATTGATAATCTTCATGCCCTTTACCTGCCACTAGGATCATGTCATTGGCATCTGCTTGCATAATGACGTTAGTGACAGCCTCTGCACGACCTTCAATGGCAAGAGCACGACCAGGGTCCATTAAACCAGAAAGAATATCTTGGATTATTGCTTTAGGCTCTTCACTGCGAGGGTTATCATCAGTAATAACTACCTTATCAGCGAATTCTTCAGCGACTGCACCCATTAATGGACGCTTTCCCTTATCTCTATCACCACCGCAGCCAAACACGCACCAAAGTTTACCAGTACAATGTAAGCGAGCTGCTTGAAGCGCTTTTTCCAACGCATCAGGTGTATGTGCATAATCGACAATCACTGTTGGTCGATTATCAGCACTAAAGACTTCCATTCTGCCACAAACTGGCGTCAAGGCAGATGCTGCTTTGATTACATCATGTAATGGATATTCTAAAGCAAGTAATGTCGCTAACGCACACAGTACATTGCTGACATTGAAAGCACCCATTAATGGGCTTTCAAACTCACCATCACCCCAACTTGAGCTAAAGCGAATAGTCGCGCCTGAATCATGGTAATTAATAGAAGTTGCTTTGACATAACGCCCTTGCCATTGTTCTGGCAAATTATTATCCATGGTTACAGCAACAGCATCAGGTAAACGAGATAACCATTTTTGACCTACAGCATCATCAGCATTAATGATTTTTTCGCCACTATGATGAGTAGAGAAAAGTAACCATTTTGCTTCTTCGTAATTAGCCATATCACCATGGTAATCAAGATGATCACGGCTTAAATTAGTAAAAACGCTAGCAACAAAAGGTAATGCACTTACACGCCCCTGAACTAACCCATGAGAAGAAACTTCCATTGCGGTTAATGTAGCGCCTTTATGAAGAAGCTGTTGAAGCTCTAATTGAATATCAACGGCTGATCCTGTGGTATTGGCAACAGGTACAACATGACCTAATAAACCATTACCTACAGTGCCCATTACCGCACTTGTTTCACCTAATTTTTGTGCCCACTGCGCTAACAATTGTGTTGTCGTTGTTTTGCCGTTAGTGCCAGTAACACCAATTAGTTTCAATTTTTCAGCAGGTTGATGATAAAAAATACCCGCTAATTTTGATAATTCTTGGTTTAAGTTCTCAATATAAATCACAGGTATTGAGTGACTTTCACGAATTTCGCCTTGTGAAGCAACGCCAGTTGCTTCTGCCAGTACCGCAGAAACACCTTGTGCTATTGCTTGAGGAATATAGCGTCTACCATCTGTTTCATGGCCTTTAATCGCGATAAAAAGATCACCTCTTGATGCTTTTCTACTATCAAGAGTCATATCTTTAAGTACCACTGACGGTGCTTGTATCCCTAGTGCCCCTAATAGGCCACTTAAATTAGGATCTGCCACTTGTATCCTCTTTTTTATTTGTTACAAATTCATTTTTATCGTCTGGCGTTAAGGCATCGGGTTCTACATTCATTGTTCGTAAAACAGCGCCCATAATCGCACCAAACACCGGTGCAGATACAGCACCCCCATAGTATTTACCTGCTTTAGGCTCATTAATGATGACAACCAAAGCAAATCGAGGGCGACTAGCAGGTGCAACACCTGCTGCATAAGAGATATATTTATTGACATACTTCCCATCAGGTCCGACTTTTTTAGCGGTACCTGTTTTTAAAGCAATACGATAACCTTTTATCGCTGCTCTAACACCACCACCACCAGGTAATGCGACGCTTTCCATCATATGAACAACTGTCTTCATAACAGATTCAGGAAAAACGCGAGTACCAGGCACAGGTGGATCAACTTTAGTAATGGAAAGAGGTCGATATATGCCAAAACTACCAATTGTTGCATAGACACGCGCTAACTGTAATGGTGTTATCATTAGCCCATATCCGAATGAGAAGGTGGCCCTTTCAAGATCGGACCACCGTTGTTTTTTTATTGGAAATATGCCACTACTTTCGCCAACCAGCCCCAAGTTAGTTGGCTTCCCTAGCCCGAAACGTGAATAAACATCCACTAATTCGGACGCAGGCATCGCTAACGCTAGACGTGAAACGCCAACGTTACTCGACTTCTGTAATATTCCTGTTATCGAAAGTTCGTGATAAAGCGCAACATCTTTAATTTGATGTCCGCTAATTCGATAAGGAACGGTATTAATTACACTATTTTCTTGCACAATGTGATTGTTCAGTGCACTCATCACAACCATCGGTTTTACCGTAGACCCCGGTTCAAAGATATCCGTGATAGCGCGATTTCGCATAGCGTCTTGAGGAGTACCCGCCAAATTATTCGGGTTATAAGAAGGACTGTTAGCCATTGCTAACACTTCCCCTGTGTTTACATCAACAAGCACCGCAGTACCAGATTCGGCTTTATTATCAATCACCGCATTCGTTAATTCACGATATACAACAGACTGTAAGCGCTCATCAATACTTAGCATTAAGTTATGAGCAGCTTGGCTATCAGTTTGTGCAATATTTTCAATTACACGATTAAAGCCGTCTTTACGTACAATTCGCTCACCAGGAGCACCTGTTAGCCACTGGTTAAAACTTTTTTCAACACCTTCAATGCCATCACCATCAATATTAGTTACGCCAATAATATGAGCTGTCACTTCACCTGCAGGATAGTAACGTTTTGATTCTTGGCGCATATTGATACCAGTAATTTTTAATTTACTGATATAGTCACTAATTTCAGGGTTTACTTGACGAGCAAGGTAGAGAAAACGAGAAGAAGGCGTAGATGTGATTTTTTGCGAGATTTGATTAACAGGAAGCTTTAAAGCATCAGCAAGAGCAAGCCAACGAGAATCTGTCATTTCAGGATTTGCTTCTAAAACAACTTTAGGATCAGCCCAAATAGCATAAACAGGTACGCTAACAGCAAGAGGACGCCCCATTCTATCGCTTATCATGCCACGTGCTGTAGGTACTTTTTGTACACGTAATGAGCGCATATCCCCTTCACGAATAAGAGGATCTGGGTTAATAATTTGTAGATAGGCAACACGAATTAATAGCGCAACTAAAGCGATACCAATACCAGAGCAAAGCAACGCAAAACGCCAACTCACAAAACCAGTTTTTTCCTCTGGTTTACGGGGTTTGGCATTTGATCTTGTCTTCGCTTTCGCTTTCGCTGAACGTGAAAATTTCATACTTGCCTTAATTATTTAGTCACTACAATATTTTCTTCGGCAGGGTCAACATGGATCATGCCTAATTTTTCGCTTGAAAACCGCTCAACACGGCTATGATCAGCCAAAGCATTCTCTTCAAGAATAAGGTTACGCCACTCGATATCGAGTACATTCTTTTCTAAAACTAACCGCTCTTTTTCTGCGGTTAGCAAACGTGTTTTATGCGCTGTCGTCACGACATATACCGCAGAGATAATTACAGCAATTAATAAAAAAACTGGGAACTTGCCATGACGTAGTAAATCCTGCCAAATTACCCCGGGTAATGAGTGTCGTTCTGTAGACATTTATTCCTCAATACGCTCTGCTACACGTAAAACTGAGCTTCTTGCTCGCGGATTTTCTTCAACTTCAACACCTGTTGGCTTCATTTTATGAATACTCAATAAACTAGCACTTCCTAACTCTTTAATTTGATCTTGAGTTAATGGGATCCCCTTAGGAACAACAGGCCCTTTGCTTTCATCACGAATAAAACGTTTAACCAGTCTGTCTTCTAAAGAGTGAAAACTAATAACAGATAAACGCCCTTTTGGTGCCAGAACAGCCACAGCTCCTTTCAATGCTTTTGCTATCTCATCTAATTCACTATTGATATAGATACGAATAGCCTGGAAACTCCGTGTTGCAGGGTGTTTATGGCGCTCTTTAACTGGGCTAGCCTCACTGATTAAATCAGCCAACTGTTTTGTACGTGTGAGTGGTTCTTCTGTTTTATTTCTAGCAACAATGGCTCTTGCAATACGCTTAGCAAAACGTTCTTCACCAAATGTTTTTAAAACCCAAGTGATGTCATCTTCTTCAGCATTCATCAACCATTGTGCTGCTGATTGACCTGATGTTGGGTCCATTCTCATATCGAGAGGTCCATCACGCATAAATGAAAAACCACGTTCAGGATCATCAAGTTGAGGTGATGAAACACCTAAATCCAACAATACTCCATCAATTTTTCCAACTAACCCTAACTCCGTGATGTAAGCTTCAATTTCAGAGAAAGGACCATGAATAATAGAAAATCGAGCGTCATTAATTTCTTTAGCAACTGCAATAGCTTGTGGATCTCTATCAATCGCTATTAAGCGACCTTGTTCACCTAATTGCGATAAAATCAGACGAGAATGACCACCACGGCCAAAAGTCCCATCAATATAGATACCTGAAGGTTTGATATTCAGGCCATTTACTGCTTCATCTAGCAATACGCTAGTATGTTTAAAATTATTTGTTGTCATTATTTAAAGTGATAAATCCAATAGTCGTGTCGATAACGGTTCCTGTGAGGTTTGCTCTGCCAAAATGTCTTCTTGGATCTGTTGATACCAGACCTGTTCATCCCACAATTCAAATTTATTGAATTGACCGACTAACATGACCTCTTTGGTTAGCCCCGCATGTTGCCTTAGCGTGCTAGCTAACAAAAGACGTCCTGCACTATCCATTTGGCACTCGCTTGCGTGACCTAATAGCAAGCGCTGTACTCGTCGTTCAGCAGGATTCATTGATGATAATGCAGCAAGCTTTAACTCTATTTTTTCCCATTCTGGTAGTGTATATAGCAATAAGCAAGGCTGGTTCAGATCAATGGTACAGACCATCTGACCTTCAGAGATATCACTCAATGTTGTTCGATAACGAGAAGGTACTGTGATTCGTCCTTTGCTATCGAGATTAACGAGTGTTGCTCCACGAAACATGCCCATTATCCTCAGCTTTATAATTTACACCACATTATCCCACAAATCCCCACTAATAGAGTTTACGGATGGTATGAAAACCTTGTCAAGCCTGATGTATGGAGCTTTATTTATATTTACAGTAAATTGTTATTCCAGTCTGAATGTTTAAAATATCCACAAAAAAAGATAAAAAATATTAACA
>NZ_LXEN01000040.1 GCF_001654855.1 Proteus myxofaciens ATCC 19692
AGATAGTTATTCTTTTTTTACTTATTTGGTTCTAAATAAAATAAATTCATCATTTTATTTGTGTAATATATCTAATGAAAAAGCCAAATTTCGATCTATTAAATAGACGAAATCAGATTAATAGTAAAAAAAATCTTAAGATTAATCTCAAATTTTATTTTCTCTAAGCAATTCGACATTATTTAACCAAATAAAGTATCCCCATTCTAAATTAATAAAATGGGGATACGAATAAATAGAAATAATATTCAAAGAGTCTCTTAGCGAATACGACCTAAACTACCTCTACGACATAAATCACGACGAATTCGAGTGATACCTGTTTGTGGCTTTTCATCTTCTTCAAGACTTGCTAATACAAGTTCTAATATTCGCTCAGCAATATCTCGATGACGTTGCGCCACAGATAAAACAGGGCATTCAAGAAAATCAAGTAACTCCTGATCACCAAAAGTTGCAATAACCAACTGTGTGGGTAAACGGCCACTTCGTTGCAAAGTAACATCCATTACACCCTGTAATAATGCAAAAGACGTCGTAAACAGTGCATCAGGCATAGAGTTATTATCTAACCATACTGAGAAAGCCTCAGCGGCGGCTTCCCTTTCATAACTATTTGCATAGAGGTAAGAAACTTTACGAGGATCATCTTGCCAGACATTACGAAAACCTTGTTCACGTAAAAAACTGACTGAAAGTTCAGGAAGTGCACCTAAATAAAGAACAGATTCAGCAGGGAAAGACTTAAGCTCTGTTGCAAGCATGGTGGCATCTTCTAAATCATCACCAACAACACTAATAAAATGTTCACTTTCTAGTGCCCTATCGAGTGCAATAATAGGCAATGAACGATTAGCCCAGCGTTGATAAAAAGGATGCTCTGGAGGTAGAGCGGTTGACACAATAATTGCATCGACTTGGCGTTGCAATAAATGTTCAACACAGCGAATTTCGTTGTCGGGTTGATCTTCGGAACATGCGATTAATAATTGATAACCACGTTGGCGAGCTTGTCTTTCAAGATAGTTAGCTATTCTTGTATAACTGGTATTCTCCAAATCAGGAATAACCAAACCAATAGAACGCGTACGACCGGCACGTAACCCTGCTGCAACCGCGTTTGGGTGGTAATTATGCTCTCTGACTACCGCCATCACTTTTTCAACAGTCTTGTCACTTACACGGTACTGTTTCGCCTTACCATTAATGACATAACTTGCTGTTGTTCGTGAAACACCAGCCAAGCGGGCGATTTCATCCAGTTTCACATTAGCCTCTTCTACTTATAGTGGTATTTAATTGGTACATTATTTCTGTAATTCTCAGTCATAATGCTGATCTGAATTAGCATTTTAACACAATTTACTGATAAAACCGTATGCGTCAACGTTTCCGTTTATCTCATTTACCGATTATTTTTATTATTATTGATTATTAATCAATAAGCACTCAAGAAAAACCCCAAAAATTGATATCCAACTTTTGGGGAGTCGTTTAATTTTCGAAAAGATATTTTTTTATTATTTATCATCAATCTAAATACATAGATTCGATTTCAGTTTGATAACGTTCTGAAATAATTTTTCGTCGCAGTTTTAAAGTGGGTGTAAGCTCACCCGATTCCATTGAAAAGCCTTCTGCTAATAACGTAAAGCGCTTCACTTTATGAAAGCTTGCAAAATTTTTCTGCATATCACGTAATCGTTCGTCAAAAAGCTCTTTAATTTTGGCATGTCGTAACAACTCAATCCGATCGTGATATTTTAAATTTAATGCACAGGCATGCTCTTCTAGCGCTTCATAGCAAGGCACTATCAATGCTGAGACAAACTTACGTGTATCCGCAATGACCGCAATATGTTCGATAAATCTATCTTGCCCCAATGTTCCTTCAATCATTTGTGGTGCAATATACTTGCCATTTGATGTTTTCATTAAGTCTTTTAAACGTTCAGTAATATAAAGGCAGCCATCGTCATCCATAGCGCCTGCATCACCAGTTCTTAACCAACCATCTTCGGTGAATGCGGCCGCAGTATCTTCCGGCTTATTAAAATATCCTTTCATTACGATATTACCGCGTACTTGTATTTCATTTTCGTCACCAATACGCACATCAACACCAGGTAATGGAGTACCTATAGAGCCTAATTTATAGTGGTTCTCTTCCCAGCAAGAAACAGTGGCACATGTTTCAGTCATCCCATAGCCATATTTGATATTAATACCAGCGGCTAAGAAAAAGTGAATAACGGTATCATCAAGTCGCGCACCTGCCGCAGGTAAAAAGCGAACACGTCCCCCTAAAACTTGGCGTAAAGGTGCTAGCACTTTTTTATCTGCAATACGATAACACCAACGAGAAAATAAATTAGGCTGATGATTATCTAACATTGCTCTGCGCTGTTTATCTCCTTGCTTTATCGCCCATGCAAAAATATGTTTTCTTAAAAAAGAGGCTTGAGATACTTTATCTTGAATTGCGCTATACACTTTTTCATAAAAGCGAGGAACCGCACACATTACCGTAGGTTTAACATCACTCATTGCATCTCTTACTGCATGAGTATCTTTTAAATAAACATTGAGTGCGCCAGTATGCATGACATAAAAACTCCACGCTCTTTCAAAAACATGTGATAGAGGCAGAAAACATAATGAAACATCATTATCAGATAAAGAAAGACGTTCATCATGAAGATAAAGTTGTGAAGCGAGATTTGTATAATCGAGCATAACGCCTTTAGGCTCACCGGTTGTGCCCGAGGTATATATAAGCGTAAAAAGATCGTCTAAACGGCAATCGTTAATACGTTGTTGTAGCTCATCATCGTACTTGAACACTGTTTCATTAATCAGTGAACTGAGATAGCAGGAAGGAATGTGTTCATCTAATACTACATTATTATCAAAAACAATAACTTGCTCAATATGTGGACATTGTTGTAAAAGTTCAGCCACAATATCATATTGCTTTTGTTCACCTACAAAAAGAATACGAATATTTGCATCATTTAAAACATAAGCAGCTTGGTCAACACTGCTTGTTGCGTAAAGCGGTACAGTGACTGCACGCAGTTGTAATGTTGCAATATCAGCAATAGACCAATCAATCATGTTTTGAGAAAAAATCCCAACATTTTCTTGTATATCAACGCCCATATTAAGTAGGGCATTTGAGAGTGCACGTGTTTTCTTAGCAAGTGTTTCCCATGATAAATCAATATTACATTGAGTATCCCACTGCTTATAAGCAATATGATTTTTTCTACTAAAAAACTGTGTCTGCAACCTTTTAACTATATGATAATCATATAAATTATTATTATTTGTCATAACTTTCCTATTATTTAGGGAAAAGCGATAAGAGAGTGAAATTAAAATAAGTAAAGTAACTTGCTAATAATTTCAGCTTACAACTGTTCGCTGACTATAATCAAAGTCTAAGTGATCCACCAAAATAAAGGAATGTAAATTTACACAAATTTGTAAAATTGTGAGTCATGAAAAGTTTTGTCAATAAAAAGGCGTTTATAAACTGCTAAAAATAAAAAATGAACAAAAAGCAAACAAAAGAAAATAAACCATATGAAACAATTGGTTAAATTAACTATTATTTCTTTTTTTCTAAAAAATTTATAAAGTTTTGATAAAACTTGTATTAGGAAAGGTAAATAAGACATAACGGGGATATTATAAATAATATAGGGCAAAAATAGTGACAGAATCCAATTTACTCTTTTTCAGTAGTAACATCATAATTATCTTGATGGATCATTAGTATGAACTAATGCTGTCTGCCACTATTTCTGCATAATTAGCATTCAATACTAATTATGAGCGAAAACACTCTTAATCTTTGCAAACTTCACTTAATAGATTTTTCATCCATAAGTGACCTTTATCACGAGCTGTAGATTCATGCCAAATTAAATAGCATGGACGTTCTGCTTTCTCCCAAGGTAAGGGTACTGCTTTAATATTAAGCTGATCTGCATAACATTCAACTAACCATCTAGGTGCAATAGCGACCATATAGGTTTTAGAAACAATATTTAAAACACTGTTTAAATCTGTTCCTTGGTAGGTAATTAAATCTTCTAATTCTGTATCTTTATAATAAGGAATACTAAACGATCCAACATCATCTAAAGAAACAATTGAATGATGTTCTTTTAATAACATTTCTTCAGTTACGCTATGTTGAATACGAGGGTGTTTATTTGAAACAACTAAAACAACTTCGTCATTAAATAAAGGATGTGAATGAAATTCCGGTTTTTCGAATTGTTTATAATTAATAAAAAACTCAACTTCTTGGTATTTTAATTGATGTTCTATATTACTATTTAAGTAAGACTTAATATTAACATTAATATTTGGTGTTTGTGTTTTAATTCTTTCTACTATTTGAGGAGCTAATTTAATATCTAAAGGACTGCAAATAGATAAATTAAATATACGTTCACTTTGAGCTGGTTCAAATCCAGCACCAGGTAGCTCATTATGGACTAATTGCAATGCTTGTCTTACTGGTCCAAAAAGCTGCTTTGCTCTTAACGTAGGTTGAATACCTCGGCCATACCGAACAAATAATTCGTCATTAAACATTACCTTAAGTCGTGATACCGCATTACTAACGGCGGGTTGCGACATGCCCAAAACTTGAGCAGCACGTGTTACATTTTGCATTTGCATAACAGCATCAAATACCGTTAATAAATTAAGATCAACATTACGTAAATGCATATCTGCTGATTCTTTGCTGGTAGCTGTTGCTGATGTGTAATCCGTCATTTCTTACTCCACTATGTTATCATAATAGTTAATTAGTTATTATTAATTATTTATTAAAAATTCAGATTAATAATATATAAGCTTTAACCATTACTTTAACTATTTATTAAAATTTATTATTTATCGTCCGTGCATATAACTAAACATATAAAAAATATGTTTTCTTTCATTTTTCATCTAAAAATGAAAATTTAATATTGAAATTATATGTATAGAAAATGATTATATCGATATATATTACAAGTTGTTTTACCTTCTGCCTTGCAAATAATAAAACAAAGCATGATAAAAATCATAATTAAATGATTATCTTTCTCTCCTAAAATAGCATATTCGGAGTAATTGCAATTGATAATACATTCATTTTTATTCTTACATTCAAAACGTTGCTTTAATTTATAGAACAATCATTTTTTGAAGTTACTCCATTTTCTTGTTACTTCTCTGATTAAAAAAAAAGCAAACAATTGTTTAATTTTCTATTTCACTTGTTTTTAAACTCTGCACAGAACATTAACCCAATCAATGATTCTTTAATAGATATAACTATCACTAAAAATTTAGATATTAGTCAGAATTACCAAGAAAAACATATGAATCACAAAGCATCAACAAGAAAACAAATATCAACACTTGACATAGTGATTGGTATTCTGTATCAATAATTAAATATTATTAAGAACTTTTTTAAGGATGCTTCATGTTTTACGCAATTTTACTACTTAGCCTGCTACTACTCGCAACATTGATGCGCGGTCGGCTAATGGGTAAAAAATGAAGCATACCACCCCTTAGAAAAACCCGCGCTAGTCGCGGGTTTTTTTATACCTGGGAGCGCGCTAAAAATTACAGAAAATAGAAGGAACAGATTATGAGCAATAATGTGATTATTTTTGATACAACCTTACGAGATGGCGAACAAGCATTGCAAGCAAGTTTGAGCGTTAAAGAAAAATTGCAAATTGCTTATGCGCTAGAGCGTTTAGGTGTTGATATCATTGAAGCTGGTTTCCCTGTTTCTTCTCCTGGCGATTTTGAATCTGTGCAAACTATTGCGCGGGAAATTAAAAATAGCCGTATTTGTGCGTTAGCTCGTTGTGTTGATAACGACATTGATATTGCTGCGGAATCATTAAAAGTCGCTGAAGCATTTCGTATTCACGTATTTTTAGCCACATCTGCATTACATGCTGAGCATAAGTTAAAAAAATCGTTTGATGACATTATTGAAATGGGGACTCATGCGATTAAACGTGCACGTCGCTATACTGATGATGTTGAATTCTCCTGTGAAGATGCAGGTCGTACACATATTGATAATTTATGTCGCATTGTAGAAAACGCCATTGATGCCGGTGCTACAACTATCAATATTCCTGATACCGTGGGTTATACAACACCTTATCAATTTGGAGGAATTATTAGCGACTTATTTAATCGCGTTCCAAATATTGATAAAGCGATTATTTCTGTCCACTGTCATGATGATTTAGGAATGGCAGTTGCGAACTCAATAACAGCAGTACAAGCAGGTGCAAGACAAATTGAAGGGACAATTAACGGATTAGGTGAACGAGCGGGTAATTGCGCATTAGAAGAAGTCATCATGGCAATTAAAGTACGTGAACAAATGATGAATGTGCATACTCATATTAATCACAAAGAAATTTATCGTACCAGCCAATTAGTCAGCCAATTATGCAATACACCTATTCATGCCAATAAATCCATAGTTGGCACCAATGCATTCGCTCACTCATCAGGCATCCATCAAGATGGCGTTTTGAAAAATCGTGAAACATACGAAATTATGACGCCTGAGTCCATTGGCTTAAAAGAAGTACAACTAAATTTAACCTCTCGTTCAGGTCGTGCCGCAGTAAAACATCGTATGGAAGAAATGGGATATAGAGATACAGATTATAACTTAGATAATTTATATGCCGCTTTCTTACGTTTAGCCGATAAAAAAGGCCAAATTTTTGATTATGACTTAGAAGCATTGGCTTTTATGGGGCAACAACAACAAGAACCTGATCAATTTATCATGAACTATTTTAACACCCAATCAAGCTCATCAACCGTTGCAACTGCCAGTGTTTCAATTACCTGTGGAAATAAAGAAATTACCGAAGCCGCAACAGGAAATGGCCCTGTAGATGCTGTTTATCAAGCGATATCACGAGCAACAGGCTATCCACTGCAATTAGTTTCTTATCAGTTAACAGCTAAAGGTGCTGGTAAAGATGCATTAGGACAAGTCGATATTGTCGTCGAATATCAAGGTCGAAAATTCCATGGTATGGGATTAGAAACAGATATCGTCGCGTCTTCAGCAAATGCCATGATGCATGTTATCAACAGTATCTGGCGCTCTGAGCAAGTCGAAATAGAAAAACGCAAACAACAAACAACACAAGAAGCGATTTAATTATGTCTAAAAATTATCAAATTGCAGTATTACCCGGAGATGGTATTGGTCCTGAAGTCATGGTTCAAGCGCAAAAAGTGATAGATGCTATAAATATGCGTTTTTCACTCAATATTACAACGAAAGAGTTTGATATTGGTGGCATTGCTATCGATAACTATGGCACACCATTGCCACAAGAAACATTAGAAGGTTGTGAGAAAGCTGACGCTATTTTATTTGGTTCTGTTGGGGGTCCTAAATGGGAACATCTGCCAGCAAATGAACAACCTGAACGCGGTGCATTGTTGCCATTGCGTAAACATTTTAACTTGTTTTGTAATTTACGCCCTGCTCGTTTGTATGAAGGATTAGAAGCTTATTGCCCATTACGAGCTGATATTGCTCAGCGTGGATTTGATATTTTATGTGTACGTGAATTAACAGGTGGTATCTATTTCGGTCAACCCAAAGGACGTGAAGGTGAAGGCGCACAAGAGAAAGCGTTTGATACTGAAGTGTATCATCGCTATGAAATTGAGCGTATTGCACGTTTTGCTTTTGATTCAGCACGCAAACGTCGTAACAAAGTAACGTCTATAGATAAAGCCAACGTATTGCAAAGCTCTATTTTATGGCGTGAAGTTGTGACTGAAATTGCCAAAGAATATCCTGATGTTGGAATTCAACACATGTATATCGATAACGCAACGATGCAGTTAATTAAAGATCCCTCTCAATTTGATGTCATCTTATGTTCAAATATTTTTGGCGATATTTTATCTGATGAATGCGCGATGATAACAGGCTCAATGGGTATGCTACCTTCAGCGAGTATTAATGAAGAGCGCTTTGGTTTATATGAACCCGCAGGTGGCTCTGCGCCAGATATCGCAGGCAAAAATATCGCTAACCCAATTGCACAAATATTATCAGCCGCATTGTTACTACGTTATAGCTTTAATGAAGATAATGCAGCAAAAGCAATTGAAGACGCTATTACAAAAGTATTAGCACAAGGCTATCGTACAGCGGATTTAGCAGGAGAAGGTAATGCAATAACAACAGCTGAAATGGGTGATTACATCACTAAGTATATTCGAGAAGGAGTATAAACATGGGAAAAACATTGTATCAAAAAATCTATGATGCACATGTGGTGCGCGAACAAGCCGAAGAAACTCCTATCTTATATATCGATAGACATTTAGTGCATGAAGTCACTTCACCGCAAGCATTTGATGGATTAAGAACGAAAGGACGACCCGTTCGTCAACCCAATAAAACATTTGCCACGATGGATCATAACGTTTCAACGCAAACTAAAGATATTAATGCGTGTGGCGATATGGCGCGAATTCAAATGCAAGAATTAATGAAAAACTGTGAAGAGTTTGGCGTTACTTTGTATGATTTAAATCATCCATTGCAAGGTATTGTCCATGTCATGGGGCCTGAGCAAGGATTAACATTGCCAGGTATGACGATTGTTTGTGGTGATTCTCATACGGCGACACATGGTGCTTTTGGCGCTATCGCTTTTGGTATTGGGACATCAGA
Source organism: Proteus myxofaciens ATCC 19692 (assembly GCF_001654855.1). Taxonomy (GTDB): domain Bacteria; phylum Pseudomonadota; class Gammaproteobacteria; order Enterobacterales; family Enterobacteriaceae; genus Proteus; species Proteus myxofaciens. The sequence goes on from NZ_LXEN01000040.1 coordinate 8,768, forward strand.
AGTTGAACACGTATTAGCAACACAAACATTAAAACAATTTCGTGCTAAAACCTTGAAAATTGAAGTACAAGGGAAAACAGCCCCTGGCATCACGGCAAAAGATATCGTTTTAGCTATAATCGGCAAATTAGGTAGTGCTGGTGGTACTGGCTATATTATTGAATTTACTGGTGAAGCTATCAAAGCCTTAAGTATGGAAGGCCGAATGACATTATGTAATATGGCAATTGAAATGGGAGCAAAAGCAGGTTTAGTCGCACCAGATGAAACGACTTTTGAATATTTAAAAGGCCGTCAATTTGCACCTAAAGATGCACAATGGGATGACGCCGTTAATTATTGGAAAACATTAAAATCAGATGAAGATGCACAGTTTGATGCCACTGTGACATTAAATGCAGCCGATATCGCGCCACAAGTGACATGGGGAACTAATCCTGGACAAGTGATCGCTATCGATCAAATTATTCCAACATTAAATAGTTTTAACGATCCTGTTGAACGTGCTTCTGCTAAAAAAGCGTTAGCTTATATGGGATTGGATGAAGGCATTCATTTAACCGATATTTCTATTGATAAAGTATTTATTGGATCCTGCACTAATTCACGTATTGAAGATTTACGCGCAGCGGCTGAAATAGCGAAAGGACGCAAAGTCGCCTCACATGTACAAGCAATTATTGTTCCTGGCTCAGGGCCAGTTAAAGCACAAGCTGAAGCAGAAGGATTAGATAAAATATTTATTGAAGCTGGCTTTGAATGGCGCTTACCCGGTTGCTCTATGTGTTTAGCTATGAATAACGACCGCTTAAATCCCGGTGAACGTTGTGCATCCACTAGCAATCGTAATTTTGAAGGTCGCCAAGGTCGTGGTGGTAGAACACATTTAGTTAGCCCAGCAATGGCAGCAGCTGCCGCCATTAATGGACGCTTTGCTGATATTCGTACCTTTGCAACAAAGACTGTTTAAAGGAGAGCCTAGATGAATAAATTTACGCAACATACTGGAATAGTGGCACCTTTAAATACCGCCAATGTGGATACTGATGCCATCATTCCTAAACAATTTTTACAGAAAGTCACTCGGACTGGCTTTGGTAAACATCTATTTCACGATTGGCGATTTTTAGATGATGCAGGTACACAACCTAATCCTGACTTTATTCTTAATCAATCTCAATACCAAGACGCGTCTATCTTATTAGCGCGTGAAAATTTTGGTTGTGGTTCATCAAGAGAACATGCGCCATGGGCATTAACTGATTATGGTTTTCATGCGGTGATAGCACCAAGTTTTGCTGATATCTTTTACGGTAATTCATTAAATAACCAATTGTTACCAATTAAATTAACCGACGATGAGATAGACCAATTATTTACATGGGTACAAGAACATGTAGGCACTCCAATTACAGTCGATTTAGTGGCCCAGAAAGTAAATGCAGGTGAATTGTCGTTCTCATTTGAAATTGATTCATTTCGCCGTCATTGCATGATTGAAGGTTTAGATAGCATTGGCCTGACACTTCAGCATCAAGATGCGATTAGTGACTATGAAGCTAAACAGCCTGCCTTTATGCGTTAAGCTTATTAGGTGTAATTTCTTCTACTTTAAAATGTTGTCATTCTTTGCCGTAAATGTATTTACGGCTTTTTTTATTCAAAATAAAGCAAAATAGCCAGTGATTATTATCACTGGCCGGTAATCACCGATTGCTCAAATGGGGAGTCTGTTAGAGTTCACATAATTTAAATCACTAACAATAGAGCTAACTTTAAACATGTCTATTATCGGTCTAATATAAGGAAATTAAAATTGATCACTTTGACAAGGCATTTCCTCTTTTATGACTTCATCCCGCTTAGAGTTACAATTTATTCGATTATGGCAAGCCTTTCAGGGAAAGACATCTGAAACCAGTTTAGAAGCACTATCTGAAATATTGCATTGTACTCGTCGACATATCCGTTCACTGTTAAATAAAATGCAAGAAATAGGATGGTTAGAATGGCATTCACAAGCAGGTAGAAGCAAAAAATCAACACTCATCTTTCGGTCTAATGCCTTTGAAATCTTGCAAGAGCGAGCAGAACGATTAATTGAAGAGAACGATATTGAAAAGCTGGTGACATTAATGGGAGATAAAGATCATGTGCGTCAAATGATCCTTTCTCAAATTGAAAAAAGCTTTCATCCAAGCCAGCAATTATTACGCATAATATATTATCGCCCTTTTCATAATTTACTTCCAGGAACACCACTTAGGCGCTCAGAATTACATTTAATGAGTCAAATTTTTAACTCGTTAGTTCATTTAAAAGAGGAAAATGGGGAAATAGAACCCGAATTAGCGCACCACTGGCAAATGATCAATAAACAGCATTGGCGTTTTTATCTACGACCTGCTATTTATTTTCATCATGGTCGTGAATTAACAACAGAAGATGTCACCACCTCTTTAATGAGAATGAAACAAAACAATCCACTTTATGCGCATATTGAAAAAATAGTCTCACCTCAACCTTATGTTATCGATATTTATTTATCCACTCCTGATAAACAATTTGTCGCGCTATTAGGTAGCCCACAATCGGCTATTTTACCCAGTGAATGGCAATCTATTGAAAACTTTGCACAACATCCTATCGGCACAGGTGCTTATCAAATTATTGCTAATGACAACCATAAACTACAAATCAAAGCATTTAACCGTTATTTTGGATTAAGGGCGTTGTTAGATAAGATTGATATTTGGGTTGTACCAGAATTAAATAATAAAATGGTTTGCTCCACTCTTTATTTAACTGATGATAAGACCAATAAAGATTCACTCGAAAGCCGTAAAGAAGAAGGATGCTATTTTTTACTTTATGATAGCCGCTCAATACAGTGCCAACAAATTGAAATAAGGGAATGGTTAAGTAGCGTATTAACACCTCTTAATATTTTAGCAAATTGCGAGGCTTTCTATCAGCGGCACTGGTCCCCTGCTTATGGTTTATTACTTCATTGGCATCATAGTAAATTAATACAACAACATCCAAAACCCAACTCTCTCACTAAGCTCACTATCTCGCTTTATAAAGAGCATCATGAATATCTTACTATTGCGAATTTAATCAAAAAAATCCTATTGCAATATGATATCGAACTAACGCTGCAAATTATCGATTATGAGCAATGGTATAATGGTAATGCAGAAAGTGATATTTGGTTAGCCACCGTTAATTTTTATAAACCATTAGAGTTTTCAATTTTTGCTTCACTTTATGAATTGCCACTTTTCCACCATTGTTTAGGAAAGTCATTTTCAAAAGATCTGGAATTATGGCATCAGAAAAAGCTCCCTTTAGAGCAATGGTGCCAACAACTCACTCAAGATATTTGGCTTTATCCTCTTTTTCATCATTTGTTAGAACTACAAGGGGAAAAAACAATGCGAGGTATAAAAATGAACACATTTGGTTGGTTTGATTTTAAATCAGCCTGGTTTACCACCGATATTGATACTGAAACTGAATAAGTGAAGATAAAATAGCCAAATAATGTTGTTAAATCATTCCCTAAATTACGTTAATACACAGAAAAAAGAAAAGTTATAAACATGGAGGTAAAGACTCAGGGGATTTATTCACTTTTTCTGTGGATATCTATGTGAAAAAGAGTGAGATAATCAGGGTATAGTTTTTCTATCACTAAAAAAGTAATTATAACAAAATAAAAAATATTACTTATAATTCAAATCAATAGACATTTTTATTTACCTATTCCAGCGATTGGATAAACCGATGGAAATAGCTTGATGCTCAAATCGTACAATAAACAACCTCAGCCTGTTTTATCCACAGGTTATGCTGGTTAGTTAGACAAAATAGGGAGATCTTGGCTAAGATCTACAAAAGTCAAGGCTGTAAATCAGAACAGTGATCTCACTTTTATCAAGTTATCCCATAAAGCTGTGGATAACCTAGTGTAAAAGCCTGTTCATGATTTCAGGATAACCGTGCACAACTTATTTTCTTTTATTTCAATCGAGGAATTAATACAAAAAAATAGCGATATATCATGCTATTATGATTTAAATAAAATAATAAAAAAAACTAAGTATTACGCTCTCTTTTTCTGTTTATTTTTTATACAAGAAGAAAATAATTATGTTAATACCTCCAGCATCACCTAAAAATGAACAAGAGTTGCTCGATAGAGCAACATCTTTAGCAGGCTACAATTTTGGTGAACTTGCCGCTTATGCAAAGCTTCCTATTCCTGAAAATTTGAAACGAGATAAAGGCTGGGTTGGCATGTTGCTAGAGTATTATTTAGGTGCCAGCGCAGGAAGTAAACCAGAACAAGACTTTAGTGATCTCGGTATCGAATTAAAAACGATTCCTATTGATAGGTTTGGTATGCCACTGGAAACTACTTTTGTTTGTGTTGCTGCTTTAACAGGAAATAGTGGAATCACATGGGAAAATAGCCATGTCAAACACAAGCTCTCACGCGTCTTATGGGTGCCTGTTGAAGGAGAAAGAGAAATCCCTTTAGCACAACGAAGAGTTGCCTCACCGTTACTCTGGAGCCCAAATAAGGTAGAAGAAGAACTACTACGCCATGACTGGGAAGAACTCATGGATATGATTGTTCTTGGTAAAGTGGAAAGTATTACTGCTCGTCATGGGCAAGTTTTGCAAATTAGACCCAAGGCAGCTAATAGCAAAGTATTAACAGAAGCCATTGGTGAAAATGGGCAACGTATTATGACATTACCTCGTGGTTTTTATCTGAAAAAGAATTTTACAGCACCATTAATTGCGCGTTATTTCAAACTTTAGTTCAGATAAAAAAGCCCTGTGCTATAAAGCACAAGGCATTAATAAATCTATTTTTATTCTTTATGATGTACTTTATATACAAGGGGTAGATGCTAATCTCACACCAACAGCACGAGTAATTTCAGTTAGTGTTGTTAACGTAGGATTTCCATTTTCTGATAAGGCACGATAGATATGCTGGCGAGATAAACCTGATTTTTTGGCTATTTCACCGACACCACCATGCGCATCAATAATCTGTCTTAATACTATGAGAAATGCACCAATACCGCCAGGTTCATAGATATCTTCTAACGCTGTTTGTAAATAGATTTCCGCATACCCCGGATTTTCTCTTAATTCTTTCACCATATGATGGTCATGATCAACAGACGCTGAAACTTTTTTACTGTTCACTTTGATTATATTATTTGTCATTTTGTTAGATTTACTCATTCCTTTGTCCTTATTTGATAATCTTTGAGATAAGAAACGGCTTTATCTATATCAGCTTTCTGTGAAGCTTTGGTGCCACCGATAAGTAAAAGAATAATTAATCCATTTTCTATCGAATAATAAATTCGATATCCCTGTGCATAATTAATTCGTAAAGCCCATACACCTTCTCTTTCAAATTTATGATCAGCAAAGATTCCTGTACATGCTCTTGTCACTTGCATCTCAATTTTAGCGGCAGTTTGTGGATCCTTTTTCCTTAGTTTTGTTATCCATTCGGTATAAGGTACTTTCTGATATTTATCTTGATAACGTACTATTTTATATAACATTTATATCCTTATAATAATAACAATACATCCTTGTTTTGCTAAGAATTCCCATAAAGAATTGTAACTTATAAATGACAATCGTCAATAAAATAAAGATATTTATATATAAAAAAGCCCTGTGCTATAAAGCACAAGGCATTAATAGATAGAAGAGATTTTGTTTATTAATTAACGGTAAACAATACCGCCATCAGTCAAAATAGCTTGACCCGTGATGTAATCAGAATCATCACTTGCTAAGAACGAAACTAATGCAGCAACATCATCAGGTGTTTGAGCTCTACCTAGCGCAATACCATCAACATATTTTTTATAAGTTTCACCTTTTGGTGCACCTGTAATTTCTGCAAAACGTTCATCAATTTCAACCCACATATCAGTACCAACAATACCTGGGCAATAGGCGTTAACAGTAATACCTGCACTTGCATATTCTTTTGCAGCAGCTTGGGTTAAGGCTCTTACTGCAAATTTAGTTGCTGAGTAAACGCCTAGCATTGCAAAACCATCATGTCCTGCAATCGAGGATGCATTGATAATTTTACCTTTATGACCTAACTCTTTAAATTTCTCAGACGCTGCTTGAATACCCCACATCACGCCATTAACGTTGATTTTAAAGATCCTATCCATATCTTCAGGAGTGACATCAGCAAGTGGTTTAACTTGGGCAATACCTGCATTATTGATTATCACATCAAAGCCACCTAGTTCTTTTTCAGCGTGATTTACCGCTGCAAACACTTCATCACGGTGACTAATATCTGCCGCAAATGTTGTTGTTTTTCGACCTAATGCTTCAATTTCTTTAGCAACATCAGCTAACTTATCTGCTTTTAAGTCAACCAGTGCGATATCAGCACCTTCTTTTGCTAAACGTAATGCAATACCGCGACCAATTCCCTGAGCAGCACCTGTAACTAGAATTACTTTACCATTCAAAGCCATTGTCTTTCTCCTAGAGAGATATTAAATAAAAAATTCCTTTAAAAGGGATTCGATTAATATATTAACAATAGCAATTAAAACTACAGATGACAAAATAACGATCATTCACTAATAAAGTGAACTATATGAATAAAACATACTGTAAATAGTTATCATTTAGTAAAAATAAGTATTTAGAACAAGGTTTGAAGGCTGAAAATAGCAGAAATGAATTTATCACTAAAAATATAAATTTGGCAAAAAATGCTTAACATCTTCATTAATAAAAGAAAAGACGACACATCATTTTCAGCATCGCCTTTTTTGTATTCAGAAAATAAATAAACTTTATTTTTTTGCAGCTTGTAAATAAAGCATATCAAGTGCGATCGTTGCACCTGCTAATGCAGTGATATCAGATTGATCGTAAGCAGGAGAAACTTCAACTAAATCCATACCAATAATATTTAAAGGCTGTAAAGCACGTAGAATTTTTAGTGCTTTATCCGTGGTTAAACCACCAACAACAGGCGTACCTGTTCCTGGTGCAAAAGCAGGATCTAGGCAATCGATATCAAACGTAAGATAAATCGGGAGATCACCAACAATACTAGTGATTTGACTGACTAAATCATCAACACCACGATCATTGACTTGAGCTGCATCTAAGACAGTAAAACCATTATCAGGCTCATATTCAGTACGAATACCGATTTGTACAGAATGATGAGGATCGATTAAACCTTCTTTTGGCGCATGATAAAACATCGTACCATGATCAAACTTGCTACCATTAGAATACGTATCTGTATGCGCATCAAAATGTACAAGTGCCATTTTACCAAAATGTTTAGCGTGAGCACGTAACAGTGGCAGAGTAACAAAGTGATCTCCACCAAATGTTAGACATTTTTTACCCGCAGCCAGTAGTTTCTCAATATGAGCTTCTAGTTTATCGCTCATATCCTGTGCATCACCAAAGTTAAAAACTAAATCGCCACAATCGACAACGTTTAAACGCTCACGCATATCGAATTTCCAAGGCCAGCGATGACCTTCCCACGCTAAATTAGTAGAAATTTGGCGAATAGCACTAGGACCTTGGCGAGTTCCAGCTCGACCTGACGTTGCCATATCAAAAGGTACACCAGTGATAACCCAATCAGCATCGCTACTATAAGGCTGAAAGTTTAAAGGGAACCGTAAAAAACCAAACGCATTAGAGATCAATGAATTGTCAATCTCATTACCTAACGTACTATTTTTCATACTATTACCTCTGTTACTTATATATATTTATATACAAGTAACATATAAATCAATGTGATAGATAAAAGTGATGCGTTAACATCACTTATACACGAGAAAATAGAGATCACTCTTCTTCTTCTAAATACGTATAGCCATATAAACCACTTTCAAATTCAGTGATAAATTGCTTTTGAAGATCTTCATCTAAATTGGCATTTTTTACTTGATTACGGAAACGCTCTAGCAAAACAGCAGGATTTAATTTCACATACTGAAGCATATCAGCAACGGTATCACCCTCTTCACTGAGTCGATAAGTCAAATTACCTCTTTCATCAAGATAGACATCAAATGCCGCGGTATCACCAAATAAGTTATGCATGTTACCCAAAATTTCCTGATAAGCCCCGACCATAAAGAAGCCAATCATGGGTGGATATTCAGGATCATAAGCAGGCATTGGCATTGTAGTTTCAACACCATCACCATTAACATAATGATCAATAATACCATCTGAATCACAGGTGATATCCAATAAAACAGCACGGCGATCAAGCGGTTTATCTAGTCCTTCAATCGGTAATACGGGGAATAACTGATCAATACCCCAAGCATCAGGAAGTGATTGGAATAAAGAGAAATTAACATAAAGCTTATCTGACATGCGCTCTTGCAACTCATCAATAATAGGACGATGAGCACGATTACTTGGATCTAAATCGTATTGAATGCGACGACAAATATTTAAATAAAGCTCTTCAGCCCATGCACGCTCTGTCAAACTAAGCATGCCATGTACATATTGGGTGTGAACATCATGCAAATCGAGCTGACTATCATGTAGCCACTCACGTAATGAACGACTATTTCCTTTGGTTTGCATCTCTTCCCATGTTTCCCAAAGGCTTGCAATCGCTCTTGGTGCATCTTCTTCTGGCGACGTAATCGGTTTGAACTCATTACGTTCAACACCAATAACATTAGAAATCAATACGGTATGATGTGCGGTTAATGCGCGTCCTGATTCTGTGATAACCGTAGGATGTGGTAAATCATTTTCATCACAAGCATCACCAATAGCCCAAATAACGTTATTTGCGTATTCATTTAAGCCATAGTTAACAGAGCAATCAGATTGAGAGCGAGTCCCTTCATAGTCAACACCTAGGCCACCACCCACATCAAAATACTGAATATTGACCCCCAATTTATGCAGTTCCACATAAAAACGGGCTGATTCGCGTACACCTGTTGCAATATCACGAATATTCGCCATTTGCGAACCTAAATGGAAATGCAATAGTTGTAAACTATCAATACGACCAGCTTGGCGTAATGTATCAATCAGTTGTAATACTTGAGTCGCTGCTAATCCAAATTTAGATTTTTCACCACCACTTGCCTGCCATTTTCCAGAACCTTGAGAGGCTAAACGAGCTCGCACCCCTAAACGAGGGATGACATTTAATCGTTCAGCTTCTTCTAACACCATTTTAATCTCAGACATTTTCTCAATCACTAAGAAAACTTTATGCCCAAGTTTTTCACCCGTTAGTGCCAAACGAATATATTCACGGTCTTTATAACCATTACACACAATCACTGAACTTGTCATGTTTGCATGTGCAAGTACTGCCATTAATTCAGCTTTAGAACCTGCTTCTAAGCCTAAAGGCTCGCCTGCATTAATTAATGATTCAATGACACGGCGCTGTTGGTTAACTTTTATTGGATAAACTAAAAAATAATCGCCTTTATAGCCATAAGCTTCTCGTGCGCGTTTAAATGCAGCATTAATAGAGCGCAAACGATGTTGTAAAATTTGAGGAAAACAAAAGAGAGCAGGAAGACGAAGTTGTGAATATTCTTCTTGTACTTGTTTAACGAGCTCCGTTAAATCCAAGGTTGACTCAGGAGCATCTGGGTTAGGACAAACACTAATATTTCCACGATTATTCGCTAAGTAGTACCCACCACCCCAATAGGTGATGTTGTAAGTTTGTTCCATCTTACGAGTGATATTATCATTCATGACATTCTCCTTAGGGAGTATGAGTTTATACCTTGCCTGTCACTATAGTAGCCAAAAATTTCACATAATGCTGAAATGACTGATAAATAACAGTTATAAGTAATGGCTCATTATATTTTTATGTGATTATCCTGCTCCACGCGGGATATAATAGTAGAAAGTAATCAGGCTAACCTATAAGAAGTTAACACAATCACCTATTGACAAGTAACAGACAACTTCGCTCTAAAGAAAAAGAGTTTAAAGAGGAGATGACTCGAAACATACTATATATATCGCGAACATAAGTATGGCGAGTACTATTTGAATTTTGCAAAAAAACAACCGGTAGACAATGGATCATTACCCATTCACTCCACACATGACTTAATTCAATAAGTCATTTCCCTAACGAGAAACAGGATTAGCACCCTGCGGTTTACACTGTATGCATATTTTACAGTAACCGCGAGTTTATACCTGTAGTTAACTAAAAATGCAAAAATAAAATGCATAAAATACTTAATTATATCATTTACCTATTTTTTAAAACAAAATAGCACTTATGAAAAAAACAAGATTGACTGCTTGTTGCTAGTTTATCGCTATAATTGTTTAAAAAAAACTGGAATTAAAGAGAGAACAGACCTAAAATGGACGTCTAGATGTTAAAACATCCATCCTTAACCATTTTGTATTAAGGTAATGATAAATTATGACCACACACCTTTTTACTTCTGAATCAGTATCAGAAGGACATCCTGATAAAATCGCGGATCAAATTTCTGATGCCGTTTTAGATGCTATCTTACAACAAGATCCAAAAGCACGTGTTGCCTGCGAAACGTATGTAAAAACGGGCATGGTAATGGTCGGCGGAGAAATTACCACCAAGGCTTGGGTTGATATCGAAGAAATCACACGTAACACCGTTCGTGAGATTGGCTATACCAGTTCCGATATGGGCTTTGATGCTAATTCCTGCGCAGTTATCAGTGCAATAGGAAAACAATCACCTGATATTAACCAAGGTGTAGACCGTGCTGATCCTTTAGAACAAGGTGCCGGTGACCAAGGTTTAATGTTTGGTTATGCAACTAACGAAACTGATGTTTTAATGCCAGCACCAATTACTTATGCTCACCGTTTAGTTCAACGCCAAGCACAAGTTCGTAAAAATGGCACATTACCTTGGTTACGCCCTGACGCAAAAAGCCAAATCACTTTCCAATATGATAATAGTAAAATTGTTGGTATTGACGCAGTAGTATTATCAACTCAGCATTCAGAAGATATTTCTCAAAAAGATCTTCATGAAGCGGTGATGGAAGAGATTATTAAGCCTATTCTGCCGACAGAATGGTTAAATCCACAAACCAAATATTTCATTAACCCAACAGGTCGTTTTGTGATTGGTGGGCCTATGGGCGATTGTGGTTTAACTGGCCGTAAAATTATCGTTGATACATACGGCGGTATGGCACGTCACGGTGGTGGAGCATTCTCTGGTAAAGATCCATCAAAAGTAGACCGTTCTGCGGCATATGCTGCACGTTATGTTGCTAAAAACATCGTCGCTGCAGGTCTTGCTGATCGCTGTGAAATTCAAGTGTCTTATGCGATTGGTGTTGCTGAACCAACATCAATTATGGTGGAAACATTTGGCACAGAAAAAATCCCAACCACTCAGCTGACTTTATTAGTTCGCGAGTTCTTTGATTTACGCCCTTATGGCTTAATTCAAATGTTAGATTTACTTCACCCTATTTACCAAAAAACAGCTGCATATGGTCACTTTGGTCGCTCAGAATTCCCATGGGAAGCGACAGACAAAGCAGAAATTTTGCGAGAAGCTGCGGGTTTAAAATAAATCGTATTTATATCGCAATCGCATATTAAATGCGCATAAAAAACCACCTAAAATAAAGGTGGTTTTTTTATACTTATCATTTACATTAATTTTTAAAGCAATAATAAATTCAATAACAAACGCGTTTTATTTTTATATCAAATTTTATTGCTGACTAAATAGATTAGTTAGGATAGTGAATCCATTCTCCTTGTTCTCCTAATTTAATGTAAGATTGATTTTGATACTCAACAACGGTTGTTCCTTGATTTTCATTAACCTTTTCTGTTTGAGGTAATTTATTAATCAATGTATTCCAATCAATGGTAGATTGTTTAAATACCTCACCATCAACATTACGTGAAATAAATTCGGAAATAGCTAAATAACTACTTGGTTTATTAACGATAGTAGGTGAATAGCGAGGCCCTTTCTCTTCTATTCCAGTAAAGCGAATTCCTACAGGGACTGTTGTTATACGCTGACTTGGAATATCACGTAATCCTGACATTTGGGTTTTATCCCCTTGCAAGGCGGCGCCATGTTCAGGAATAACCACAACCATAACTTTTCTACCTTTTTTATCTAGCTCATTAATAAAGTTATTTAAATTATCTAATAATGTAACCGCTCGTTTTCCATAATCTGCTGTACTATTTTCACCTTTAAAGCGATTACCATCATGTAATGTCACAAAGTTCATAAAGGTAACACTACGCTTATCCTTGGATTGTTCTCGAGATTGTAACCAACGAGATAATGTTTCTTTATCGTTATAAATCTTCGATCCATCAAAAGCAGTAAGCTGATAAGAAAGACCTTTTTGATCTTGCATCTCAATATTAAGATCACCTAATTGCTGGATCTCTTGAAGATAGTTTCCAAATTTCCCGTTATGATCGAGCGCTAATTCTTTTGTAAATCCTAAAGAAGCTAAATTATCCATTAATAAACATTGCGTATCAGTAGGATCATATAACTCCGAATGACGGCCTTGCCCACAACTTGCTCGTAATAATCTTAATGAAGCTGGGCCACTATAAGACGAGACCGAGTTAAATTGTTTAAATAACACATCAAAGTTCCCCCAAAGAGGATGCCCTTGTAGCCCTACCGCTGCCATATCCGCGGTTGAAAGTGAGCAAATATTAATAATCAATATATCAAAAGGTTGAGCATCAGAAGATAATTTAGTCGGAAATGTAGTCATTCTTTTTTTCTCACCCTTATAGAATTGCGTAAGCCAATTATCCAATGACTGAGGTGAAGAAGAATTTATAGGCTCAGAAGAAAGAGAAAAGGAGTTCGCTGATTCAGCATCTGCTTTATCCACTAAAACATCTGATTGGCTGGCTGAGTTGATTTCTTCTTTATTACTGATGTTATTCTCAGACACAGCATTATTGGCTAGTACAGAAGGTACCATTGATTGCGAAAAATGAGTAATCCCATCAATATTTAGCCATAGTACTCCAGCAATAATAAAAACAGAAATTCTCAACCACTGTTCAATAAAAAGGTAAGCAACTAATAAAAGAAAAGCGACACCAATCATTTTTAAATTAATAAAATTTGCTGTTAGCTCCATTAAATAATCGAATGAAAATTGTTTAAGCAAACTACCTTGAGATAAAACGGTTGAAAAACTAGGTAACCAAGTATCATGATAAAACAAAATTATACCTATCGGGATAGCAATCCAATTACGTATTTTAAATAATAAATTATCAGGTAATGGGAATATTAAAAATGCGATAAAAAGCAAATTACTAAAAGCATCAAAATTTAAGTACCCATACCATAGTAAAACAAATTTTAACAAAAAATAAAAATTCCATGCTCCTAACCCGTGCCAGTAATTTAAAAATCTAAAATGAGAACTATTAGACTTTTTCATATTAAAACCCTAAATATAAGTATAAAAAATCAACAGACATATGATTAATCATATCTGTTTTCTTATTACCTCTTAAATTCCATCAATAATTTAAAACCACTCATTACGATGTCATAAAAAATATTAAAAAATAAATAAAAATATAAACTATTTAAATATGCACCATCCCTTTTATATATAAATAAGTAATTTTTAATATATATGCGATATAAAAAACAACCTTCGACATTTATGATGATAGCGCTTAAATTTTAAAAAAAAATTCATAACTTACATTAAACTATAAAACACAGAATTATCTTATTACAAGCAAGATATAAAAAAACAACAAAAAAACAAATAACGATAATTACAAACATAAATAAAACATAAGTATCATAAAAATAACAAAACAAACAAAAAATAAACACTTTACTCCTTTTATGATAATCTTTAAGTGATATTTAATTAAAAATGATATAGATCAACATATAAATCCGATAGTCGAATTATGATTAGAAATATAGGTGTTATAAATAAATTTTATAGTTTTTACACTTATTTGAACTAGATTCTTTTTTTATTTTTTATCAAAAAACAATTAAAAAATAAACTAATTTAAGTGTTTTTACTAAATTGAAATAATGATATTTAAGGCATACTCTAAAATACGATAGTTATACAAAATCTATTAGAATTAATTTAATCAACCTTTTCCTGATATAAATATTGGGATGTGTTTTCTTGCCATTTCATTTAGAGAGAAAAAAATGAACAACAAAATATTTATTAAATCAAAGATAAATAATGAAAAAAGCAATCCAGGGAAGGATATTGAAAAATTGCAATCTATGTTTACTCTAAATAATTATCAGTATAAAAATATAAATAAAAAAGAAGAAGAAAGTGCCATTACTTACCGTTGGCCATTACTTAAATCATTTAATCATATAGCTCAACGAGGTTAATTTTATGCCACTTGTTATTTTAAACGGGATAAGAGGTGGAGTGGGAGCAACATCTACAACAATTACACTTGCCAGACAATTAACACTACAAAAGAAAAAAGTAATTATCATTGATAATTGTATTGAAAATATATTGTACTGCTATTTATCAGGAGAAAAAAAACAAACAACATTAAGTCAAGCATTATTAAAAGAGACTCCCATACAAGAAGCTATTTTTGACTATCAATCTCACCTTCAAATTTTACCTTTTGGAGTTGTAGATCAAAAGGATAGTTTACTTTTACAATCATCATTATCAGTAAAACAAAATGTTGATAATTTTCTTAGTCACTTTATTCAACATAATCCTGATACCATTATTTTAATGGATCTACAGTATTCACAATATCAAGATACCATTTTTTCATCTTGGTTAGAAAAAGCAGACATTTTACTCACTATTACTATGGCTGAAAGTAACTGTCATATCCGACTTAATCAGCATAAATTTAGCGCAAATGAGTATGTGTTAATTAACCAATTCAGAGCCACCAGCCAAGTTCAACAAGATTTCCGCCAATATTGGCAAACAACATCATTGCCATTATGTCCCATTGTTCTTCATCAAGATGAAGCGTCATTAGAAGCCTGTGCTTCACAATTACCTTTATATGATTATCGTTCTAACTGCATGTTAGTTGAAGAAATTAATCAACTCACACAATGGTGTTTAGCGTTATTAATAAGGAAAGAAGGATAAAAATAATGCCATCCCCTTACTATATAACGGAAAAAAAACAAAGAAAAAAAATTCAACATATATTAATCCGTTACTACACATTTTATCGTCACAATGGGGCATCTCGTAGTGCCGCTATTATTAGTGAATTATTTCAAGGAATAATGTGGTTTTTTTTACGTATGGAATCCTCTTTTTGGCAAAATATTGTAAAAAAACAACGCGCATTATTTCCTCATATTAATCCACGGTGTCCTAAATTATTCGATCCATTGAGATATTTACTGCAAAGTATCTGGCTAACTGGTCAGTATGCTGTGTATTTTTTTATTAAAAAACCAATCACGTTGATTGCTTATATAAAAAGTGTCGATAGACGCGTTTTCACACATGCTTCACCAATTGTTTCGCAGATTGTTGAAAATAAAAAACAACCTTTATCATTCTGGCAATATCTTCTTTATTCAGGAATCGCTATTTTAGCTGTTTTCTTTATTTTACTGAGTATTACTCAACCTTTTGATCTCACGTTCCAATTTATATTTGTCATTACACTTTGGATTATAGCGTTAGCAATTCAAGATATACCAGGACGTTTAGCGTCTATTATGATGACGATGCTAGCACTGACGATTGCTTGTCGTTATATCTGGTGGCGATATCATTCCACTTTATATTGGACGGATAATTTCAGTCTTATTTGTGGATTATTACTATTACTTGCAGAAACTTACGCATGGTGTGTGCTATTTCTTAGTTTTATGCAATGTATTTGGCCTCTTCATCGTAAACCTATTTCAATGCCTGACGATATTACAAAATGGCAAAATGTAGATATTTTTATTCCTACTTATAATGAAGATCTACAAATCGTCAAACCCACTATTTATGCCAGTTTAAACCTTGATTGGCCTAAAGATAAATTAACAATTTATCTGCTTGATGATGGTAATCGTCCTGAATTTAAAGCGTTTGCTGAAGAAGTCGGTATTCGTTATATCACTCGCGAAAAACATGATTTTGCTAAAGCAGGTAATGTAAATAATGCCTTAAAACAAGCAACGGGTGAATTTGTTGCTATTTTTGATTGTGACCATATTCCAACACGCTCATTTTTACAATTCACTATGGGATGGTTTTTAAAAGATGAAAAAATAGCATTAGTACAAACACCACATCATTTTTTCTCACCGGATCCATTTGAGCGAAATTTAGATAATTTTCGTGAAACTCCTAACGAAGGTGCACTTTTTTACGGTTTAGTACAAGATGGAAACGATACTTGGGATGCCACATTTTTCTGTGGTTCATGCGCTGTTTTACGT
The DNA here is from genome assembly GCF_001654855.1 of Proteus myxofaciens ATCC 19692. Classification (GTDB taxonomy): domain Bacteria; phylum Pseudomonadota; class Gammaproteobacteria; order Enterobacterales; family Enterobacteriaceae; genus Proteus; species Proteus myxofaciens. Next base: position 25,296 of record NZ_LXEN01000040.1, read on the forward strand.
CGTAGCGCGCTTGATGAAATTGGGGGCATTGCTGTTGAAACTGTCACAGAAGATGCTCACACCTCACTACGCTTACATCGTCATGGTTGGAAATCTGCTTATATTAGAATCCCACAAGCAGCCGGTTTAGCTACAGGTTCACTTTCAGCACATATCAATCAACGCATTCGCTGGGCTAAAGGCATGGTACAAATATTCCGCCTTGATAACCCTCTATTTGGCAAAGGGTTAACGCTGGCACAACGACTTTGTTATTTAAATGCCATGCTACATTTTTTCTCTGGCATACCTCGTATGATCTTCTTATTAGCACCACTCACATTTCTTATTTTTCATGCTTACATTATCTACGCACCAGCTATCGCTATTATGATCTATGTTGTGCCATATCTTGTTCATATTTCTCTTGCTAGTGCGAAATTACAAGGCCCTTATCGACACTCATTTTGGGGTGAAATCTATGAAACTATTTTAGCTTGGTACACCACTCGCCCTGTATTAAGTACCCTTTTTTCACCACACAAAGGTAAATTTAATGTGACAGAAAAAGGGGAAATGATGGAAAAAGACTTTATTGATTGGGATATCAATCGGCCTTATTTACTTTTTCTTAATTTGAATTTATTAGGTGTTTTATTTGCTTGTTGGCGAATTATCACGGGCTCACCTGATGAAATGTTAGCCATTTTTATGTGCTTATTGTGGGTGTTTTATAATCTAATGTTATTAGGTGTTGCTATTGAAGTTTCAGCAGAAACAAAGCAACGACGTCAATTTCCTCGTGTTCGAGTTAATTTTCCTGCCATGATTTTATTAGATGATGGATCACTTTATCCCTGCAACCTTCATGACTTTTCTGACAATAGCTGCGCTGTTTTATTACCCAAAAATATCACACTTTCTTTAGCTAAAAACGATCAAGTTCGCTTATTGCTAAAACAAAATCAGCGTGAATATGTTTTTAAAGCAACTATTGCACGTATAGATAAACAAATCATTGGATTGCAGCTTCTGGATATGACGCCACAAGAAACCAACCATTTTATTGCTTGTACTTTTGAGCGCGCTGATACCTGGGCTAAGTGGCAACACGATCTTCCTAATGATAGACCACTACATAGTTTAAAAAATATTATCTATATCAGCATGCAAGGCTATAGCACCCTACTAAAACGGGCACCTTATTTTATCTACGCTACGTTTTGCTTATTTGGTTTATTTTTACAGTGGCTTTCATCGCTACTTCCTCAACATGTCAATCTTTCACAAATTGTTCGTCAATCTTAAAGAATAAAACATCGTTATTACTAACAATAACTTCATGGGTAACAGTAATGAAAAAACGTTTCCTCATATTTGTCTTAATTATGCTCACGACTTCTGTTTATGGAGCTGATACGCAACTAGATCAAGGCAATATTTCAGAAAAAATAATCGCTTTATTTAAGGCAGAGCCTAAAAAAGATCAATTAACAACCGCTGAGACAGTGCCTCCAGCACATCAAAAAGTATTAAAATTTGCAAAAACAGCACCTATTTATGGTGGTATGCATTTAACAGGCTCTAGCTCTGATGGCTATTTAGAATTTGGTGTACGTAGTGATGAATATGTTTCAAAAGCTATATTGAATTTAGAATTCACACCATCACCGTCATTATTGCCGATTGAATCACATCTTAATGTCTATCTAAATGATGAGTTAATGGGAGTCATTACGTTAAAAGAAGAAGATTTAGGAAAGAAGAATCAAATCACGATTCCTATCGATCCGCTCTTTATTCAAGATCTTAACCACATAAAAATCTCGTTTATAGGCCATTATCGTGAAATCTGTGAAAATCAGGCTAATAGTACACTTTGGCTTGATGTCAGTAAAAACAGCCAATTAAATTTAACGTATCAATCTCTAAACTTAAAAAATGAATTAGCTAATTTTCCGGCACCTTTCTTTGATAAACGTGATTTTGGGGCAGTAACATTACCGATTGTTTTTACTCAGTCACCCAATTTAGTACAACAAAAAGCAGCCGCAATATTAGCGTCTTGGTTTGGTACTCAAGTTGATTGGCGCCAGCAAGATTATCCTGTTTATTACAACGAATTACCGAATAGACACAGCATTATTTTTGCAACAAATAAACAAAAACCTGATTTTTTAAAACAACATGCTGATGTTAAAGAACCCACTATTGAAATGATAACTCATCCTACTAACCCTTACGTTAAATTATTACTCATTATGGGGCGTGATGATGATGATTTAATGACGGCGGTAAATGGAATAGCTAGAGGGCAAATTATTTTTAGAGGGAATAGTGTCACAATTAATAAAGTAGAAGAAATTAATCCTCGTGAACCTTATGATGCACCAAAGTGGGTACAACTCGATAAACCTATCTATTTTAATACACTTCAAGATTATGAAGGCCAGCTTCAATCACGAGGTTTAGAGCCTAATCCAATAACCTTAAATATGACATTACCCCCTGATATATTTATGTTTAATAATACAGGGTTACAAATGCAATTACTTTATCGTTATACCGCTCCTGCTTTTAAAGATGATTCGCGACTCTCCATTTCTATTAACGATCACTTTATTAAAGCTTATCCGATTGAAAATGATAAAAAAGAGAACACGATTATTGCTTATTTACCTTTAATTCAAGGATGGATTGAATATAAAAATCTATTAAATATTCCAGCAATAAAATTAGGAGAACGTAATCAAGTTACTTTTGCTTTTGATTATACTAATCCTATTCCTGGTGGCTCTATTGACCAATGTATTACCTATCACCCAGTTCCTAATTCTGTTGCGATTGATGAATCATCTAACTTTAATTTTACAGGTAGCTATCGACACTATATTGCACTGCCAGATTTACGTGTTTATAGTCATTCTGGTTTCCCATTTAGTCGTTATGCAGATCTTTCTGAAACCGTCATTTTTGTTAATAATCAACCTTCTCCAACCCAATTATCAACCTTGTTAATTTCAACAGGAAATATTGGAGCGCAAACCGGATACCCTGCAATTAATGTTTCACTCACCAATTCACTTGAAGAATTACAACAAAAAGATGCAGATTTATTGTTAATAGGTGCACTGCCACCCACATTAAGTAATGATAAAAAAATAAATTTAATAATCGATAAAACTCGTAGTGAAATCACACTTCCTTCACGTGATACCAATATATTTAGCGATGCTAATTACCAAGAAATAAATAAACGTCCTGATAGTCGCACTTCATTAACATCAAAAGGATCAATGGGCGCCATTATTGGTTTTCAATCCCCATTTTTTTCACAACGTAGTGTCGTTGCTTTATTAGCAGACAGTACTCAAGGTTATAAACTATTAAATGAAGCAATAAGCGATAGTGGTAAACGTGATGCTATGTTTGGCTCAGCGGTGATTATTAGAGAATCTGGCGTAAATAGTTTACGCGTTGGCGATACCTATTACGTGGGGTATTTACCATGGTGGGAAGAGGCTTGGTATCTATTCGCATCACACCCTATTTGGCTTGGTTTAGCGGCAATAATCGGTATTACAATTATTTCTCTTCTTATTTGGCGAGCAATGAAAATAAGAAGCCAACGTCGTTTAGCAGCCAAGGACTAAGCTATGTGGATATCTCGTAATAGTTATTATAAAACGATGATCATCCCCTTTTTGCTGACAGGCTTTTTGCCTGTCACGCAAGCAAGCGATGAAAAAGCAGAAGCCTTTTTGCAAGAGCAAGTCGCTTTAGGTTCATCAACAGGGAATGAAACATTAGTTGCCCAATCACTACACCGTTTATCTCTTATTAAGCCTAATGATCCCAATATACTATTGTTACAAATCCAATTTGCAATAAAACAGAAAGATAATGAGAACGTGCAACGATTGTTAGAGCAATTACATTCACAATATCCCCAATCACAACAATATCAAAGAGCTATCAAAACCTTATCTCTCACAACAAAAGAGAATAAACAGAAACTTCAACGTGCACAGCTTTATTACACTGCGGGTCGTTTTGATGAGGCTTTAAATTTATATGATGAAATATATCAAGGTATTCCTCCTGACTCCCTCTCAGCTTTAGAATATCTTCAAGTATTGATGCAATCTTCATCTAAAAATAAAAGAAATAAACTAAACCAAATCTACCGTCAATATGGAAACGATGCGGAAATAGCAAAGATATATCAACAACAAATTTCTCAGATAACATCAGTCACTACAGCAAAAAAATCAAACTCTGATATTTCTGCATTGCCTATTGCAACCTTAAAACAAAAATTACATAACAAACCTAATAACGCCGATATTTTTGGTGCATTAGGAATACATTATTCTCGTGCTAATCAGCGAAGATTTGCCATTTATTACCTTTCAAAAGCACTTAGATTATCACCAAATCATGATGACAGTAGCCAATGGCGAACAATGATGCGTTCCAACCAATATTGGTATCTGCTTTCTAAAGGTGATGAAGTATTATTACAGCATAATTATCAGTTAGCTGAACGTATATTTATTCAAGCTAATAAATTAAGCCCTTATAAAAGTGAACCTTATATTGGTTTAGGCGATATCGCTATTGCAAAAAAACAATTAGAGAAGGCTGAGCACTATTATTTGCAAGCATTAAAATACGAACCTAATCAAGGCACAACGCTTCATCGTTTAGCAAAGCTTTATCGACAACAATCACATGAAAAAGCCTATCGCTTTATTAAAGGTTTAACCTCAACCCAATATGCGCATTTAGCAGAAGATTATAGCTATATAATTTCAGGTATTAGACAAGATCTTGCAGCAGATGATGAACAGAAAGGTCAATATATTGATGCAATTGAAAAACGTAAAGCAATAACTAAAGATTATCCTAATGATGTTTGGAATATTTATCGTCTCACGGACGATCTTTTAATCATGCAACAAAATCAACTTGCTGATGATTATTTTCAGCGCTTGAATCAACGTATCCCTAATGATCCTTCTCGCCTTTATGCTTATGCGTTATATCTCAATAAAATAGGAAAGGAAGCACAAGCACTCGATGCACTCAATCAGATCCCTATTTCACAACGTAGTAAAAGTATGGGCGAGCTCGAAAATAGATTGCGCTTTAATCAAGTAGTTGCATATGCCAAATCTTTAAGAAAACAAGGTTATGAAAAACAAGCTACCAATTATCTACTCACCCACATTTCATCTGAGCAAAAAATACCCACATATTTATTATTAGCACAATGGGCTAGGGAGCAAAATAATCCCACAGAGGCGCTCAGTTATTATAAACAGGTCTTAAATTTAGCAAATAATAACGAAACCGCATTATTAAATGCAGTACAGACAAGCTTAGAACAAAATGATAAAGCTCAAGCGAATATCTATCTCACTAAAATAGAAGCATTATCACCAGAAGAATTCGATCTTAATTCAATAAGGCAATTAGCCAATGCAGAAAAAGAGATAGGAAATCAAGAAAAAGCACAACATTACTTTGCTTATTTAACAAGGAAAGTTGAAAAAGACTCAAAGAATGCAAATGCTCTTTTGTTACGTGATATTGGGCGTTTTCATCAGGAAAATCAAGATAGCAAGCAAGCTCGTTATTATTATCAACAGGCAATGCAAAAAGCAGGAATAACAAAAACACAGCCAAAAGATAATATTGAATATACCCAATTAATGCGTAATAACGAAAAAGATAATTGGCTATCTCGTAGTTTACGGGCTAATGCTGAATCACTTTATCACCAACAAGAATGGCGATTTACACTTGAACATGATTACTGGGGTTCGACTGGGAATAGTGGATACTCAAAATTACAGGCTCATACAACAATGTTACAGCTCGATAATCCCCTTTATGATGGCCGTTTCTTTTGGCGTGCTGATCTCGTTAATCTTAATAGTGGTAAACTAGGTGATTCACCTTATGACTCTAAATTTGGGACTTGTTATCGCTCAGGATGTTTCCCTTTAGAACAAAAAGCCTTTGGTATTAGTCCTGCAATAGGTTTTGAAAATAATCAATGGCAATGGGATCTTGGGACAACACCGCTTGGCTTTGAAGTGACGGATTGGGTTGGTAAAATTGCCTACAGCCATGATTTTTATAATGTAGGTTGGACAGTTGATCTTCATCGTCGGCCTGTAAATAGCTCTTTACTCGCTTTTGGTGGCCAACGTGATATTTTGACTAATCAAACTTGGGGTGGTGTAAGAAGAACAGGAGTACGATTAAGTGGGAGTTACGATAAAGGAGGAAAAGACGGTTATTGGGGTGAAATTTCCGCTGATAAATTAACGGGAAAGAATGTTGAAGACAATAGTAGTATCAGAGGAATGGGTGGCTATTATTACAAACTTATTAATGAAAATAATCGTCGTGTTTCTGTTGGTTTAAATACCATGATTTGGCACTATGATAAAGATTTAAGTGACTATACCTTAGGACAAGGCGGATATTATAGCCCCCAAAAATATCTCTCTTTAGGATTACCGATTAATTATCGTCAACGGACTGAAAATTGGTCTTGGGAGTTATCAGGTTCTCTTTCGTGGTCTTATTCTCAAACTGATGATAGAAAACGTTACCCATTACAACATCTTGTTTCACCAGATAAATTTAATCGTTATCCCAATATATTCCCATCAGAAGAAAGAGATACCGTAGATAAAGGAAGCTCAAGTAACGGTTTTGGTTATACAACAAGAGCATTAGTAGAACATCGGCTAACACCACATTGGTTTATAGGGGGTGCGATTGATATTCAGCAGGCAAAAAACTATACCCCTAGTCATGCATTACTTTATTTGCGTTATTCATTTGATGGTTGGAATGGTGATTTAGATTTACCACCTAATCCATTAACACCTTATGCTGATTTTAAATAGATAGTCTTGCTATTTATAGCTTAATGGGAAGTTGTCACTTTTACTTTCCATTAAGCTTATTTGTATAAAATAGTGATTAGCGAGATTTACGTATCTGTCCTATTAAAAATGAGCCTACAATCATTGCAACAACAAATATAGCACCTTGATAAAAACCACCACCAACAAGTATTAAGCCTGGGCCAGGACAAATTCCCACTAATCCCCAGCCAATGCCAAATAAAATACTGCCTATCACTAAAGGCTTATCAATTTTTCTATTTTTGGGAATAGAAAAAGTGCATCCTAGTAAAGTATGTTGACGTTGGCGAGCAAATAAATACCCCACCGCACTGATACAAAGTGCACTTATCATAAGTACGAATAATGATGGATCCCAATTTCCTGTAATATCAAGAAAAGCGAGTATCTTTTGAGGATCGCTCATTTTTCCTATTATCAAACCGGCACTAAATAACAAGCCACTTAAGAACGCAATAAATTTAGTCATTATCTACATTCCTATAGATGGCGTTGTAAATAAACAGTAATAAATGCCGTCGCCATAAAAATAATTACAGCAATAATAGACCGGCGTGATAAACGCGCTAATCCGCAAATACCATGACCACTTGTACATCCATTAGCTAAACGAGTCCCTACTCCCACCAGCAATCCTGCGATGATTAACATCAAGGGTGAAGCATCAATTACTGGTAATAACGGTTCATTTATCATATAGAAAAGAGCAGGTGCTACTAGCATGCCGGCTAAAAATGCCCAACGCCAGCCATTACCTTGTTGTTTTTTCGATAAAACCTCACCTAAAATACCGCTTATTCCTGCAATGCGACCATTAAAAATCAACAAGATAGTAGCGGCTACGCCTATCATTAATCCACCAATTGCCGAACTTAATGGCGAAAAGTGAACCCAATCAATGTTCATAAAATAACCTACTATTTTGGACAATAAAGCTGATAAAGCGTATTAAGTAATACCAATACTTTTTCATCTGCAATAGAGTAAAAAATACGTTTACCATCACGACGAGTATTAACAAGCCCTTCGTTGCGTAAAACAGTAAGTTGTTGAGAAAGCGTAGGTTGACGAATACCCACACTTTTTTCTAATTCACTTACACTTTTTTCACTCTGACTTAGTTGGCACAATAAAAGTAATCTGTCGCCATTCCCAAGCGTTTTTAGCATGGTGGAAGCTTCATTGGCAGCTAATTTCATTGCTTCTAATAAATCAAGTTGAGCTTGTTGTGTCATGGTAAACTCCATAATCAATATACTTTTTAATAATATGTTAATTTATATATTGTGCAAGTTTTCTTTTATTGCGTGTTTCTATAAGGCGCTATATGCTCTCTATCATGAAAACAGTTAGAGTGCCCATCGCCCTAGTGCAAAGTATTATGCGAACACTGCGTGAAAAACTGCAGCAGGCGAATATTTATCTTAATACAAATTATCCAGAACCTACCCTACTTTATAATCAAAGAGGAACAATTGCTGGCAGTGCTTATTATGCAAATTGGGAAATCCGAATCAATCCTACATTATTGATTGAAAATAAACAGAATTTTATTGATGAAGTTATCCCTCATGAATTAGCTCATTTATTGGTAAATAAGCATTTTGGCCGTGTTGCGCCTCATGGAAAAGAGTGGAAATGGATGATGGAAACTGTCCTTCAAGTCTCGGCAAAGCGCACACACCACTTTGATATCAGTAATGTCTGTGCAAAAACGTTTAGTTATGCTTGTCTGTGTGAAGAGATACATCAATTAACGATTCGACGTCACAATAAAATACAAAGGGGAGAAACTCAATATCGATGTCGACATTGCCAAGCCATTTTACAACTTATCAAACCATAATATTATGAAATCAAAAAGCCGATATCCTCATTGAGTTAACATCGGCTTTCTTGTGTAATTCTTTAGTATTGTATTAAGCAAACTCACTCATAATATGAGAAGCAATTTCAAAATAGATAATCAGCCCTGTCCCATCAATTAAAGTAGCAATAAAGGGAGCTGAAACAACAGCAGGATCAATACCTACACGCTTTAATACCATAGGAATGACAGAGGAGACAACTGCACTCCATACCGTAATTAAAACTAGTGTAAATCCAACAACCATCATAACTTCCATACCTACACCTAAGAACCAAGCGCGAGCAAAGCCCGCAAGTCCCATAGTCACGGCAACCATGATTGATGTTGTTATCTCTTTTCTTAATACAGACCATACATTGCGTAAGCTCACTTCACCTAGCGCCATGGCTCGTACTAATGTTGATGTAATTTGCGTACCACTATTCCCACCTGTACCAATTAACAATGGGATAAAGAATGCTAATGAAATAGCCGCTTCTAACCTATCTTCAAAAGCATGTAATACTGTACTGGTATAAGCTTCTGCAATAAATAACATCAATAACCATACAACCCGTTTACGCCATAATACGACAGGGCTTGTTTCTAAATAGGGCTGATCTAAAGGCGATGTTGCACCTTGCATTTGTGCATCAAGTGTATTTTCGTCTTCAATTAATTCAGCAATATCTTGAGGACGTAATACACCCACTAATTTGCCAAAGTGCATAACAGGTACGCTATCTAAGCCACTGTGGTTAATTAATTGGTAAACATCATGACGATTTTGATCGGGTGAAACAGAAAAAAAAGTTTGTCGCATAATGTCTGATACAAATAAATCATTACTGGCGGTTAATAATGACTTAACGGGTAAAATACCATTTAAATAATTATCTTTATCAATAACATAAAGATAGGTTGGAATAACCTCATCTTGTAAATCATTAACTAGTTGCGCTTTTACTCGCTCAATAGGATCAGCCACAGAAACGGCAATATAAGACTGGCTCATATAAGCGCTAACGGTGGTATCATCTTTTAAACGTTGATGTTTATCTTGTTGAGGATTTTTTTGTTGTGTGTTTAAAGTATTATCAGCAACTAATGTTGCATCAACTTTATGTTGAGTTGTCACTTTCATTTTGGGGATCCCTATTACTGTTTGTGTTTAGCAAATCAGTTCTCCATAGGGGCGAAACCAGAAGCGAGAATGCAAAAGCCATCTACACGTCTCGGTTTTAGCACTATACAACGTATCTAGTCTCTATTGGATACCAATAAATAATAGAAGTTACATGGGGATATACCTTCGATCGATATATCCTGTCCTAATCTTGGGCGTCTCTCGACGTCGTCAGATCAGTAACCTATGTTTGTATAGGAGCCTCGCCTAACGAGATACTGCACTTTTCTTACGAATGCGGCGCGCATTATAACCACTTAAAATAGAATGAAAAGCAACATCTCGTTTCTGTTTAAGTTCTATTGAACGTTGCAATAGATAAATAAACACATTATTTATGATAGATAAGAGTTTAATTAAGAGAATAAATAAAAAGATAAATTAATATCATTGAGGATAATCTATTTATTAATAGCCAATTTAATACACTTTTTTATGTTTTAAATTCTCTGCCTGTAAAAAAATTTCTTCGGCTGTTTTACCATCCAATGATTGGCACATTTTTTTCGTAAGAATATCCCCATTCTTATTACGGCCAGCGACAACTAAATCATTAAAATCAATATCATTAAACATCGCTAATTCTATTGCTTTATCAAAGCGTTCCTGTTCTTCAACTGATAAAGAACTTCTCATTTCAACAATGGAGCTACGCAGTGACTCAACATTAGAACCATCAAGGGTTTGAGGTTTTTCACAGCCTGAAAGCATCATGCTGAATAAACAAATAAATAACATTTTTTTCATATATCCCCTCCTCTCCCTTGATTCATTAAATCATAGCAGAATGTTAATAAGGAAACTGCCACTATCTAAAATATATTTTTATTTTATCGTCATCATATTGAATAAATAAAGAGCATAACTTTAATATAGAACGAATAAAGCGTATTTTAATTAATACTCGCTCAATTTTTGATAAAAATATTAAGAAAAACCCTGTTAATAAATTAACAGGGTAAAATGTAGAAAAGAATAAGAATAGAAGGAATAAAATAGGAATATTAAGCGAGTTCTACATCGCCTTTTAAGCGACAACTGCAAGCTAAAACATACCCCTGGGCAATTTCTTTTTCAGTTAATGTGCTTGTACTGGTAACGTCATAATCACCACTTAAAATACGTGTTTTACAACTACCACAAACACCTGCGCGACATGCAGCTAATACAGGGACATTATTATCTTCCATCGCAGATAATAATGTGACGCCTACAGGTACTTTTATTTTTGATAAAGAATGACGAATTGTCATCGTTAATTGTTTATTATTATCAACGCAGGCAGGCTCATCACCAAAACGTTCCATAAAAATATTTTCGCTTGGTACACCTAAATTTTTTACAAACTGCCCTGTATCTTCCATATAACTATTGGGACCACAGCACATAACCGTACAACTCGCAATATCAGGCACAAGTGCTGCTAATTTTTCTTGTGATATACGACCACTCAATAATCCACCATCTTCAGGTAATTTAGGCATCAAAATAAAATTAAGATGATGAGGATATTCATTCACTAATTCCAACCATTCTTTTTCAAAAATAAATTGGCTACGTTCATGAATATTAAAAATAACCGTAATATTAACTTTGGGTTGATTATTTAACAACCAACGCGTCATCGACATAATAGGTGTTACGCCACATCCAGCAGCCAACATTAAATAACGGTGATTCGTTTTATCTGCACAAGTAAATTCACCTTGAGCATCAGATAACCACAAGTAATCACCTGGTTTAACATTTGATGTCAGCCAATTAGAACCAACACCATTATCTAATCGACGAACAGTTAATGTAATAAATCGACTTAGTCCAGGAGATGAAGATAGCGTGTAAGCACGCATTGTTTCATCACTATTATTAATACTCACTAAGGCGAATTGCCCAGGTTTATAAGGATAAAAATCGTGATTAATTAAATTCAGCGTCCACACTTCTGGCGTTTCCTGCAAAATAGAGTGAACTTGCATACGATTAGGACAATAAGAAGTAGGCATCGTCATTGATAAAAACTCCTCACCGAAGCCCGCAAGCTTCGGCAATGATGATGAATGAAAGCATTAAGCACCCAGAATATCGTGAAGATCTTGCTCTGGCGTAGTAATAGAACGCATTCCAAATTTCTCGTTTAATATTGCGAGTAAATTATCAGTTAAGAATGCAGGTGCAGTTGGGCCGGTATAAATATTTTTTACACCCAATGAAAGAAGCGTTAATAAAATAACAATCGCTTTTTGTTCAAACCAAGAAAGAATTAAAGACAGTGGTAAATCATTCACACCACATCCTAATTTTTCAGCCAGATTAACTGCAAGCATAATGGCAGAGTAAGCATCATTACACTGACCTACATCAAGTAAACGAGGCAAGCCTTCTAACGTACCAAAATCAAGTTTATTAAAACGATATTTACCACATGCTAATGTCATAATTAAGCAATCTTGTGGTATTTCTCTTGCTAAATCAGTGTAATAACTACGTTCACCACGGCTACCATCACAACCACCGACTAAGAAAACATGGCGTAGTTTTTTCTGTGCGACTAAATCAATAACTGTATCAGCCGCATTGAGTAATGTTTGGCGACCAAAACCAACGGTAATTAAGTGCTCGATTTCACTGTATGGAAAACCATCTAATGATTGTGCTTGTTCAATCATTTCAGAGAAATCATTGCCAGTAATGTGTTTCACACCAGGCCAACCGACGATGCTACGAGTCCAAATGCGAGAACCGTAATTCCCAACATTAGGATCAATAATGCAGTTTGACGTCATTAAGACAGGACCTGGGAATTTAGCAAATTCAACTTGTTGATTTTGCCAACCACTACCATAGTTACCCACTAAATGTTTATATTTTTTAAGTTCAGGATAACCATGAGCTGGCAACATTTCACCATGAGTGTAAACATTAATACCTGTACCTTCTGTTTGCTCGAGTAGCATTTGCAGATCTTTTAGATCATGACCTGAAATTAAAATTGCTTTACCTGCAACAGGACGAACATTAACAGAAACAGGGGTAGGATCACCGTAAGCTTGAGTCTCACCTTTATCAAGAATAGCCATAACACGAAAATTCATTTGACCAATGCCCATCGCATTTTCCAATAACTCATTCATATCAGTAGGATTAGTACCTAACCATGACATATAGCCATGGTACTCTGCATAAATATCATTATCGTATTGACCTAAAACATGCGCATGCTCCATATACGCCGCAGCACCTTTTAAACCATAAAGACAAAGCATACGTAAACCATGAATATCATCACCGATTTCTGCTTTATCACCATTTAATGCAAAACGTTGAGCTTGTTTTTGTAAACTCTCTAAATCATTACCTTCAAGTTGAATTTCAGCTTTAGGATTAACGACTTGAATAGCTGCATTTTTAGCAAGCACTCGTGCTTTTAAATTCTCACGCAAATAAATCGCTTCTTTGGCATAACCTACAATACGATCAGAATCAAAGTTAACGTTAGTTAGCGTTGAGAAAAATGCACGAGGTGCAAAGCTATCAATATCATGATCAATAATATCGACACTACGTGCAGCGATTGCCCATGCTGATAGCCCTTCTAATACAGCTACTAATAAATCTTGAAGATCTGAGGTTTCAGCGGTTTTACCACACATACCTTGGGCATAAGCACAGCCATTACCCACAGGTGTTTTCATTGTTTGTTCACATTGCACACAATACATACCGAATTCCTTCTAATTATAACTATAACGCTTTTTTTATAAGTTGCATTTAATATGCAACATAAGGATACGCCATTCTTATAAGAGGAAAAGTGCAATATCAAACAATCTCAGTTTTGTTTGATCTAAAGCAAAATCATCATCATTTTTTAAATATTAATTGATTATTATTTAACCGCTCTATATGAAAAACTATTTGCTTAATTCTATCTATATATTAATTACCATTAATAAATATAAAGATTAATTAATCTATTTTTTATTTTTTATAACTTTGAAGCAATAAATCTGTGAAGTGAATCGATTTAACTGACTATTTAAGAAATATTCTTTATTGTTTTTTCTAGTTAATATCACCTATTGTAGTAATAGGTAATAAAATGACGTTAATTGTTATATTTTATTAACCAAAGAGTGATGAAAAAAATTATAGTGCCGAATACTAATCACCCTACACCGGAGAAGAAAATGATCAAATTAGATAATGTTCCATCTCAATTCCGTCCTTTAGAAAGCTATAAAATGCTCATTGGTGGAGAATGGGTCTCTAGCCTTTCACAAAAAACAACGCAGACATTTAATCCTGCAACAGGCCAGTTACTCAGTGAATATGCACTAGGTGATGCAAAAGATGTTGATCGTGCTGTAAGCGCGGCTAGAAAAGCATTTGCGACATGGAGTAAAACCTCACCGGCTGAGCGACAAACATTCTTATTAAAAATTGCTGATCGATTAGAGGAAGAACAAGAACGTCTAGCGTGGATTGAATCACTGGATAACGGTAAACCACTCAATGAGTCGAAAAACATTGATTTACCTGCCTGTATTGACCATTTTCGATATTTTGCAGGTGTGATACGCTCTCATACAGATGAAAGTGCCATCCTTGATGAAAATACAATTAGCCTGGTTATTCGCGAACCTATTGGTGTTGTAGGTCAAGTTATTCCATGGAATTTCCCATTATTGATGGCAGCATGGAAACTTGCTCCAGCAATTGCTGCTGGCGATACTGTTGTTATCAACCCAGCAACACTCACCTCACTTTCATTATTAGAACTAGGTCGTATTTTGAATGAAATATTACCAGCAGGTGTTATAAATATTGTAACGGGTCGCGGATCTGTCGCAGGACAAGCAATTTTAGAACATAAAGATATTGATAAACTCGCGTTTACAGGTTCAACTAGTATAGGTTACACCGTTGCAGAAGCTGCTGCCAAGAAAATGGTGCCAGCTACTCTTGAATTAGGTGGTAAGTCTGCAAATATTGTCTTCCCTGATGCTAACATGAAAAAAGCAGTCAAATATGCAGCATTGGCCATATTAATGAATCAAGGACAAGCGTGTGAATCCGGTTCTCGTCTGTTCTTACATAAAGATATTCATGATGACTTTTTAAAAGAGTTAAAAACTGAATTTGAAAACATTCGTGTTGGTGATCCACTTGATCCGAATACTCAAATGGGAACTCAAGTTAGCCAAGATCAAATGGATACAATTTTAGGTTATATCGATATCGCTAAAAAAGAAGGGGCAACCATTCTAACAGGTGGCGAGCGTATTACAGGTGATGGGTTTGACGAAGGTTTCTTCATTCGTCCAACTATTATTACCAATGTAAATAACCAAATGCGTGTTGCTCGTGAAGAGATTTTTGGCCCAGTTTTATGTGTTATTCCATTTGATAATGAACAAAATGTCATTGATATGGCAAACGACTCTGATTATGGACTGGGTGGTGCTGTTTGGACTCAAGATATTAATCGTGCATTACGTGTTGCTAGAGCCGTTGAAACAGGTCGTATGTGGGTTAACACCTATCATGAACTTCCTGCTCATGCGCCATTTGGTGGGTATAAAAAATCAGGTTTAGGTCGCGAGACACATAAAATGATGTTAGATGCTTATACCCAAGTAAAAAATATTTTTATCAGTACAAAAGAATAAATAATCTCTATTTTCAATATCCTAATAATTATAAATAGCTATACTCATCTCTTTGCCTTCTCCCCAGAAGGCTTTTTATTTTCTACTTATAAAAAAACCATATATTTAAAACCTTTTAAAACATATGGTTATTAAGGTTTAGAATAAATATACTCTCAAAGGCGTTACTCTGATCCCGCTTTATCTTTTATTAACGATGAATCTTCTTCTTTTATTTCAATCTGATCTGCATTGATATCTTTTATATATTCTTTCGTTAGTTTATAAACAACGGGACTTAATAATGCTAATGCAATTAAGTTAGGGATAGCCATCATTGCATTAAGCGTATCAGCAAGTAACCACACAAACTCAAGTGATTGTGTCGCGCCAATAGGCAATGCAATTAACCATGCAATACGAAAAGGCATAATAGCTTTAGGACCGAAAAGATATTGCACACATTTTTCACCATAAAAACTCCATCCTAAAATGGTGGTGAAAGCGAAAATAGCTAATGCTATGGCTACAATGTAATTCCCACCAGGAATAGCAACAGAAAATGAGCTTGCTGTTAATGTTGCGCCACTTTGTCCTGTTAACCACTGTCCTGTAATAACAATAGTTAATCCTGTTACAGAGCACACAATAATGGTATCAATGAATGTGCCCAACATCGCAATCAATCCTTGTCGAATTGGATTTTGTGTTTTAGCTGTTGCATGAGCAATAGGCGCACTACCAAGTCCTGCCTCATTAGAAAATACACCGCGAGCGACACCAAAACGAATAGCGGCCCAAACTGCAGCTCCTGCAAAACCACCTTGCGCAGCAACGGGTGTAAATGCAGATTTTACAATTAAAATAAAAGCATCAGGGATAGCAGATATATTTAATGCTAAAACAATTATCCCTGCTCCGAAATAACCCACAGTCATAAAAGGGACTAACTTGCCAGCAACATCTGCAATACGATTAATACCACCGATTAAAACAGCACCCACTAATATAACGAGGATAATAGCTGTTATAGTAGTTGAAATACCAAAATTACTTTGTAGCACATCAGCCACTGAATTAGCTTGAACTGTATTACCAATACCGAACCCAGCAATACTTCCAAAAATAGCGAATAAAGTTCCTAACCAAATCCAATTTTTTCCTAGCCCATTTTTAATATAATACATAGGGCCACCAACATAATTTCCACTTTTATCAACTTCTCGAAAACGTACTGCGAGTACCGCTTCTGAATATTTTGTTGCCATGCCGACTAATGCGGTCATCCACATCCAAAAAAGAGCGCCAGGACCACCAAGCACAACCGCTGTTGCTACACCTGCGATATTTCCTGTTCCTATTGTGGCTGAAAGTGCTGTCATTAATGCATTAAAAGGTGATATTTGCCCTTCACCTCTTTTGTCATTTTTTTCAAATAAAAGTTTAAACCCAGTTCCTAACTTTCTTATTGGTAAAAAAGAAAGTCTAAATTGCATGAAAAGACCAATTCCTAAAATACCAACAAGCATGGGAACACCCCATACAACCCCATTAATGGTGCTTAAGATATTTGTGATAAAATCCATAAATTGCCCTTTTGAGTTATTTGTTATTAAAATGTATATTTTTTGTTATCATTAATACTTAAGATCAAAAAAGGGAAATATGCGAGAAAAAAAACGGCTAAATTTAAAATTGATTACATTATGTGAGAAATATCACTTAGCTATAAATTTAGGCTATTATAGAAAACACTTTCAAGACTAATAAAATAAAATCATGTATAAACGCAAACTTACCCCCAAAACTCAAAATGAACTGCGTTTCAATTTGTTTAAAAAAGTGCAAGAGGCTAATCTTGCTCCAGTAAAAACGCTTTTACTTTCAGCCATAGTCGGAGCTCTTGCCGGATTTGTCGGTGTCTTATTTGAAAAAAGTGTTAGCTGGGTAATTCACTTTAGACAAGAAGATCTCAAACAATTTATTAGTAATCCCTATGTTCTCGCTATTGTGACTTTAATTTTTTCCTTTGTTATTGCCATGCTAGGATATTATTTAGTCAAAAAATTCTCACCAGAATCAGGTGGCTCAGGAATACCAGAAATTGAAGGGGCAATGATAGATATTCGTCCTGTTCGTTGGTGGAGAGTCTTACCTGTAAAATTTCTTGCCAGTATCGGTACATTAGGTTCTGGCATGGTATTAGGAAGAGAAGGCCCCACAGTACAATTAGGTGCAAATATAGGGCAACTTGTTAATGATGTGTCTCGAACTAAAGATCCAGAATCTCGACATACGTTATTAGCAACAGGTGCAGCTGCTGGCTTAACAGCAGCATTTAATGCACCACTTGCGGGTATTTTATTTATTATTGAAGAAATGCGACCTCAATTTAAATATAGCCTTATTTCAATAAAAGCGATATTTATTGGCGTTATCATGTCTTGCATTGTTTTTCGCTTATTTAACGGTGAAGGCGGAATTATTCATATTGGTAAATTTTCATCAGCACCACTCAATACACTCTGGCTTTATTTAATTTTAGGTATGTCTTTTGGTGTTCTTGGTGCTATTTTTAATAAATTACTTTTTTATGTTCAAACACATTTTCAAAACTTCTATCAAAATAAAACATCTCGTTTTATCTTAACTGGGGGCGTAATTGGTGGGCTATGTGGTTTGCTTGCACTGATTGTTCCTGAAATTACAGGTGGTGGTTTTGATTTAATTCCTGCATTAAGCAGTGGTCAATATTCACTGATTGCTTTATTAATTTTCTTTGTTTTGCGTATTATTACCTCTATTGTAAGCTTTGCATCAGGTGCACCAGGTGGTATTTTCGCACCAACACTAGCATTAGGAACTTTATTTGGTAGTGCATTCGGATTAATTGCAAATATGCTGTTCCCTGAATACCACATTGAAGTGGGAACCTTTGCTATTGCAGGAATGGGGGCTTTATTTGCGGCTACAGTAAGGGCTCCTCTAACAGGTATTGTTCTTGTTCTAGAGATGACCGATAACTATCAACTTATTCTTCCTATGATAATTACCTGTCTTGGTGCCACAATGTTAGCTCAATTATTAGGTGGTCGCCCTATTTACACTGTTTTATTAGAACGAATCTTACAACGCTCAGAAAATAAAGATAATACAGAGAATAAAACGCAAGCTGATGAGAATAAGAATGAAAATAAAAATGCTGAAAAAACAGTATAATTGAAATCATTCTTTTCATAAAAAATATCCCAGTAATATGTGAACTGGGATATTTTTAAGTAAGATAGATAACTATTTTTTACGGGCAATTAATGTTGCAAAATTAAGCTTAATTCGATTACCGTTTGCATCTGTTTTATGTAGGTGCCCTGGATTTTCATTATATTTAATAATTTCCCAGTCCTTATAATAATCGACTAACTCACCTTCACGTAAAAATGTTTTAAATGGAATTTCTGCAAGATTGCTTCCTTGTGTTTGAACAGGACAAACAATCAAATTTATTCCATTATCATTTGTACTCTCTTGCATATTTTTAATAATTGCTTCAATACACTCGCGCTGACAGAACATCAAAACGACTGTAGAGATAATAATGTCATATTTTTCTTTTAAAGTAGCGTCATTAATATCATATAATCCACTTTTCACATTTAAACCCGTCTTAGCTTTAACGGATTCAATTGCATCAATATGAGAAGCATTAATATCTAATGAAGTAACATCATACCCTTTAGATGCCAGGTAAAAGCTATTACGACCACGTCCTGCGCCTAAATCTAATACCTTACAAGGCTCAGTAAATGTTGTCATAAAACGAACCTCTGAGTGAGGCAAAGAAAGATCATTTTCTTTAAAAAACTTATCTTCAGGGTGACATAAAAAAGAGAGTTGGCAACGAATATCATCACTGGCTGAATCTATTTTATGCCATTGTTGAGGCTGAATTAATGGTGGTTGATGCTCAACATCACACTTAACAGAAACTTGTGACCCATCATCATTGAATACAATAAATGTCATGCTACCTTGTAGCACTTTCATTTGTGCGTAAGTACCTTCTTTCGTGTTATGACGCTCTAAGAATGCTAAAGGAATAGCAGTACGTGTCCATTCAGGCATTTCTTTATAACTAACCAGTTCCATAATTCAACCCTTTAATAAGATGTATATTAAATACATCTTATGGCAATCCCCTAGTTAGGTAAAGCCGTTTTACTCAATTTATGATTTTAAGTATTTATTTAAAAGTAAATCCGTTACATCTGATGATTTTATTGATTCATCACATAATACTTTCATCATAATTTCTTTACCAAGAGAGGCTAATGAAAAGAGCATATCAGGACGTAACCGACTGATTTTATCCCTGTTTTCATCTTTATTGATGATAGTAATAAGCTTTGCACTGGTTTCTGGACATTCTTGAATAGTGAGTAAAATAAAAGTATTTTCTGCATCACTTTCTGATAGCGTTGCGACCCAATTTGCTCGACTAATATTTGCTGCTTGTAAGGTTTTAATATTTGTAGGATCACCTTCAACAATATTAGCGCTTGCATCATAAAACGCATTATTCTTATCAGAACAAATGGCAATAACAGGTTTTCCCTGTTCTCTTAATCCTTTTTCTAATTGAGAGGCCAATACAGAAGACCCAATAATAATAAAATGGTTGTGCATCTTAGCTATCCTTTTCTTAACAATATCTCGAGTACCACGAGCAAGAAATCCCATCACATAAACAATAGATGTGGTAAAAACGGTAATACCTAAAATCACCACAGTCAGTGTAAATATACGAGAATTACTTGTTATAGGAACAATATCGCCAAATCCTAATGTTGTCATACAAACAATAGAAAAATAAAACGCATCCATTAAACTTGTAATATGCGGTTTAAATTCCTCACCAATATAAAGACTGCCAAGCATAGAAAATGACAACAAGGAGATAATACAAATAAAAGCAACAAAACCAGCACTCGTTAAACTATGGTGAGGGAATGCTCGCCAACTAATTAGCAGCCCAATACCTAATGCAAATGAACAATAAGCTTGTGTACCTATTTCTTTATAGACCGCAACATCTAAAAAAACGACTGTTGCCAATAAAATAAGAGACACACACCAGGCAATCCTCGCACCTAAATACATAAAGATAGAAAGCAAAATAAGTGCACAGGCCAATAATACTTTAGGTATATCAAGTAATTTCAATATACCTAATGATTTTAACCATGCAGAAAATCCATGTACTTCCCAATCAAGATAAACGCCTCGAGAAAGTAATATCGAGTAGATTATAAATAGCCCATTACAAATGAGTAATAAAGACATCATCTTTCTAATAAATGACGATGCCTCTATAAAATTAACGACTGACGATATTTTCATCATTTTTTATCATAAATTACCAATTAATCATGTAACGGTATATGGTCTAATCCCTGGAATTTAAAGGGCTTAGCTGGTTTAAATGCACCCGTTGCATCTGCAGAATAAATTGTCGATTGTTCTTCACCTAACGATAGCATTTTTACTTTACCGGTATTTTTAGAAAAATCGATTTCGTTTAAATCAACCCAGAAAATATTTGGTGATAACGCTGATTCAAAGAAATAACGTTTATTTTTATGATCGGCAACGGTTCTCCAACGAGTTGATGAAATCTCTGGGGATTCAACCGTACTTAATCCATAAGGAACCGATACATTTCTAATCACACCAAAAACACTAGCCAGTGATTTTTTATTAGATTGATTTTTAGGAATCGCATTTACATAGAAAGATGCTCTTGCAAAACGGTCTGATGCACGGTTTGTACCAGGTAACATTACCGTTCCACCAATTTGTTGCCAATAGCTATTTAGTGCTAGTTGCTCAGCAAAAAGTGGTGAATTAGTCATCACTTGATATTCCCTGCTATGATGAATAACTTGCTTACCATTTACATATTCAATAATTGCACTATCACCAGAGGCATCAGAAAGCGAAAGATGTAATGTCGCCATTCTATCTTGTCCTGGCACTTTATCTGTTATCACTATAAATGGCTCACTTTCTAGCGCTTTAATGGCTTCATCAACAGTTGCAAAATTATCCAACACATATTGCGCCCATGCAGAAATAGAAATAGCAGGCTTCTCTTTTGTATACTTAGGATAATCTGACTCTGCTAACCAAAGTAAATTAGCCACTAAACCTTTTTCGTTCATGCCATCAGTTGTTGAAATATCATATCCTGATGCAATCACACTACCGTATTTAGATACCCATTTAACTGAATTATCACCGGCCTCACCAGAGCGTTCCATACCTTGAGGGAAAATCCACAAATTAGTACCAATATCATATTTCCAGTCCATGGAACGGGCTGTCATGATTTGATCGTTATCTCCTAAATAAACGAGTCGCGTACACGCATCAGCTTGTGTAATACCAGCAAGAAAAAAACTGGATGTAAGCAAAGTACTCAAAATCGCATGTCGTAATTTTTTCATTGTTAGCTCATTTATTGTTAATTAGAAATTTAGGATATTTATTATAAATAAATTTTATTCTTACCGTTTTGACCTTACTTAAAAATAGACAAAACCGCAATTAACTATTCATCAACAGCTTAAGATAATAAGTATGATTATGCTGTTATATCAAGATGATTAGTCTAATTAGCCCACAAAAAAACCGATACTGCAATAAGCATCGGTTTATAAGCTACATAGGTAAGTACTATGGTTATATTTCAATCTAATTTTATTAAATTAGCTTTTTCTAACACCTTCAACAGAGATAATTAACTCTGCATCTTGAGATTTTGGCCCTAAATCAGATTTAAAATTAAATTCTTTTAAGTTCACTTTACCTGTTGCTTCAAAACCAGCACGATAACCTTTCCAAGGATCAGCACCTTCGCCAATTAATTTTGCATTTAATGTAACAGGCTTAGTCACACCATTTAATGTTAAATCACCTTTAACAATATAGTCTTCACCTTGACGAGTCACATCTGTTGATACAAATTTAGCTTCAGGATATTTACTTGAATTAAAGAAATCAGCACCACGTAAATGTTTATCGCGTTCAGCGTGATTAGTATCTAAACTTGCTGTTTTGATAACAACATCAACTTTATCTTTTGAAGGATCTTCTTTATCGTAGCTAAATGATCCATCAAAGTCTTTAAAAGTACCGTATAACCAGCTATAGCCCAGATGTTGAATACGAAATTGAACAAATGCATGCTGGCCTTGTTTATCAATTGCATAGTCAGCAGCTAACGCTGAACTTGCATTAAATAATAAAGCACCTGCAGTTAAACCTAATAGTGTTTTTCTTAACATTATTCTCTCCATAATATCGTTATAAATATATTTAATTATTTATTTTTCATTCCTAACATACGCTTTAACGTAATATCTTTATCAATAAAGTGATGTTTTAAAGCACCCGCCGCATGTAATAGAGATAACACAACAACAGCCCATGCTAAATAAAGGTGAATATTTCCTGCTAAATCGGCTTGTTCACCCTCACCTTTAAATAGAGCAGGAACAGTAAACCAATCAAAAACAGATATTGCTTGACCATCCGCTGTAGAAATTAAATATCCACTAATAAGAATAGAAAATAGAATCAGATATAAAAGCATATGTGCAACATGTGCACTAATACGCGTTAATTTACTGTAACTTGATAATGCTTTTGGTGGCGGTGAAATCCAACGCCATATAACTCTAAAAATCAAAACAATAAATAATAATATCCCAATACTTTTGTGTATTTCAGGTGCTGAATGATACCAACTATCATAATATCCAAGCGTAACCATCCACAATCCTAGCGCAAACATGCCATAGACAGTTAACGCAACACCCCAATGCAAAAGGAGTGACAAGTGACCATAGCGAGACGCATTATTTCGCCATTGCATAATTAAATTCCAGTAAGTTCATTTATCGATATTGTGTTATATCTATATTAGTTGATTGAAAATAAAATGTTAGTGTTTACTTCAACAAATAATTTGTATATCTTTTTCAATAATAATCAATAAGTAATAACCATTTAATAGTCACCTTGTTGATTATTATACATATAACTTTTACTTATAATTTATATTAATTTCTTTTACATCAAAAATAGACAATAACGATTATATTAAAGAGAACATGATTAATGACTCTTTATTAAAAAGAGTAACAAAATATAACTAGAATAATGGATGAAGAATTGAGCTTTCAGAATAAAATGACAGAAACTCAATCATTCTAAATTAGAGCCAATCAAGAAAAATATTTAGTAAATTTATCATTTAACTTATTCCACATCTTATTTCGATACAATATTTATTTATTACATAATAAATAAATTAAATAAAAATATACAAGCTATTTATTTTTAAGAGTAATTTCACTCCATTTCATTTGAGATGATAAATATAATCATTTAGCATTTTCATTCTCTCCTAATTATTAATAGGATTTAATAAAATGGCACTAAAAAAATATACATTAATACTTATTCCTCTACTTTTTCCTCTTTTAGCATACTCTAATACACCTTTAGATAAGAAAGAAAACACGTTACCAGAAAAAATAGTACCAGGTTATTCATTAGGCTTAGATAGCCATGCACAAGGAAATAAATCTACAGCAATTGGTATAGATAGCCAGGCTAAAGCGTCACAATCAGTAGCTATAGGTTATCAATCATTGGCAACTGAAGAAAAAACAGTTTCATTTGGTAATAAAGAAAAAAAAGTCACATCTCGGCTAGTAAACATCAGTGAAGGTAAAGAAAATAATGATGCTGTTAATGTTATTCAAATGAAAACATTAGTAGATAAAAATAAAAGAATCGGAGATAACGCTGTTAACCAATTAAAAAGAACGGTAACAACGCAAATTAGTCAACTTAAAACAAATTTAACAGACTTCGATAGATATTATAGAGAAAGACAAGCCACTATTACTGATGCTATCGAAGTCGTTGATAAAAAAATAATCTCATTAGAAAAAAAAGTATTTGCCGGTATTGCCTCTTCAGTCGCTATAGCCAGTATTCCTTATCTTGCTCATGATAGATTCAGTAGTGGGATTGGCATTAGTAATTATCGAACGGGAACTGCTATTGCAGGTGGTATTCAATATAAACCTGCCGATGATATTGCTGTCAGGATAAATTCATCTATAAATAGTGAAAGTGAAATAATTATAGGGGGTGGTCTTGCCTATGGTTGGTAAAAAAGGATAATTCTTTGATTAATAATGCAGTAATATTCATCATTTATTACTGCATTTATCTTTTTTGAAAAAGATAAACTCTCGTTTTTATTTAATTTTTAATGCGATATTTTATTTTTTAGGTATTCTTTTAATAAGTAGTCCGTTATAAAAGGAACTAAAAATGAACTATACATTTAGAAAAATGATCTACGAGGATTTATCTTCTGTAACGCAGCTTTTACAAGCTAATTCAACCTCTCAACATGGTGGACTATATGGTGAGTATCCCTACCAAAAAGTTGAGGCAATGTATCAAAGTAGTACAAATACTATTATTGCTCTTTTTAACCAAAAAATTGTTGCTGTAGTCTTTAGCTTTCCTGTGACCTCGTTATCTCTTCCTCCTATAGCCCGGCAAATACATTTACAATTCCCTCAAATAACGAAAAATAACTGGTTTTATGGTCCTGTGTGTATTGATAAAAGACATAGAGGAAAATCGTTGCTTTTAACTATATATCAACATATTTGTGCATTACAAGGCGGGCACCCTGTTGCATTTATTAATAGTGAAAATATTCCGTCATTAAAAGCTCACAAAAAAATAGGTATGCAACCTGTTACTAGCTTTAAATTTGAAGATAAATTATGGTGGATAATGGTGGGAAATTAAAATGACTATAAAATGTAAATTTAAAACTTAATATATTTAATTTAAGAAATTAATTAATAATTAAGAGTACGATATATTTATTTATAATATTATTATTGATAATAAATGTGTTGCTCAATAAAAGTATTTTGCTATTCTCTTTACGGGTGTTTGAATCAATCTGGTTCAAGCAACTAATTTGTTCCAGAATGAGAAAAGCCCCGGTAATATAGTATATTAACCGAGGCATGATCAAAGCAGACAATTTGATTTTGCCTCCTTTTAAAGGAGCAGTCAATAGAAATGAACTCTTATTTTTTATTCGGTATTATGGTAGTGTGCTCAACACTGATCACTATTTCTATTTTAAATAATGATCGTATTCAGTCATTATCAATAATCAGTGAATATTTAAACGTTCAAGTTAATTTCGATTTTAATCGTCATTAATTTTGTGGGGGAGCTATCTCCCGCAATTTCTATTTAAAATGTCGCGGTATATTGATTTAAGCACCCTAGTTATTCTTTTTATTAAAAAGCCCTCTAAATAGAGGGCTAATAATATAATAAATAAAATCGCGTTAGAAACGATAAAGGCTAAATGGTTTAGCATCAATAACAGGTTTCTTGCCAAGTAATAAATCTGCTGTAATTTCTGAAGATACTGGGCTTTCTGTCATACCCCAACCAGTCGCCGTATTAATAACTAAACCAGGGTATTCTTTAACTTCTGAAATAATTGGATTTTCATCTGGTGCAATTGCCATTGCACCACTCCATTGATCCACTAATTTAGAATCTTTAAATGCTGGGAATTCTGTTTTTAGTTTTTCAAGAGAAGCATTAAGCTCTGGTGTATCAGGTAATGCTGTCATATCTCTATATTTTTCAAATGGAGATTCTTCATTCAACGCCCAACTAGTTGGTTGCATAAATGAATTAATTAATTGCTCATTTAATGAAATATGAACTGGGAAATCTGGAAGAGCAAGTAATGGCAAATATTTATAGCCATACATGAAGGATTCTTTGATTACTGGTGCAACAATAACTCGAGGAGAGGTAGCATATGTTCCATCAGCTTGCTCACGGAAATAAATATTACCAGGTAAAGCTACGTTGCCACCTGGCGCATTAGGGGCAGCACTAATTAACTGTTGAGATTGATAAGCAGGTAATGTTGGAATATCAACATTTAAATTCTGCATAAATAATCTAGACCACACACCCCCTGCAACTACAACGCGAGATGTTTTAATTGGTCCTTTTTCTGTCACAACATCAGAAATAACACCAGCCTGTGTTTCTAATCCTCTCGCTGCACAATTAGTGAATATTTTAACACCTAATTTCTTAGCATATTCAGCCATAACGAAAGTTGTAATTTCTGCATCTAAACTACCTGAATCTTCTTCAAAACCGGCAATTTTCCAAGATGATTTAGCACCTTTAAGACGAGTTTCTAATTCACTACCTTCAATAATACGCGTTTTAAATGGAATATCAGAACCTACATCTTTACTTTTGGCATCAATCCATTTTCTTACATTTGCTAAATCTTCCTCATCAAGAGGAACCTCAACACGCCCTTGTGTACGATAGCTAGTATCAACGCCTACTTTGGCATTCATTTCTCGCCAACGATGTTTTCCTAAATGATGAAGCAGGAACGTTTCATCAGGCATTTTATAGGTAATTGCTTGCCCATAGAATCTTGAAGACTGCTCACCTGCAATATTACCTTTTTCAACGATAGTTACAGATAATCCACGCTCAACAAGATTAATCGCTGTCATAATCCCTAGAATACCGGCGCCAATCACTACAACATCATCTTGTTTTGGTAATGGGCCTTCGGTTCCTTCAACAAAGCCATGTCTTGGCGTACCAGGCACAAATCGGCCTTCACGCGTTAACATTGGTGTTAAAATCCCAGCACCAGCAGCAACTGCAACAACAGTTCCTCCAAGAATAAATTTTCTTCTACTTATTGCCATTTTGAAACGATCCTTCCACATGGTGAATAATTATCATTTTAATAGTCACATCATTTTATTTTATTTGTGAATCGTAAGTAAACCACTTGTAACTATTTTTGCTGTAAATTATTTCAACATGTTTTGTATTGTTAAATTTATTTGAAAGGAAAGTACAAGACTTATTACATTGATATATATAATATATTTTGATTATACATACATAATATTTGTATAATCATATAGATATATACTAACTTTATAATTTTTTTATGAAAATATTTAATAGGAGGGTTTTCGCACAATGTGACTATTTATCACGCATAGCGACTATCTTTTTATGAAGGAGAGTAGTTATTTATTGTTACGATTTATTAACAATATGAAATTAAATATGAGTTTATAATAACAAAGGGTTATCAAAATGATTTTGAAGAGAAAATAATTAAGTCATCAGTATATGAAGTAGCAATGAACTAATAATTCATTAAATAGAAGAAAGAAAGGGAAAAAATCACCTAATTATTATTTATGTTTTCATTATAGCGTTAAACATTCATAACAAACTAGATTAACGCTATTTTTCAATTGTAAATGACAATTTTGATTAGATGAAAATTAAGACTATAATCAGTTACTTATTAGAAAAATCACTAATTACTTTGTAAGTAATTGAATTGTCGTTACTATCAAGTACTTTTAATTTCACATTTTTATATGAAATTATATCGTTCTTTTCAATATTATATTGAATACTATCGCCAAAACCTTCACTTTCAATATTTGAGCCTATTTTTCTATAGCTCACATTAACAACATTGTTATTTATACCATTAAAGATTAGCGCCTGTTCAAAAGAATTTCCGTCAGCATTATTCAGCTTTAAATGTTGGATCTGCGCTTTATCACTACAAACTGGAACATTGACATCGGTGACGATACAAATTTCATTATTATTAGCATTTTTCTTAATTAAAAGAGAGTTCCAAGGCTGACCTAATACTTCAACAGAAACTGAACCTGAATCAATTGTCCCTTCAGGCATATAGAAATCACCTTTATTGCTAGAACCAACTTTTTTAAATACACCAGGAATAATTTTATAGGCCATATCAATTTGAATAGGGTTGCTAATTTTTATTCCATCGATTTCACTAATATCCCCCTCTCTAATTAATGCTTGTCCAATAGTGACATGCTTAATACTTCCCACTTTCGGCTCACTAATTTTAAGGTGATCGGGTTCATAATTATATTCAGTTATGGCACAACCCGATAAGGTACTAATAACAAGGAAAGGTATAAATAAAATTCGCATATTGATAAAAATCCGTAGTAAAAATCAGAATAAACAAAGCGTAAGTATATAACCTTAGTTATTCAAGTCGATTTATTTATTGTTTTGTCATTTTATCACCATTAATAGCACTCCATTTTATATGTTTGAAGGAAAATAAAATAGTCTAATAATCATGTTGTTAAATCAAGATTAAGCCCCTTATAAAAGAGACTTAATTAAAGCCTAATTATTAAATTTCTACATTTAAAATTTTAGCTTCTTCTTGCATTTTTTCTGAATTGATAGCTTTTGCTGCATCATTTAAACATTGGCTATTTATTTCTTTGCATTGCGTAAAGTCATTCGTTGTTTTTCCCATAATTTTAGTCGCTAAAACAATCATTTTTGTAAAATCAGGCACATCATGACTACCTTTTATAAATTTATTCACCAACCCCATTTGCTCATTTGTTATTTTTGAAACAACTGTAGATACAGGAATGCACTCTTTAAGCGTTGGCGAACCAATAATGATGCCATCTCCAATACACGCAAGAGTGACTTTTTGATTTTTATCGACATCAACGGCGATATCTCTATATTTTTTAGCTAAATTCACCATCACATTTGAAAACATTTCACCTGTTTTCAAACGAATTACAGGGATATCACCAAAACGAGAATCGATAGACTCAACAATGCCGGTAATAATGATATTTTTTCCTTTATAATTTTTATCGCCTCTGGCTTCATTACTTGCATAAGATTGTTGTAATTCTTTTGCAGAAAGCGAGATGTAATCCGTTTTCACTGTAGATGAATCACCATTTAAAGAAGCAATAACATCATC
>NZ_LXEN01000041.1 GCF_001654855.1 Proteus myxofaciens ATCC 19692
ATGAAAACTGATTATTTTATTGATTATATTTTATAAAAAACACAGATAACGTGTTTTTTATATTATGTAATTATTTTTTGATATAAGTTTAAATTAGAGAGAATAATATGTTAAATAAAAAAATGGCTTCTGTTTTGCTATCAACTGTTATTGCTGCTTCTTTTGCTACTGTTGCTAATGCAGATACGCGTACCGCTCAAGCAACAGCAACATGGCAAGCTACTGCAATTAAAGATACAACAAGTATGCTAGTTGTTACTCCATTGAAAAGTTTAACTTTTAATTATGCTGAAGGCCAAAAAAGCTTTAATCAACAAAATGGTGCATTCGATATTGCTATCCAAGGCCAAGCAGGAGCAACAGATTTTAAATTAGCTTCAAAAATTGTTGCTAATACTTTAGCAAGAACAACTGATGATTCTAAATTAACGGTTGGTGTTAAATGGAATGGCCAAGATTTAAATAAAAATACTGATGTTGTTTTAGTTGATACATCAAAAGGCTTAACATCTGGTTTAGATAATTTAGCAGCTGATGGTATTTACAATGGTTCTGAGCGAGCAACAGACCGTGGTGAATTTACCTTTGTTATCGCAAATGCTGAAAAAGCAGGTGAAGCGGCTGACTTTAAAGAATTAACCGATGGTACATGGGATGGTGATGTAAAAGTGCAATTCACTGCTAGTTGGGATGGTGATTTTACTCCAGCTCCAGCACCTTAATTATTCCTATATTAGATAAATAAATATCTACGATAAAGATACTATATGGAAATAATATCTTTATCGTCATTCTTATTTTAAAAATGATGATTATGAAAAAAATAACTTTAGCGCTAATTTTATTATCATGGTTACCCATAAAAAATAGTTTTGCTGTAAATGTAGGAAATATTACTGAGATAATTCCATCAAATGAAAACACACTAGCTAAAGAAATTGAAAATACAGTAAGTACGGCAAGATTAGTAAATTTAACGATAGAAAAAATAGATTCTCCTCTTGAAAATGGGAAAGTTATTTCAATAACTGATCCTAATGAAATATTATCAACACCTGCGAATATCATTCTACCAGGTAATGCAACGGATATATTTAAAATAATATATCAAGGCCCAGAAGATGATAAGGAACGTTATTACCGATTAAATTGGAAAGATGATCCTATCGGTGAAACGGGGATAACGAAAAGTTCAAAATCAGCATCCGCAACAACATCTGCAACAATTAGTACAATATTAGTTGTCGCACCTAGGATAGAAAAATTTAATTATCAATATTCAAATGCTCAAGTTTCTAATATTGGAAATAGTTCATTTAGAGTTGTTGCTTCAGGGCCTTGTTTAGAAGAAAAACAAAAATACAGTGTAGATGGAATTTGCCGTGAACGTTATTACTTGATGCCACATCTTGCCGTTAAATTACAATTTGTCGATCTCTCAAATAAAAAATCAAGTGTAGGTATTTGGCACAAAGGAGAGTTCATTGTTGTTAAATAATGAATAATGGATTTAAATCATGCGTAAAAGTGCTATTGCTTTATCAATATTTAGTATTATTTTTTCATGCTCGATTAATGCTAACGAAATAAATAGTATTAAAATTGGTGGATATATTATTCCTCCTGCATTTGTTAATGCCTTGGAAGAAGGAATGTCTGTTCCTGTTTTTTTACGACTAAATGATGATACTAAGAAAAATCAAAGTGAAAGTAAAATTGCTGATGCAATCATTGTTATTGATAAAGATAAAATAAAATTATCAAGCATTCATCTTATTGAAAATAATCAAGGTGCAAAGCTAAATAATTTATTAGTTGATAATCTTGAAAATAAGAAAAATGTTATTTTTAATGAAAATAATAGTATCGTTATTGATAATAATGCAGTTCTTCAATTAAATATTTCATCATTCAATTTATCATTAGACGTTGATAAAGCTGCTTTTTCGCCAAAAGAATTTACCAGACAATCAGTGTTAGGATATTCTTCAGTTAATTCATTATCAGCTGTTGCTAACTATGATTTAGGCGTATTTCAAAGTCGGGTCAAAGATTCTAAGAATTCTTCGAGTAGCTATTTTAATTTAGATACCTTATTTGCAGTAGCTGAACATCATTTTAATGTTAATGCATCAGCTTATGGCATTGGGAAATCTAACTCAAATGTTGAACTTTATCGTGCAATGTATGAACGCGATTTCGATGGGCTTCGCTTTGCCGTAGGTTTAATGAGTACATGGAATTTACAATCAATTGCCAGTTTGACAGCGCTCAGTAGTAGCAAGATTTATGCCGCTTCAATTGGAAATAATTCTTCAAGTATGGTGGTTAATAAACAACAGTCATTAACGCCTATTTATGCTTTTTTAAATAGTCCAGGTGAAGTTCGCATTTATCGTCAAGGTAAATTATTAAATATTCAAAATTTCCCAATGGGTAATTTTGAAGTTGATACTAGTATTTTACCTTATGGTATTTACGAAGTTACGATTGAAACTGTTATTGATGGTAAAGTTGTAACAACACAACATCAAACTATTAACAAATCTTTTGGTACTGGACATGGTGATTACAATAAACTCACTTGGGAAATTTATGGCGGTTATATAGATTTTGATAAACGCCATTTTATAAGAGGTGAAAATTCACAAAGCCAAACACCTGGGCAAAGTTATTTAGCCGGAATTTCCTTTGCATATAACTTCCTTCTGTTATCTGGTGTTCGTTTGCAAATGTCCAATTATGGATTTGATAAATTTGCAGTACAAGAAACTAGCCTCAATATTGCATTAAATAACTATATTTCTGTAGCTTGGCAAGGCTTGTTAGAAAACCATGGTAGCCATCGTAATATAGGAACTTTTTCTATCAATATTCCAGAAGGCTATGGTTCATTATGGGCTTCTAAAGAAAAGACCATCGTAAAAGGTGATTTACCTCTTTATGACGCTGATAGTTATTCCTATGGCGCCACAATTAATTTTGACAAACTTATTGCGAGAACTGGTTCATTAACTATCAGTAATACAAAAGATCGCCGTGTTGGCAGTGATTCTATTAACTATGAATATGCCAATACATTATTTTCAGGCCGTTATGGAACAGTGGGATTAAGAGCTGGTGTTCAACGTTATCATTATGATAATCAAAATAGCACTAATGAAAAATATATTAATCTCGATTTCTCTTTGCCACTTTCTACTTGGTTAAGTACCGGTGTTTCTACAACAAATGGAAACGTGAAAGCAAATATTTACGCGAATAAAAACTTTAATGATTCAGTTATCACCAATGCTGGTATTTCGGTTTCAAAATTAATACGTGATAAAGATAATGGCGAATCTAATTTTTCAACTCTGGGCTATGCATCTTACGATACGAAATATAATTCAGGTACAATCACTGTCAATAGACCAGATAATAATAGACTCAATGGCAATTTAACATCACGTGGCTCAGTAGCATATAGTGGCGGAATGATCACACCAAGTGGACAACAAGGTAAATCTGGGGTGATTATTAACTCTGAGATTGAAGGCACTGGTAGTATGGTCGCCAAAGTAAATGGTCAAAATTATCCTATTAGTGGTAAAAATACTTTTATTCCACTATCCCCCTTTTCTGATTATGACATCCAATTAATGAATGACGGTAAATCAAAAGACAGTTTTGATATTGTCTCTGGTCGAAATAAAGCTGTCACATTATATCCAGGAAATATTGCTCTTTATCAACCAGAGGTAAGGCAATTAATAACCGTATTTGGACGCCTAAAATCACCTGATGGTGAATATATAAAATATGCCTCAATTCGTAATCATATCGGTCGAACTAAAACAGATCAAAATGGCGAATTCTCAATGGACGTTGATGTTCGATATCCTGTGATCTCGTTATTACAAGATGACCAACAAACAATTTGTGAAGCAGATTTAAACC
The DNA here is from genome assembly GCF_001654855.1 of Proteus myxofaciens ATCC 19692. Taxonomy (GTDB): domain Bacteria; phylum Pseudomonadota; class Gammaproteobacteria; order Enterobacterales; family Enterobacteriaceae; genus Proteus; species Proteus myxofaciens. The sequence goes on from NZ_LXEN01000041.1 coordinate 3,940, forward strand.
TTCAAGGTGCACGTGGTGCATTGTGGGTTGGCGAGGTGACTTGTTCGCCTCAGAAAGCATTTGCTAAACGTTAAGTATCTCTTAGAGGCGAATTTAATATGCGATTATTACCGATAATAGCACTCTCACTTTCATTTGCTGTTTTAACGCCAAAATCTTTTTCAGCTACAGCACCATTACAAGAATATGTCATTGTTGAAAACCAAATTGATAATGAATTCTTTATTGTTGCCAATAGAGTTGATCCTCGTTTTTCTGGTTCAAATGTTTTCACAAAATATCAGCGTAATAGTCAATTAAGTTTAGGTTATATGGGCTATAGTGGTTCACCTTTTAGTTCAAGTTATAATACTGGTGATATTTGGTTAGAAAACTCACCAGTAAACCAACCTTTTATTGGAAACCGTTGTATGACCAATAATCGAAATTGCCCTGCAACCTCTTATTGGCCTGCTCAGCAATTACGTGAAAATGGTGCCTATAAAATACAACAAACTGGAACACCTGGTGAATCAGGTTATTCCAGACCTATTCTCTCAGAATCGTTTTATCGCTGGTTAGCAGAATTATCACCAGGTACAGAATACACTTTTGATTTAAGAACTTGTACAAGCCGTGATGATTATGATTTAGGGAATACAACGTGTATGACGAGTGGGGGTAGAATAACTACGCAACAACATTACATTCCCACCAATAAAAAAGGTAATATTATTCTAAAAGGTACAGGGGCCTTACAAGAAGTCTTTGTCGATAGTAATGGTAATCCGACTATTGGGCTTGGTTCTAATTTTTGCTCGACAGGTATTGTAGGAAATGACTCTGGTGTTATTTGTAAATTGGTAGAATTAGAAACAAAAGGTTCATCAATTAGCGGATCATTTACTGTACGTATGTATATTGATAGCGCCAAATTAGGCTTATCAAGAGCGCCTAGTGCTTCATCAATAAAATATAAAGGAACAAATAGCTCCCGTTGGACAAATTGGTCGTCAACAACAAATATGTCTGAGATTTTTAATAACGGATCACAAAATATTGAGGTTTTTCTATCAAATACCTATTTAAAATCTCTTGTAGATGCATCGCCAAACTCAAACGTTACATTAGCTGATAGTGTTTATACATTTGCTTTTCAGTCACCACTTCCTCAATCCGGATTCTATGAGTTTACACCATCAAACTATTTAGTTATTAAACCAAGAGATTATGGAATTAGTATTATCCCTGCTGATTTTAATCCTAATCCATCGAAAACCGGTAAAGTAGGTAATGAAGAGCCACCAATAGAATTTAATTATATTGTTACCACAAGTGGACCAAGACAAGCTGACTCTATTACAGCCAAAGTTGAAGGGCCTCAAACAACACTTAAGAATCAGTCATACTGTTTATTTACATCAAGTGATAGCAAATTTAATGTCCCCTTTTCTGCTTATCTTTCATTTAAAAATGAAAAAGGCGTGAAGGAATCATATCGAGCAAGTTGTGATAGTAATGAGATTTCATTAAAAAATGCATTATGGACAGAAACTCCTTGGGATAAACCCAATGAGGATTTAGGCTCTTTTTATCGTACTAATTTAGATTTGTTATTCCCGATGAATGATTCCAATTCATTTTTTACCCTAGATGGAATTGATTGGTTAGGAACCGTTTCGGCAAGTGGAACAATAACCGTCAAAGCAATTTGGACAGGACCAGATATTCAGTAATTACTAACGATTATATTTCAGCTACTTACAAAAAAAAATGTAAGTAGCTTTTTATTGAAGCAAATTCCCTTTTCAATTCAATATTGGATTTTTAATATGAGACTCTTTTTTTTGCTTAAAATCCTATTTATGATTTTGCTATCTTCGTTCAACAGCAATGCATATGCGTTATATATTAATTCTGATATCTCTTCTATAGATTCAGGAAAAGAATTTTTTTCTAAGCCTTATATAAATGATACCCAAAAAACGAATTTGTATAACTTTAGTGCCTATAAAATTGATAGGCCTGGTAATCAAGAACATGGAACCCCTATTCATAATGGTGAAATTATCTTCACACCATTAAAGAAAATTTTATTACCTGGAGAACAGGAATATTTTAAAATTTTTTATCGAGGACAAGCCGATGAAATTGAACGCTATTATAAAATTATCATTAGCGAAACGCCTCTAGATATGCGTAATGATGACGGAAAAAAGAAGCAACCGCTATTTTACCCTACAATTAGTCTAGAAACTTATTTTGTTGTAAGACCTAAAAATCCAGACTTCAAATACTCTTTAAATCCAAATGAAGGCATACTTAAAAATACTGGAAACACCTATTTTCGAGTCTTACTACACGAAAGTTGTAATACTAATGATGATTCAGAGCCTTATATGTTTTATTTACTCCCTAATCAAGAAATTAAGGACCCACGTTTAAAGAAAAAAACGCGTAAGTATATTGTTATATTTGACAAATTTTATTCAGTAGGAAACTGTGAATAACAAATAAGTAAGAGGCTTTCATAAAATAAAGTCTCTTATTTTAGATGCTGAAAAGATGAATTTGTCATTAAAGTAAGAAATTGGATTATCGACATATCAGTACACAAGGAAAAAGTCAGCTCCAAACCAACGTAACTAACTGAATTTATTATACTATAAATAAATTCAGTAGATAACCTTTCCTATTTATATTTAACTACGTAAAAACCCACCTGTAACATCTCTTCATAAAAAAGATAGCCTCAATTACGGCATAAAATTGAAACCATTAATACCCTCAACATACTTCCACAACAAAATAAATTAACTATTTTAATGAATGTTCTCTTTTCTAAATTTAATGAAGAGTTGTCACTATACTTGTGAGCATCTAATTAAGGTCATACTAGTTATTTTGCAACCAAGATAAAGATACAAAAATTACTTAATCTACATTAGAAAAAATAAAGTTAGATTCCGTAAGATATAATTTAACAATGAAATAAATATCCAAATAATGCTCTAGCGCCATAGATAAAACCCTTATTCACTCTTATAAAAAAATAAAATTAAAATATTTATCTTACAAGAAAAATATTATTTCATAATAACACGTAATTGGTGTTTTACTTTATGAAACTGTTTTTATCTTAAGTGAAACTTAATTTTTTTAAAAATTAAACTTGTATCAAATAATAATTACTCATTTTTTGTAAATAATTGTTTCAGTAATACACGCTTTTCGTGTAATCATCATTTTTTATTATTTGTTCAATTATAAATACTATTATTAAAATTAAATTTCGCTTTAGTTAGCTAGCTAATTAATAACGATATTTTTTTATCTCACATCAACTTTGATCGAGAAAACCGATCAAAATACAACTTCTTGATAGCCAATACCTATCAAATGGACGTTTTTGATCGGAAAAAACAATTTCTAAGTCAAAATACAATTCTATACCTTATATGCGTTGACAATATTTTATATAAAAAAAGTACATGAAATGAGTCGGCAAAAAATATTCGAGAGGTTTAGAATGCAAGAGAATAATCCTTTATCAAATAATATTGGCAAGATGCTAAAGTTTTATCGAAGAAGAACCGGATTAACCGGAGATGAACTAGCAAAACGAATTAATGTTAGTCAACAACAAATATCTCGTTATGAAAATGGAATTAATAATATAACTTTTGATAAGTTGATAACACTATTTAATGCTCTTGAGATGAATCGCTACGATATCGATATTTTCTTTGAAAAAATAAAATGTCTTGTAGATTCTGCCGAATATAAAAATACAAAATAAAGAAATAAAAATATTAAAAATATATTTTACGTGGAATTGAATGACAAATTTCAATTCTATTAAGTTCGCTCGTTCTAACTATGGGTTATTAAAACGATATTTATCCTCTTTGATTATCTGTATTTTTTACAATAAATAAACATAAGGAAACTTTATGAAAACTAAATCATTAGCACTTGTTGTCGTTTCAGCTCTGTCTTTAACTTCAGGAGCAGCTCTTGCTGACGCTGTAAAAGTTAATGGCGGTACTGTGCATTTTCAAGGTGAGCTGGTAAACGCGGCGTGTGCTGTTGATGCTGGTTCTATAGAACAAACAGTCCGTTTAGGCCAAGTTCGTACAGCTAGATTAGCTAAAGCAGGGGATACCAGCGGTAATGTTGGTTTTAATATCCAACTTAAAGACTGTGATACAACCGTTGCAACTACAGCAAAAGTGGCATTTACAGGTGTATCTGCTAATGCGGCTAACCCAACTGTATTATCTGTAGCTTCTTCTGCTGCGGGTTCTGCGACTAACGTTGGTATCCAAATTTTAGACAATAAAAATGTTCCATTAAGCCTTGATGGTGCGACGTTTGGTAATGCGATCACGCTAAACGACGGTGCTAACGTTCTGCCTTTCCAAGCTCGTTATTACGCTTTAGGTGCAACAACAGCGGGTATCGCAAATGCTGATGCAACGTTCGCTGTTCAATACGAATAATCACTAAGCCGCATTAAGCGCATTGAATTCGATAAGCCAGGGACGGTTTTTTATAAACGAAATTAAAAAGGTGAAAATTCATGAGATGGCCGGTGTTTGGTTTACTACTTCTAATTTCTCCGTTTCTTCAAGCTGGAAATAAATGGAAAGTTCAACTTCCAGGTGGAGGCATGCGTTTTCAAGGAGAATTAATCGCAGAAGCTTGTAGCGTTGAAACATCAGACCAAACCTTAACGGTCAATATGGGGCAATTGCGTAGCAATATGTTAAATGCTCCTGGTGAAGATTCACCTCCTGTTGCCTTTGATATTCACCTTCGAGAATGTAGTCAAGCCGTTAGTGAATATGTAGCCATTACTTTTTCTGGTATTGCAAATAATAAAAATCCAGAAATCTATTCTCTTGGTGATGGCCCAAATACAGCGCAAGGAGTGGGGTTAGCTATTTTTGATTCAAAAAACACCTTAATTCCGCTTAATAGTAAACCACGAAAAATAGCACCAATTAGAGATGGTGATATGACGTTACATTTTGTGGCCAAATATCGCGCGACAAGCTATGAAATTACAGGCGGTAAGGCAAATGCGCAAGCATTATTCTCACTCACTTATGAATAAAATGTCGAAAAAATGATCACGTCTATTTTAAATTTTTTGAGTAACAAAAGGACAGATGTAAACATGAAAACAAAAATAACTCATAAGCTACTTACTGCTTTATTAATATTACTCTGTTCAAGTATATCCACTCAGATATATGCAGGCGTTGCATTAGGTGCAACACGTGTTATTTATCCTGCTGACCAAAAACAAGTTCAACTTTCTGTGACAAATAATGACGAAAAAGGTGTTTTTCTTATTCAATCATGGATAGAAAACGAGCATGGACAAAAAGATAATCAATTCGCTATTACACCGCCATTATTTTCAATGAAAGGTAAAAAAGAAAATACCTTACGAATTATTGATGCAACAAATAATCAATTACCAAAAGATAGAGAGAGCTTATTTTGGTTAAATGTCAAAGCGATACCCGCTATGGATAAAGCGAATCTGAATGATAATACCTTACAATTAGCCATTATAAGTCGTATCAAATTATATTATCGCCCAACAAAATTATCGATTTCACCTGATAAAGTTGCTGAAGAGTTACGCTTCACACGTCAAGCTAACGGACTCACCATCATCAATCCAACGCCATATTACGCAACAATCACAAAATTATCTGTGGGTTCAGCAAAATTAGAAAATACCCTAGTTGCTCCATTTGGCGAAGCTTCTATTAATATGCCTGCAAATACAAATGGTGAAATACGCTATCAAACTATTAATGACTATGGCGCATTAACTCCAGAAATGATCGGGAAAACTCAGTAAGGCTGTTTTTACTCATATAAAAGCGCACAAGCCTTTTTAATTAAATACTTTACTGTGTGACTTAGTCAATAAACACGGAGGGAATATGTCATATCTAGCATCTAAAAAAGGGCAGTTAGTTTTGGAAAAAAGGAAGTCTTTTGGATGCATATCTGAGCGCCGTTTTCCCTTAATTTCATTGGCTTTTTTTATTGGTGTAAGCTTGTATCCAACTTGGGCAGTAGCAGAATTATATTTTAATCCTCGCTTTTTAGCAGATGATCCTTCCGCAGTTGCCGATTTATCTGCATTTGAAAAAGGCCAAGAAGTTCCTGAAGGTACTTATCGTGTAGATGTTTATCTTAATGACGGTTATTTATTTACACGAGATGTACCTTTCATTAGCAATAATAAAAATAAAGAATTATTGCCATGCCTGACTCAAAGTGAGTTAGCTAAAATGGGTGTTAATACACTCGCTATTCCTGATATTAATAAGCACCCTAAAGAAACATGTGAACCGCTAACATCATTTATTACAGATTCAACAGCAAACTTTGATGTGGGATTACAACGCTTAAGTATCACCATTCCTCAAATGTATATGAAGAATAGAGTAAGAGACTTTATTCCACCAGAGCTATGGGATTCAGGAATTTTAGCGGCGATTTTAAACTATAGCCTGACTGGGAGTAATGCTCGTAACCAAGACGGAAAAAATAGTAGCTACACTTATTTGAATTTGCAAAGTGGCGTCAATCTTGGTGCCTGGCGTATACGTGATAACTCAACATGGAGCCATAGCTCTGGTAGCTCAAATAATGAAACACGTTGGAAGCATATTAATACTTATATTGAACGTGGAATCAATAAGCTACGCTCACGCTTAACTCTTGGTGATAGTTACACACCAAGTGACATATTCGATAGCTTTAATTTCCGTGGTGTGCAATTAGCGTCTGACGACAATATGCTGCCTGAAAGTCAGCGAGGTTTTGCGCCTGTTATTCGTGGTGTTGCTCGTGGTACCGCTGACGTTTCTATTAAACAAAATGGCTATGAAATTTATCGCAATACTTTTCCACCTGGCCCTTTTGTTATTAACGATCTCTATGCATCAGGCAGCAGTGGCGATCTTCACGTCACCATTACAGAATCTGATGGTTCAACAAAAAGCTTCACCGTACCCTACTCTTCAGTTCCTTTATTGCAACGTGAAGGACATACACAATATGCAGTGACACTTGGGAACTATCGTTCAGGTAATGGCCAACAAGAGCATCCTACCTTTTTACAAGGTACATTAATCCATGGTTTATCAAATGGTTGGACTGTTTATGGTGGAACACAGGTTGCTAATCGATATCAATCTGTTAATGCGGGTGTTGGTAAAAATATTGGTGCATTTGGGGCGTTATCGATAGATATCACTCATGCAAATTCTAAATTACCTGATGATTCTAATCATGAAGGACAATCAATACGTTTCCTTTATAACAAATCGATGAATGAAACAGGTACAACCATTCAATTGGCAGGTTATCGCTATTCAACAAAGGGATATTACTCATTTGCTGATACAACCTATAAACGAATGAATGGATATAACCTAGCAACGCAAGATGGCGTGATAAACGTTACTCCACAACTTACCGATTATTATAATTTAGCGTATAGCAAACGTGAAAAAATCCAGTTAAGCGTGACTCAACAATTAGGTGAGCAATCAACAATGTATGTGACAGGAAGTCATGAAACCTACTGGAATACCAGTAAATCTGATAAGCAATTACAGATAGGTATAAATACTCTGATTAAAGGAATTAATTGGGGAATGAATTATAGCTTATCTAAGAATTCTTGGCAGGAAGGTAATGACCAAATGTTGTCATTGAATATGAATATGCCATTTAGTAACTGGCTTCGTTCAGATAGCCAATCTATATGGCGTAACGCAAGTGCTAGCTACAACGTATCACATGATCTAAAAGGCCGTATGAATAACACAGCGGGAGTGTATGGCACATTACTTGACGATAATAACTTAAGTTATAGCGTTCAAGCAGGCCATGCTGATGGTGGAAAAGGAGATTCGACTGGATCTGCATATACCGCGCTGAATTATCGTGGTGCATATGGTAACGCGAACATTGGTTACAGCTATACCGATAATTATCGACAAGCTTATTATGGGCTTAGTGGTGGAGTTGTCGCTCATGCGAATGGTGTCACATTAAGTCAGCCAATGAATGACACTGTTGTTTTAGTAAAAGCCCCAGGTGCTGAACATGTCAAAGTTGAGAACCAAACCGGTGTTGAAACGGATTGGCGTGGTTATGCAGTTTTACCTTACGCCACTGAATATCGTGAAAACCGTATTGCGCTCGATACTAATTCGTTAGCAAACAATGTCGATCTTGAAGATCCTGTTGTCAGTGTAGTTCCAACTCGTGGAGCAGTGGTACGTGCAACCTTTGAACCTAAAGTTGGAATAAAAGTACTGATGACTTTAATGAAAAATGGCAAACCCGTACCTTTTGGCGCAATGGTTTCTTCTGCTGAAAATAGCGGTAATAGTATTGTGGCTGATGAAGGTCAAGTTTACTTAACAGGTTTACCACTTACAGGAAAATTGACTGTTCGTTGGGGTGATAGTGCTGATGCTCAATGCCATGTTAATTACACTTTGCCAGAACAAAGCCAGCAAGAAATACTCAGCAGATATACTGCGGAATGCAACTAAGGAGTCAATAGTGTTTGATAAAATAAAAGTTCTTTCTGCCGCTATGCTGACATTCATGTTGCTATCTCAAAATGCATTTGCAGCCGATAGTACGATTAATATTAAAGGCAATGTGAAAGATAACACCTGTGCTGTTGCACCTGGCTCTCAAAATCAAGTTGTTGATTTATTAGTTAATGCCGTGAGACAACTTCACTCACCAGGAGAAGTCACGCCATTTGTACCTTTTAATATTGAGTTAACCCCTTGTGGCACCGCTGTAACCGCTGTCAAAGTAGGATTTGTAGGAATAGCTGATACCAATAATAAATCGCTACTTGCCTTAGAGTCTGGTAGCGCTAATGCCTCTGGTGTTGGGATACAAATTTTAGATAGCCATAAAATCCCTCTCCCATTGAATTCAGATAGTAACAATATTATGTGGACATCTTTGGTTGCAGGACAAAGTAATACACTGCGTTTTTATGCACGCTTAATGGCTTCTAAACTACCTATTGTTCCAGGTCATATTCGCGCAACTGCCACTTTTACGCTTGAATTTCAGTAAGTAGAGGATGTCATGAAAAATAAAAAGTGGAAGATAACGTTGATGCTAATATTTGGCATATTGACTATGCAAATAACATCAACCTATGCCGCGGATGTCACAGTTACCGTTAATGGTAGCGTTGTCGCTAAACCTTGTACTGTTGCAACAAAAACAACCAATATTGATTTGGGTGATCTGTATACATTTAATCTAGTAACGCCGGGGTCTGCTTCAGAATGGCATTCGGTTTCATTGGATTTAGTTAATTGCCCAATTGGAACCTCTGCGGTTACTGCAACATTTAAAGGAACCGCGGATACAACGGGATATTATAAAAACCAAGGAACCGCAAGCAATATTCAACTTCAATTACAAGATACTGCTGGGAATAACCTAAATAATGGATCACAAAAAAAACTTCCCGTTAGCGAGACCACATCATCAACCAGTTTCCCCTTACAGGTAAGAGCGCTGACCGTTAAAGGTGGCGCAACACAGGGAAGCATACAAGCTGTTATTGATGTCACCTATACTTATCAGTGAGTTTAATCATGAATATAAAAAATTTTGTTAAATTACTATCAGTGAACTTAGTTATTTATTTAGCGAGTATTTCTTCTGCCAATGCGTTTACTTGCAAAGATGCAACAGGGTTTACCTTAAATAGTGCTTCAGGTACAGCAACAGCAAGCGTTTATGTAAATCTTCAACCCAATTTGGGAACAGGACAAAACTTAGTTGTTGATCTTTCTCAGTCAATATCGTGTCGAAATGATGATCCCACAGTACGAAACGATTTAGTAAATATGATAAAAGGATCTGCCTATGGCGGAGCCCTTTCTCAATTTAGAGGCTCACTACGGTATTATGGAACAAGTTATACATTTCCGCTGGGTTCTCCAACTCATCAGCAAAATTTTACCTCAAGTAGTTATACGCCCTGGAATACGCAACTTTATCTTACACCTGTTTCAGCTGCGGGTGGCGTTGTTATCAATAAAGGAGCACTCTTTGCCTCATTAGTGATGTACCAAGTAGGTTCTAATATTATTGGTGGTGGTAATGTGCATACAGCAACATTTACATGGAATTTATATGCAAACAATGACGTTGTTATTCCTACCGGTGGCTGTAATGTGTCATCACGTAATGTCTCTGTCACACTCCCTGAATATCCTGGTAGTGCTCAGCCTGTTCCTTTATCTATTTATTGTTCATCAAATCAAAATATCTCTTATTATTTAACAGGACAAACAGATACCAGCACTTCTATCTTTGCAAATACATTTTCAGGTTCAAATACAGCACAGGGTGTGGGTATTGAAATAGTTCGTAATGGTAATGCCATTCCAGCGAATCAAAATGTGGCATTAGGCCAAGTAGGAACGTCTTCAGCGAGTTTAGGATTAAGTGCGCGCTATGCTCGAACAAAAGGGCAAGTTACAGCAGGAAAAGTACAATCTATTATTGGTGTTACCTTTATGTATGATTAATATAAAATAAGTCTATAGATAAGACTTTAGATAATAACTAGATTAAATATAGTCATATTATTAGTAATAAGATAAACATTACCTTTAAATATTTTTATTTCGCGATAGCTATACTCATCTAATTCTGTATTAGTTGTAGTATAACCATCGCGAATAATCTCTTATAAGCGCGTATCATACTATTTTTATTAATCTTAGTATTTTATAAAAATAGATAAATCCGCATTTATAATTTAAGCTTATTTGAATTATTATTAATACTAATATTTAATTTTCACATCAAGTAATAAAAACATTTATATCATTCTAATTAATTGTATTTAATCTCAATATTTACAATACTTTGAACATTACCTGCTTTTACTGTGGATGATCCAATAGGGGCATAATCTACAGTAAATAAAGATTGACTTTTATCAGATTCAAACGTGTAAGTCTTAGGTATATTAACCCTCAATTTATATCCAGTTAAATCCGTTATTCGAAAACCAATTCCTTTTGCTGGATTGCTATTTGATGTATTTTGTAAAATAGAAGAGTCGCTACTCTCTGCTGGTCCTCTTAATGTAATATCGACTTTATTTCCAAAATTACAAATAATTGATAGAGGTACTTGCTGTGATGTAGATCCACCTACATTATAAGGCTTTAAGTTTACAATCACATCTTGCGTAGAGAAATTACAGGTTGGCTCTAATACTCGTATCTCACTAGATGTTATTACTGGAACATGAACATTAAAAGCCTCATCAGACCCTGGAAGGTCAGCTCTTCCCCTTAGCTCCATTTTAAATAGTTCAGCTCCAGCAGGAATGATGCCAGCAGTAGGCTTAAATCTAAATACATTAGGTGTACTTTGGCTATTTGCTATCTTATACCATTTATTGTTGCCATTTGGATGCCTAATTGAGCCAGTATATACACCGCCAATATCAGAGTTATCGTGACCTCCTGTATAAGGCAATAAATATTCTTGATTTAGTGAATCTAGGGCAACTCTAGGTGACCATACACCAGAGACATTGTAATTTTGCCATCTATCATTAGTCTTAAAACTCCTTATTTCTTTTGATTGAGCAAGTGTACATTTCACTTCTACATTGCCCGATACTCCGTCCTTTCCCGTGGTTGGTGAAATAATAGAAGGTAATCCTACTATATAAAGTGCCTGTGAATTAGGTAAAGTACTTCCAGAACTAACTCCTTCAGTTCGCGCAGCCTCATAGGATATAGAAGGGCTAGCTTGACCACAATAAACTTTCCAATCCGCATAGGAGTAATTACTTACAGAAAATAAAGCAAATGTTAGAATTAATAACTTATATTTCATAATAAAACTCTCTATAATTGGCTAAGCCCACGTATATGTAACGTTAATAATTGATTGTAATGTTCCAGATAAAGTGGGTCCATTTAATTTAATAACTCTTGCTGAAAGATTAAATACCACGTTACTATTGTCTACATTACTGATTGTTTTATTTATAACACTACCTGAACGAATAAATGCTGAATTATCCTTATTTTGAATTTGTATTCCTATATTCGTTGAGGTTCCTTTATTAATAAAATAATCGCCTTGCGTATTAAAATCACCAACAAATGCCGCAGAAACATTATTTGTTACATTAGGACAATTAATCATTGTGATATCAAAATCTACCCAATCTGAATAAGGATTCATTTTATAAGTAAATATATCTCCTAAATCAACTATTTTATCTGATGGAATAATAGTACATGGCTTTGCTAATACACTTCCATTAATAGTCACATTTGAAGTCTTAATTGTTTGTGCATATGTCAATGAAGGAAAATTGAATAAACATAACATAATGATAGATATATATTTAATCATACAAACCTTCTTTATAAGTATTCAAGTACAAAGTTTGAGTTTGCTGTAAATTTTCCCATAGTGATAGGCAAACGAACAGAAACTAATTCCGCATTTAAATTAATAACATTACTGACACTAGGTTGGAGTTCAACCATAATAGCTCTATTTTTATTAATTGGTAATAAGGTATCGTTAATATCAGTTATCATAATAGCGACTCCTGTTGCAGACTCTGGTTCATTATTTAATTTTAATAAATCATGATTAAAAGGGTCTTGTTGACCGTTAAAACTTAAATAAGCACCTTTAGCTGTTTCTCCACATCGACTCAATATAATATTAAAGCTCTTTTTAGGCCCTCTTCGATTTAAGTCTAAAAAGTTTTTACTGGCATTAGCCCCTAGATCAACCGTAAAGTTTTGGCTACCTATCGCTATATCACAAGAATTAGACCAAACCTGTCCTTTAATAATTAAATTTGTATCTACCGCTTTAGCCATCATTGATATACAAGATAAAAGTAAAATTATCGGTAAAATATAAAGTGGTTTATTCATTTTCATTATTAACCTTCACTTCATTGACATTGGGCTGAGAAATTAATAACAGACTTATTTTTCTCAGTATCTGATAAATCATATGTGAAAGCGCAAGCTTGATCTGCTTGATTGCCCCATTTCACATTAATTATTCCTTTGTCATTAAGACCTGTAATATAAGCTTGTCCTGCATCCCCAATAAAAGATGAAATATTTCTATCTTCTATCGTTGCGATAGCACCGAAAGGTATTGGAGCTCCTTTATAGCTAATATTAATAAAAGCTTTATAACCTACTTGAGGTTCAAAACTAGCAAGCACAACAGCGCCATTATCGGGTACAACACTTACAATAGCATTTTCAACTTCCACATTTTTAGGCAGTTTAGTGATATCTAATTCCACTCTATTAACTCGATAATTAGAGGCATAAGGAATAAGTGCATATCCGTTGCTATCGGTTGAAATACCACGATGCCCACTTATTGGTATATCGCGAGCTCCCGGTGCTTTAACCAAAATTGCCGTTTGATTTAAAGACTGTCCTAACGTTATCCCCCCAGAGTGAATTAACGCACCACCTGTTAAACTATAATAAAGTTGAGAACTATCTTTATTATAAGAATAACCCGCAGTAGAAAGTACTTTAGGTGAATAATAAGTTCCTGAAACACTGCTCTGATATAATGTTCTCTCATTTTTATTATATCCTTGTGATATATTATAACTTAATGCATCATTCTCAAGTAAATTGCCACTTAATGTCATCTGATCATTAAGAGAGCCATTTAAATCGGAAACAAAAGAGTTACTAATATAACTATTTTTATAAATAGCTGTACTATCTGGTGATAAAAACAAACTCATCGGAGCGGATATATTAAATGATAACATTTGATCATTTTTATCGCTCCATAGCGTTTTATTATTAGAATAATTGGTACTAAAAGAAATTCCGTTATAACTGGTTGAATATCCCATCTGTACTAACGTTTCTTTTTTAGAGGTATTCCAAAATGTTTTATTTTCACCGCTTAAATAAACAGAACCGATCCCTATAGGCTGGGAAATATTAATACTTGTTTTTCCTTTAGTCTTAAAATTTAAATCATAGTAATAATTATCATTATTATCATATTTATCCTGGTTCATGTATTTGTAGTTAGTATCATTAAAATCATAATAACCACTAGTAGAATAACGGTAACCGGCAAAATGAATATCAGTATCAGTTTTTTCTAAGTTCTTTTGATAAGATATTTCAAATTGTTGTCCATCATGAGAGCTATTATCAGCAAGCTTAGAATGTGCCTGCGTCACAGAAAGTGAAACCGCACCTAATGTGCCTAAATTTTTTGCACTACCTAATGTAAAGCTATTATAATTTTTGGATAATTGAGTACCACTAAAAAGAGTTAAGTCACTTTTTAATCCATAATAGAATTCCCCCATTACAAATTTATTTTTTTCAACCTCAGCACCTCCATTTCTTACTTCACCCAAATTAATAGCATACTGAAAGCCACCTTCACGCTGCATATTTGGTAAAGAAGACCATGGAACCGTAAATGATTGAGTACTACCGTCTGCTTCTTTTATTGTTACATATAAATCACCACCAGAGCCCACTGAATTTAAGTCATTTATCTCAAAGGGTCCTGCTGGAACAGTTTCTTGATAAATTTCATAGCCACTTTGTTTAATAGAAACAACTGCAGTTCCTTTCGCAATGCCTCTTACTACGGGTGCAAAATTACGTAAACTATCAGGTAACATTGATTCTTCAGAAGTAAGTTTAATACCTCTGAAACTAACACCATCATATAAATTTGACGAGGTATATGTATCGCCTAAAACTAATCGTGAACGCCATTCACCTAAATCACGAGATAAAGTTGTATTCACATGATTAAAATCGCTTTTAGCTCCTTGTTTACTGCTATTATAATTCCATGTTGAGTAGTCTCTTAATCTCCATGCACCAATATTTAGTCCTGATCTTAAGTTTAAATACTGTCGATTAGAAGAACTTCCTTTATAATCGTAGTTACCACCTGAATAAGCATAATTAATAATGGCACTCGTAATCCCACTATTCCATTGACTAGGAGGAATATACCCTCTAGCTTTATTATCAATATATAACTGTGGTATTGATATATTTAAACGTAATTTACCAATATCTAAATCAGTTTTCGCATCAGGAAAGAGTTCATCTATCGTTGTTGTTTTTATTTCTTTAGGAAGATATTCCTGTTTAATTGGCATAAGGCCAATTTCATTTTCATTAAAATAGGGCTGCATTCTTCTTTTATCATTATTAAACTTAAAATCCAAGGTTAATGTTGATAAAAAATTATTATTGATATAGACATCAACTTTATAAAAACCATCTGGAATTTCTTGACCTTTCTCAAAATTTGATAGATCAGCAATATTTTCGACATCATCAGATAAAAGTAAAGGATTAAACCATAAATCTTGTGCCAATGAATTAAAACTGACAATGGAAACAAGAAAAGCAGAAGTAATACTATACTTCCTACTCTTATTAAATTTGTGATCTTCTCTCATAATGCATTCAGTCCATATAGAAATATAGAAATTTTATATTTTCTTTGTGATCCTTGGTGTCATAGAACCATAGTCATTAATGGTTTCATAACTGATTTCATTACTTACTTTTGAAGTAGCTTTAATAGGAACATTAGTCTCACCAAAAGGTGCAACCATAATATTCATTAGCTCATCATTATTTAATTTCAGTTGAACAAGGGTTACAAAAACAGAAGAAGGGTTTTTGATAATTAATTTATCATTAGAAAGAGTAAATTCGAGTTTACTAGGTGCTTCTTCTAATGATTTTAATAATCCCTCTGGTCTATAAAACATTTTAATTCTATTTGTAATAGAGAATTGAAGTATATTTTTATCTGCATCTTTTTTATCAGAAGCAGGGATTGATTTTACATTTACCCAAAATAAAGATTCTCTATCTGTAGGTAATTGTGTATTCTTTTTATCTAAAATTAATAAATTATTCTCTTTTTTTCCTTGCATCATAAACAAAGGAGGAGTAATCATAAATTGTTCGCTTTTCCCTCCATCTTTATTTTCTACCCATGATTGAATAAGATAAGCATCTTCATCTAAACTAGTACTAATAGGTAAGATAACTTGTTCTTTATCTATTGGAAAAATAACTCTCGTAGTACCTAAAGATACTCCAGCTTGCACCGATAATGAGACACTTATCACGCCTACAATTAATACTATAGTGCTGATTATTTTATTTTTTAATATCATTTAAGCTTCCAAATTTATTTTATTGATAACTAACAAGTAAGTTAGCTGTAATCTCAGGAATAAGATTTTTCTTTTCTTTTTTAATTAGACGATATTTTGCAATCAAATAAAACTCAACTGAATCATCATTTGACTGATAATTAGGATCAAAATCTGAATTAACAATAAGTATATTTTCATTATGATCAAATAAAACAATACCTGTATGTTGCTTTATATTTCCTTCATAATTAATCATTAGCAACTCTTTATTTATAGAAGATACTTTATTAAAGGAAACAATTACTCCATCAGAGATATATCTTTTACATCCCTTGAATATAAATGTATATTTTAATAAATTTATAATCTTTTTTTCTTGTGGTATATCTGAATTAATAATTCGATCAAGATTTCTATTTTGGTAATCTCCGCTAATATCTAGTTGGCAAGTAGAATTAACAATACTTCCATTAAAGAAAGTAAACCCACTAATCTTTGCATTGAGATTACCACTTTTAGCATTTACTAAAAGTGGTAAAGCTAATGCACATATGAAAATCAAGATCCTCATATCTGCTTTACTTTCAATTAATCATACTGAACGTTAAATGTAGCAACTGCGTTTGCTTGCCCCGCAACAACTGTGTCTCCAGTAGAGATATAGCGTGCAGTTAAAGGAATAACGTTTTTACCATCAACAAGTGAGGTTTTTGCACCAAAAGTACTACCATCAACCTTAAAATTAGCACCACTTTGATCAACAATATTGATACCAATATTTTTTGCTGAGCCATCAGTATTACCAGAAAGCGCTAAAATATCACTCGCCGTCGATGTTTGGCCTAAAAATGAAAAAGCAGCATTTTTGGCAATAGTCGTATCACAGTTATTTAAAGTAATATTGAAATCTTTAGCATCTGATTTATCCCCTTTAGCACCAAAGGCTGAAGTTCTTACTTGCCCCATTTCAACAGTTTGATTCATTGATTCACTATCTACAGAACAACCAGCAGCAACGATTTGTCCAACAAAATGAACCGTACCACCACTTACTGTCACCGTTGCAGCATTAGCATATCCAGCAAATGCCATAGTTAATACTGCAGCTAAACCAGATATTTTAAATAATTTCATTTTGACACCTTTTATTAGTTATAAATAAATATTATTTTTTACTAGAGAAAAACACCACTACATATATAAAATTCAATAATTTTATATATGTAGTATTATGAATACGTCACTACGATAAAATTTAAAGAATAGAATTCCCATACTAAATGAATAGTAAATAATATATTTATTTTTAATTTTGATAATTAGCTAGTTAAATCTATATTTTCCACTATAGTATTTTTATAAATGACCTCTTTAATATAATCTTCCCAAGTTAATCCTAAAACATTTAAACAATGATTTAACATGGTAATAGATAAAACATTTTTACCTGTTTCATATCTAGAAACCTGCTGTTGACTAATAAAAAGTAAATTACCAAACAATACCCCAGTCAATCCTTTATCGATACGATGCTTTTTTATAAAAGCACCTGTTTTGGCATTTAAGCTAATAACATTATTAATATTGTTATTCATTTAAACCTCCTCGATACTAGTTCTACTTTATTAACAAATAGAATAATGGAATATATATCCACGTGTTTAACTTGAGTAAAACTATATACAATAAAAAATTATCTTTAAAGACGATAATATCGATCGTTAACTAAAATTTAATAGGTTACGCCTATCAAAAACACAGTAACGATCGGAAAAACATATCAATGTAGCAACTTAATAAAATATATAAATTATAATCACCTGATTTATAACAAATTTTTTATCATATATGAAAAACAAATTTATTATTTTTTTATATATTTATTTTCAAATAATTATCAATATTTTAACAACACATATTTATTAAAATAATTTGTTACAAAAATAGGAATATTTAAATAGAAATAATGTATCCAACATAAAAATTTCATTAAAAAAACATAAAGAAACATAAAGAAATAAATTTAATTTTTATCGTTACTTTAAAAAGGTAATGATAAATTTATTTTCACTCACATAAAGAATTATCGACATGAATATTGATATAACTTTGAAATAAAACACTACACTTAAATTTAGACATTAAGAAAAATAGTCTGTTTTATAGATAAATTACTATTTGATAAATTTCTCACACTCAATTTAATTATAAAAATAAAATATTTTAATAAAACATATAAATAAATGAAAATTGCATATAACACACAAAAAATAAGTAAACTTACTTATCGCATTGTTATAAAATTACTCTATCTCTAATAAATTATGCTAAACATAAATAAGAAAGATCGTAGTTCAAGCTTACCTATCATATTTATGGACAGGTAGTATACCCCTCAGATATTTTTCACTTTGAAAATTTGATTATAAATTAGGCTATTATTCATGATTTATTTATCAATCTAATAAAAAGCCCGCATTAAGCGGGCTATTATTTTCGTGTAGTAAATTTTTTATATTCCCATCATCGATGTAAAAAGATAAATGCGCTATAATTTTACTGAAATATCAATATCCTTTGTCTATCAAAACCGTAATTGCTTGCAAAATCAATATATTCATTTAATAGCTCTGATGGCATTGTTGGTGTACGAGATAATATCCACAAATAGTCTTTATTAGGACCAACAACTAATGAATATTGATAATCATCATCAAGCTTTATAATATTATAGCCACCATAAAAAGGACCAAAGAATGAGACTTTCAAAGCACCAAAATTAGAGAAACCAACAAAATAGGCTTTCCCTATACTTTCTTTCCATTTTTTGTTATTTGCATTCCATCCTCTGTTTACTACCTTTACCCCACCATCATCACGAAGAGAATAATTAGCAGTAACTTTGCTTAATCCTTTTTCAAACCGATTATCTATTCTAGCGACTTCATACCATTCGCCAAGATAACGCGATAAGTCCAAATTCTTAACTGGCGATATATCATCTGGTACTTTAACACTGCATCCGTTAAGTAGAAGCATACTTAAAAACATGAAAATAGATTTTATTTGCATTGTGACCTCACTGAATATTCATCGATAAGGTACTTTCTCATAAAAAAGACCACTGAGCGATATATTCAATTTATTAAGTATTAATAATCAATCTACACTCTACTATTTCGTCTATCACCTGACTATTAGCAAGCATATTTCATTTTATATTCATCTTTTATAATGATGAGTAATTCTTCCTTAATCAATTAGCTCGCAGAGTGGTAATTCTAGAGGTTATTACTAATAAATTGCTATTTGCTTAAATTTACGGTTTATCCACAAAAATATATCCTTAGATACAAAAAAGCCCCGCTATAGCGAGGCTCTGATATACAATTATTTATCTAAAAGTTAAGGAAAATATTTAAGCACCAATGCATCAAGAATAGACACCGTTTCAAAGTCAACATGGCCATCATAATTAGTAGGCCTAAAATGAAGTTGAAAAGCCCGAATTAACATTTTATAACCATATTCAGTTTGTGCTCCCGAAGTGTCATAACCATATTTTTTCAATTTAGCTAAAATATCTTGTTTCGGTGGTAATTGATTAGACTGCATTAATGCTTTAAAACACCTTAATTTTGTCTCTTCATCGTACCAAGCACCAATACCTACATCATAAAGCTGTTTCCATGGAAAAGCTGCGCCAGGGTCACTCTTACGCCCATCAGGCGAAATATCCGAATGTCCAACAACATTAGTCGGAGAAATATCTGGATATCGGGCAATAATATTCGCAGCTAGCTGCTTAATTGCTTCAATTTGATTAGCGTTATAAGGAGGAAAAGTGAATTGCCCATTATTATCACTCGCCTGGTTAACAATCTCAATCCCTATAGAGGTATCATTAAGATTAGATCTACCAGCCCAATAACTGACACCAGCATGCCAAGCTCTATCATTTTCATCAACAAGGTTAAAAACTTGCATGTCATTAAACCCGGCTTCTTTATATGTTTTGTCAGTTGGATCTGGTACTAAATAATGAGCACTAACACCACCATTACCTGATAGCGCATTCACAGAGTTTTTAAAATTTAATGCAGTATAATGCATAACTAAAAACCGAACTCTGCGATTAAATCCTTTTATTGAACGATAAGAGTCATAATTAATTTTTAACATAATAGATCCTTCTAAGTCTGTAGAATAAAAACTAAACCGTAATAATTCTTAACATAGGTCATATAAATCTACTATCAGATTTATATTAATAATATTTGTATGTTCTATATTTTCAAATAAATGATTAAACGAAAGTAAAATCTTTATACTCCATTATTTTAATTAAGATTTTAAATTTAAATAAAAGATTAAAACTTAATAAATTTCAACAAATTAACTTAATAAAATCATTAAAAAAATTATTTACTATTATATGTAGATAGATTTGTCAATTTATAAATAATGTAAAATAATCAGTAAAAGAAAACTATAGCGTTATCACTTGTTCGAATAGTCCTCTAAAACAAAGAACTATCTATATTAGCGAACCCCTAAGATTATTATTTTTTATTTTCTTTTTTCATTAATTCTAAAACAAATGGCACTGAATCACGTAAAGAAACATTGTACACATCTAAATGACCTATATCTGCATATTCATGTACTTCAGCAATTGTCCCGGCTTTTAATACGTCAGCTGCAAACTCTTGCTGCCAAATTGTTAATACATGAATATCAGATAACCCAATTCCAATAAATACAGGTTTATTAACAAGAAGTTTTTTATAATTTAAACTCGCAGATTCTTGCTCTAATAATTCTTTAAACTTAGGCTTTAGGCTGTTAGAAGAATTTAACTTATTATCCATAACTAGTTGACTTAATGGGCTAATACACAGCGTTTTCGCTTTTTCAACATAAGGCAACGCTAATTCTTGGAAATAATCTTCCGCTTTTAAAGCATCATTTTTATCAGCAGCTGAAAGATAGAGATAAATTGCATAAGGTAATTTTCTATCACCTTCATCATGAATATCATCACTGATAAAATTTTCAAGTAGATTGTCGCTAAAGTAAGGTGTGCCTGTAATAATTGCACCGAGTATATTCAACTCTGGTGCATATTCAGGTTGATAGCCTACAGAGGCGAAAGCTGCGTGGGCGCCTTGTGATTGCCCCATAAAAATAAAGTTATTACTTAATGGAAACTCCTTAAGTACGGCTTTCGCACTATCTAAAGCGCTCCATGCTGTCGCTCTCTCATCCATATAATGGTGCAATCCCGATGAGCCTAATCCAGGATAATCAGGTGCAACAATGGTAAATCCAAGTGATAACCACGTATTTAAATACTGAGATACACGACTATTTTTAGGTGCTAATGATGGTGCACAGCTAGGCGCAATACCTACGGTTCCATGATTCCAAACAATAACAGGCCAGCCATCTTTAGGGGGTTGTGCTTTAGGGATAAATACGGCGCCAGTATCTTCTCGAATAACTTCACCTCTCACACTATCACGGGAAGTATAAGAAACTTTATATTGTTCAAAAGCTTCGCTTAATCCCAAATCTGGTTCTAGCACTTGTTTATTAGTGATTAAGCCTGATTCATCGGGGAGATTATCATTCACAGTGTTGAGAATAGATACTGAAGAGATAGGTGATGATTTTTCATTGAAAAGTTGCATATATATTTCCTTATATTATTGATTAAATTCCATTTAATACAATTAAGATGATAACTCATTATTTATTAACTATTGATATCAACTGACTTTTTAACCTTGTCATTTCTAAAATGCATTGCCTCTTTAGAAATAATCACTGACATTTTGATGTATTAACTTTGATCCAAAATTATTCAGTGATTTCGCTAAAAATTCATTCTAAGCGTTACTAGTGATCAAAAAGCATTCATTGTATTCATCGATAGCGTCATGCTTTCGATTCATCAAATTTACCTCAAAGATAAATTAATTGCAATTGCTAATTGATAAAAAATCTATCAATTAGCATCATAAAATGTTAATTTAATGATAAATAAGAGAAAATAACATTACCAAAAAGATAAAAAATCAGTATTAAGCTGGCTAGAGAGATAAATATTTAACCTAGTCTTGTATAATGCATATCCCATTTTCCAACAACAAACCCATTTATTTGAAACTGGTCTTCGTTATTAGCATCAATCTCCCACTTATCATATGCTTTGTTATCACTGATAACTAAGAGCCTATCACCTAATAATTGTAATCTTTTTATATGCATAGCTTCACCGAATCTAAATGCATAAATTCCATCACTAATAAATTTTGTCGTTGTTATATCAACAATAACTAAAGTGCCAGGGTCGATAGTACCACTCATACTATCTCCTACCGCTGTTACTATGCGTAAAGCGTTAGCATTTCTGCCACCAAATAAACGCTTAGCATGTTCAGGTACTAATTCAACCGCTTTTACTACATTAAGATAATCATTATTCAATCTCCCACCTCCACAGCTGTATTCCATTTCAAGCTGATCAATTCTGTATATACAATCAGTATTTTTATTTGAAATACTTTCCAATAAATAATTATTATTTATTACTTTTGAGGGTTCAGATTGATGAATATTATCAAGCCATCCGTTTGTTAATTCTAATGAAAGTTCAATTCTACGTGCAATTAAATCTCCAATATTTCTTGATGGATTATCGCCACTTATTTGACTTAATTGAGCAGGATTCAAGCCTGCACGCTCTGCAAATATTGCCTTGTTAATCCCTTTTCTTGCATATTCACTAATCAACGAACGCAAATTCATGCGTCTTATATCTTTAGTTTCCATAGATAGATACTCGAAATTAATATCAAAATGATAAAAAGTTAATATAAAACATTAATTTTTCCGATAAGTTTATCAAAAAGATAAAGTTTCATATCTTTTAATATAGCAAAGATAAATAAAAATGGGCAGACTGAGGATAATGAGCAGTGGTTAAATTCTTTGAAAGCAGTTATTTCTTCTATATTGTTAGTTTGTATAGTAAAAAATCAAGTTAGGAGGACTCCAAAATAATATATGTAAATATATTACACATCTATTCGTTGCCATGCATCACGATAAGCAAAGGCAATAAAATAGTCATGTTTATCTTATTTAATTTTATGCGCTATGTATTTTTGATTCTCGGTATACGCACACAGCGAGTAAGTACAGGTCATAATTAACATACTAGACAGCGATAATGCTACGCTTTTATTCCTATAAATTTAATTGATTTAACTATTTCAATAGTTAGTAATACCAATTAGTTATTTTTAAGTTAAATATTAAAATATAAATGTCTCAAAATGTTGTTTATATATGAAGGTTCGTTTTTGTGCCTATTTAGCCTAGCTTTCCTTGCTAGGCATTTTTTTAACTATTTTTCAATTTCCTGTATTGCTTTCTTGTCTATTTCTAAATAAGCGCCTTTAATCAGTTCAGAGTAGGCCTTTGTAAATACTCCGTTCTAATGTCATTGTACAAATACAAAGTTTGCTGTTCATTTTCGACAATCACTTATCTGAGATGCAAATCTTCTTGCTCAATTGACTTGCTAAGTCGTGCGGTGAGTTCTAACTAATAAAAAATAACTGTTACTCAGAATGCAGGGAATAATAATGAAACGTACTAGACAACGTTTTATATACGAAACTAGTAAATAATGACTATTAGCACTACAAGAAATGGGAGGTTGGGAAAGTATAGAAATGGTTAGAAGGTATGCTCATCTAGCACCGAATCATTTGACAGAACATGCACGTAAAATTGATGACGTTTTTAATGATAACGACACAAATACGACAAAAAGCAAAAACCAAGTTGGATTAAAATTAGCATAACTCATTGATTTTAAATGGTACGCCCTACAGGATTCGAACCTGTGACCTACGGCTTAGAAGGCCGTTGCTCTATCCAACTGAGCTAAGGGCGCCTTGAGGAAGGCATCAGCTATCATGCTGATAACGGGAGTGAATTATACGTTTAACATTCTGAGAGTCAACGATTTTTCGACGTAATCAAACTGAATGGTTAAAATATGGCAACTATTCGACTGACAGATTGCTTATGATCTGACAAAATAACGCCCATACCGTAATTAAAAAATTGGATGTGTAGATGTCAGCAAAAATTATAGATGGGAAATCGATTGCGCAGACCATCAGAAGCGAAGTTGCAGAAAAAGTAAAACAGCGAATTAATGCAGGAAAACGTGCTCCTGGATTAGCCGTTATTTTAGTTGGAGATGATCCTGCATCAGAAATTTATGTTACTAGTAAACGTCGCGCTTGTGATGAAGTTGGCTTTATTTCTCGCTCTTATGATTTACCTGATACAACGAGTGAAGTAGATTTATTAAAGCTTATCGATAAACTCAATAACGATAATGAAATTGATGGTATTTTAGTTCAACTGCCACTTCCAGAAGGAATTGACAACGTTAAAGTGCTAGAGCGTATTCATCCAGATAAAGATGTTGATGGCTTTCATCCTTATAATGTTGGTCGTTTATGCCAGCGGGCACCTAAATTACGCCCTTGTACACCTCGTGGTATCGTGACACTACTAGAGCGTTATAATATCGATTTATATGGTTTAAATGCCGTTATTGTAGGGGCTTCCAATATTGTTGGCCGACCAATGGGGCTAGAACTTTTATTAGCAGGTTGTACAACCACAATTACTCATCGATTTACACAAGATCTACGTTTTCATGTTGAAAATGCAGATTTACTTGTTGTTGCAGTAGGTAAACCTAATTTTATTCCTGGTGAGTGGATAAAACCAGGTGCTATCGTTATCGATGTAGGAATTAATCGCCTTGAAAATGGTAAAGTAGTCGGTGATGTTGAGTTTGCAAAAGCCTCTGAGCGTGCATCTTGGATTTCACCCGTTCCAGGTGGTGTTGGCCCAATGACAGTAGCGACATTAATCCAAAATACTTTACAAGCATGTGAAGAATATCATGACACAGATACAGGAAATAATTAGTTAATGGAAACATTTCATTTAGAAGAACACGATTATGTTGAACTTTGCGATCTCTTAAAGCTTCAAGGCTGGACTGAAAGCGGAGCTGCCGCTAAGAATATGATTGCTGAAGGATTAGTTAGCGTTGATGGTGAAATTGAAACACGTAAACGTTGTAAAATCGTTGCTGGCAAAGTAGTTACTTTTGGTGACTTTACTGTCAGTGTCAGCAAATAATCAACTAAACGATTTATTGCTCGTAAAATAAAAGCGTTACTACCCTAGTAGCGCTTTTGTGATAAACATTTTTAAATTACTTTTTTATTTCTTCATCTTTTCATATCAAAAAAGAGTCTTAAAATTAATTTATTATAAACTTGAAATAAATAGTCTCTAATTAAAAATACACAGTAATAATTACGCATCTTCAATATCGCCAATTATTTTTTAATCCATTGATTTATTAATAAATAAAAATTTTAACTAAAAGGCATTAACAGTAATTTATTGCACTAATATTTTTAACTATTTATTATTATCTATATATGCTAAAACGTAACGCTGTTCTAAATTTATGCAGTGTTCGTTAGTTAAAAGAACTTAATTGATATTATTTTAAACACTATTAGTATGTTCATATCTTATTCTTACCTTTATTTACCTAGGAGATTTTATGCTCAGCCTACCTACTCAAGGTACTTATCTTATTGCTCAGCACCAGCAAAAAATAATACCTATTATTTTAATTAAGGGGTTAGCATGAAACATAAAGTGGCAACAATTACGCTTAATCCTGCTTATGATCTGGTCGGTTTAACACAACCAATAGAATTAGGTGAAGTGAATCGAGTAAAAACAGCGGGATTTCATGCCGCAGGTAAAGGCATTAATGTTGCAAAAGTTTTAAAAAGTCTTGGTATCGATGTCACTGTAGGTGGTTTTTTGGGTAAAGAGAATCAAGACGGTTTTCAAAAAGAGTTTAGTGAATATGGCATCGCAAATCGTTTTCAAATGGTTGAAGGCCGAACACGTATTAATGTCAAACTGACTGAACCAAACGGTAAAGTGACCGATTTTAACTTTTCTGGCTTTGAAATTACCAAGCAAGATTGGGCTCGTTTTGTCAATGATACGCTAAGTTGGGCTGGCCAATTTGATATGATTTGTGTCAGTGGTAGTGTGCCACCGAGTATTAACTTAGATGATTTTACATCATGGATGACTCGCTTACGTAGCGAATGTATGTGTTTGATTTTTGATAGTAGTCGTGATGCTTTTGTTGCAGGTCTCAGAGCATCACCTTGGTTAGTCAAACCAAATCATCAGGAATTAGAAATTTGGGCTGGTAGACCATTACCAGAGCTTTCTGACATAGTTAAAGCAGCTCAAGAATTACGTCAACAAGGTATTGCTCATGTGGTCATTTCATTAGGTGAACAAGGTGCAATGTGGGTTAATGCATCTGGAGCTTGGATGGCAAAGCCGCCTAAATGTGATGTAGTCAGTACAGTAGGTGCAGGTGATTCTATGGTTGGTGGCCTGATTTATGGTTTAATGATGCGCCAAACCAGTGAACATACATTACGTCTTGCAACAGCTGTTTCAGCACTTGCAGTAAGCCAAACCAATGTCGGCGTTACTGATAGAGAAAAGCTCGCTCAAATGATGAATGAAGTTGAATTAATTCCATTAAAAATTTAGTGAAAAAAAGAGTTCCATTTTCTCAAGATAAAAAATATCGGATAATGATTATCCGATATTTTTTTATAGCTTGTTAAAAGTATTTGTCTTAATTATTGCGACGCCATGTTGTCCCCTGAGGACCATCTTCAAGCACAATACCCATCGCTGTTAACGCATCACGAGCTACATCTGCGGCTGCCCAATCTTTATTTTTACGAGCATCATTACGCTGTTGGATCAATTGTTCTATTTGTTCAACCTCGCCATCATCTTCTGAATTGGCACCACTTTGTAAAAAGTGCTCAGGATCTTGCTCTAAAAGACCAAGTACTTTTGCGAGTTTGCGCAAAACTGCTGCTAACCCATTTGCTTTATCCATATCAACATTTTTTAGACGATTTACTTCTCGTGCTAAATCAAATAAAACAGAATACGCTTCTGGTGTATTGAAATCATCATTCATTGATTCAACAAATTTAGCTTCAAATGCCTCGCCACCAACTGGTTTAGCCTTTTTATCTGTACCACGTAATGAAGTATATAAACGTTCTAAGGCTGTACGAGCTTGTTTTAAATTATCTTCAGTATAATTAAGTTGGCTACGATAATGGCCTGATAATAAGAAATAACGAATAGTTTCAGCATCGTAATATGCTAAAACATCACGAATAGTAAAAAAGTTATTCAGTGATTTAGACATTTTTTCTTTATCGACCATCACCATGCCGGAATGCATCCAGTAATTCACATAAGGACCATCATGTGCACAGGTGGATTGTGCAATTTCATTTTCATGATGTGGGAACATTAAATCAGAACCACCACCGTGAATGTCAAAATGATGTCCTAGCTCTTTACTGTTCATCGCAGAACACTCGATATGCCAACCAGGGCGACCAGGGCCCCAAGGTGATTCCCAGCTTGGTTCACCAGGTTTAGACATTTTCCATAAGACGAAATCCATTGGGTTGCGTTTTACATTGGCAATCTCGACACGAGCACCTGCTTGTAATTGTTCTAAATCTTGACGAGAAAGCAAGCCATAATCTGCATCGGTATCAATCGAAAACATAACATCACCGTTATCAGCAACATAAGCATGATTACGCTGAATGAGTGTTTCTGTTAATGCAATAATTTCAGCGATATGGTGTGTTGCTCTCGGCTCTGAATTTGGGCGCAAAATATTAAGCGCATCAAAATCTTTATGCATTTCAGCTAACATACGAGTTGTTAATTGATCGCATGTCTCATTATTTTCAATAGCACGTTTGATAATTTTATCATCAACATCTGTGACATTACGGACATAATTAACATCATACCCTAAATAGCGCAAATAGCGGGTTATAGCATCAAATGCCACAAACGTACGTCCATGACCAATATGACATAAGTCATAAATAGTGATGCCACACACGTACATACCTATTTTTCCAGCATGGATAGGTTTAAATTCTTCTTTTTGGCGAGTGAGAGTATTATAAATCTTTAGCATCAGAGGACGTTCCCGTTTTCAACTGTACGTGTTTATTACGTGTATAAAATAGCGATAATACGATATCTACAATTAAATCTTAATATAACATGATTTTTGTATGGTTATTTGATCTTGAAAAAATGCAAGATAATGACTGACTATATTACTCTGCTCTGTCCTTATTTTCACTGTTCAATCATCATTAGCATGTAATCAAATCACCGTTATTCAATAAAATAGGCTTAAAGGCGCCTTTTGCCTATTTTTTAGCTCAATAACAAACGAAATGCATCATGAAAAAAGATGAATACTGACTAAATAAGGTAACTATGATATAAAAACAACACAATTGTTTCAGCCCAACTCTGGGTAAAGCTAAAATAATATTAGGATCTTAATATGGTTACTTTTCATACCAATTATGGCGATATCGTGATTAAAACATTTGCAGACAAAGCGCCTGCAACAGTAGAAAACTTTTTAAACTACTGTAAAGAAGGCTTTTACGATAACACTATTTTCCACCGTGTTATCAACGGTTTTATGATCCAAGGTGGTGGTTTTGAGCCTGGTATGAACCAAAAAGCAACTAAAGCGCCAGTCAAAAATGAAGCGAACAACGGTCTTGCTAATAATCGTGGTACATTAGCGATGGCACGTACTAACGACCCTCATTCAGCAACAGCACAATTTTTCATTAACGTTGCTGATAACGATTTCTTAAACTTCCGTGCTGAAAATGCTAATGGTTGGGGATATTGTGTCTTTGCTGAAGTGGTTGAAGGCATGGATGTTGTGGATAAAATCAAAGCAGTTTCTACTGGTAACAGTGGTTTCCACCAAGATGTTCCTCGTGAAGATGTTGTCATTAAAAGCGTCACTGTTAGCGAATAAGCTTTTCACTAATGACGACACTTTTTATTGCAGATTTGCATCTAAGTGAACACGAACCGGCAATTACTGCCGGTTTTCTTCGCTTTTTAAAAGAACAAGCCATTTATGCAAAAGCACTCTATATCTTAGGTGACTTTTTTGATTTTTGGGTAGGTGATGATGATCCTAACCCACTACATCACCAAGTTGCACAAGCGCTAATGACATTAAAGCAATCAGGTGTCGCCTGCTACTTTCTTCATGGCAATCGTGATTTTTTAATTGGTTCGCGCTTTGCAAAAGAAAGTGGTATCACCATTCTTCCACAAGAAAATATTCTAGAAATCTATCAACACAGTATATTAATCTTACATGGTGATACGCTGTGTATTGATGATGATGCTTACCAACGATACCGCAAAAAGGTTCATAATAAATTTATTCAGCGCCTATTCTTAATGCTACCGCTGTTTATAAGACTGCGTATTGCCGATAAAATGCGAGCTAAAAGTCAGCATGCTAATCAATATAAATCTGAAATGATTATGGATGTTAACTCTCAAGCAGTCATTGATACGTTTAAACAATTCAAGACCAAATGGATGATCCACGGTCATACTCACCGCCCTGCTATTCACACTGTAGATATAGATGGTGAAACTCATTATCGTGGTGTATTAGGAGCATGGCATACAGAAGGCTCCATGTTTAAAGTCACTGAAGATAACATCGAATTTATTCAATTCCCGTTTTAGAGCTACTGTAATTTATCATCCCGATAAGCTTTTTTCTTTACGCAAACGTTTTCCTTGCTATGTGAGCGTGATATTATCATGCTCAGTCTATCAAGATCTATTCTTATGCTTACAGGAGCAGTTAAGTAATGTCTTCTCAAGTTGGTCTCAATAACACCTCAGCACGTATCGCTATCGTAATGGGTTCTAAAAGTGACTGGGCAACAATGTCTCATGCGGCAGAAGTACTCAATACACTTAAAATCCCTTACCATGTTGAAATTGTTTCTGCTCATCGTACGCCAGATAAACTGTTTAACTTTGCTGAAAATGCAAAAGAAAACGGTTTTGACGTAATTATTGCAGGTGCTGGTGGGGCCGCTCATTTACCAGGCATGTTAGCAGCAAAAACATTAGTTCCTGTTTTAGGTGTTCCTGTGCAAAGTGCGGCATTAAGTGGTATTGATAGTCTCTATTCTATTGTACAAATGCCCAAAGGCATTCCAGTGGGTACATTAGCCATCGGTAAAGCCGGTGCTGCAAACGCAGCATTATTAGCAGCTCAAATATTAGCATTACATTCACCTGCTATTTTTAATGCACTGAGTGCATGGCGAAAATCTCAAACTGATGATGTGTTAAATAATCCTGATCCTAGAGAGGCACTATGAAACCGGTTTGTGTGCTAGGTAATGGTCAATTGGGTAGAATGCTACGACAAGCTGGCGAGCCTTTAGGTATTACTGTATACCCTATTGGTATTGATGCTGAACCAGAGGCTGTGCCTTATCAAAAGAGCATAATAACGGCTGAAATTGAACGCTGGCCAGAAACACCATTAACAAAAGAATTGGCGCAAAATACCAATTTTGTTAACCGAGAAATATTCTCACTGCTTGCTGATAGACTTCCTCAAAAGCAACTTCTTGATGATCTCCAAATAGCAACAGCGCCTTGGCAACCTTTAACCTCACCTGATGAATGGCCTGCTATTTTCGCGCGCTTAGGGGATTTTATTATTGTAAAGCGTCGTATCGGTGGTTATGACGGTCGAGGGCAATGGCGAATTAAGCCAAGCGAAGAACACCAATTACCTGATGAAATTTATGGCGAATGTATTGTTGAGCAGGGTATTCCTTTTTCAGGTGAAGTTTCGTTAATCGGAGCAAGAAATAGCCAAGGTGACTGTGTTTTTTACCCTTTAACACATAATCTTCACCAAGACGGTATTTTACGCATGAGTGTCGCATTACCTGAGACAATGCCAACATTACAACAATCTGCTGAAAAGATGCTAAGCGCAATTTTAAATAAGCTTAATTATGTTGGTGTAATGGCAATGGAATGTTTTATTGTCGGTAATAAGCTGTTAATCAACGAATTAGCGCCTCGTGTTCACAATAGTGGTCATTGGACACAAAATGGCGCATCAATTAGCCAATTTGAATTACACTTACGTGCTATCTCAGGTTTACCAATGCCAACGCCTGATGTTTGCCAACCTAGTGTTATGGTCAATTTAATTGGAAGTGATATTGAACCTCAGTGGCTCTCTTTACCTTTAGTGCATTTGCATTGGTATGAAAAAGAAGTGCGCCCAGCGCGTAAAGTTGGACATCTAAACCTCGTTCATAGCGATAAAACCTCTCTTCAACGCACATTAACTTCATTAAGCCCCCTGCTTGATGAAAGTTATCAAGCGCCTATCAATTGGGCTTTAGAAAAATTAAGCTAGCAGTCCGACTCATAAAGTTAGAGAATGATACCCATTAAATCGGTAGACCTTTAAATAAAGGTCTACTTTTCGCCATTTTCTCCTGATAATTCAGGTTACTGCACCCGTTCTATGGAGTCAGGATGCAAACCACGCAACACATTTTTAGTCCCATTTATCAGTGGAGTATGCTGATATTATTGGGATTGGTTTATTTTTTAGCGACTGCAACCACGTTTACCTCTCTAGGTGTTGTTCTGCCTAGTATGATAAGTGAATTAGAGTGGAATTGGACACAAGCGGGTCTAGGTTTTACCTTATTAGGTTTAACGTGTGGCCTTGCTAGTTTTTTGCCTACCTTATTGATACGCAAATTAAATGTACGATTAACGCTACTTATTGGACTACTTATATTCGTAAGTGGTTTCTATTTTTTATATGAAACTTACACTATCACGCGTTATTTTTTAGGTACAGCGTTGTTAGGTATTGGCTTTACGCTACTCGCTACAGTTCCAGGAACCTATGTCATTTCGCGCTTATTTGAAAAGCAATCATTTGCTTTTGGTGTCTATTTTACAATAGGCGGATTAGGTGGCGTAGCAGGACCATGGATCTACTTTTTAGCTAATCATCTTTGGCATACATGGCGTATGCATTGGTTAATTTCCGCTATCACACTTTCAGTTATCACATTAACAACCATTTTATGTTTACGTGAAGGCAGTAAAGAAAGAGAACATGCGGATAAGATAAGCCGTTTACAATCAACAAAACGAATTTACCAAACCAAAGAAATTTGGACTGCTCGTCATGCATTAAAAACATGGCAGTTTTATGTTATTGCAGCAACTTATACCGCATTTTTATGGTGTGGAATTACCGTAAATAGCTTTGCTGTTGCACATGTGATTGAAAATGGCTTTGGTGAAACGATTGCTGCTACATTACTCAGCACGATGGCATTTATTAACGCTTTTTCTCGTTTAGCCGGTGGGGCTATTGGTGAGTGGCTAGAACCTAAAAAATTACTGATTGCGAGCTTAAGTATCATTATTATCGGATTACTATCGCTAAGTATGGCAACATCTTGGTTCTATCTTATTTTATTTACAGTATGTGTTGGTATTGGATATGGCATGACATTTTTAGCCTCAAGTGTTTTATTGGCTAACTATTTTGGCCGTTCACCTTATCTCGAACTCTTTTCTGTTATGAATTTAATTTCAACACTGGCCTGTTTAGCGCCTTTCTTTGCAGGGGCAATTAAAGACATGACGGGAAGTTTCACCCCTGCATTCTTGCTATTAGCAGTACCTGTTTTATTGATTTTGGCGGTAACACTTTTTATGAAACCACCTGTTTATCCTAATTTTCAGCATGCAAGTAAAAAACAGAAATAAAGTGCATTATGCCAGTGATATATAAGGAAAATGTGAACAGATGAATGATGAATTGCTAATGAAATACATTATAGGTGTGGGTATCGCTCTCGCCTGTTTTATTTGCTTTTGTATTGTCTCTTTTTTTCAGCATAAAAAAGCCAGACGTCGCAGAAGTATTATTATTCATATTAGCCAAGCTTTTTTACTCTGTAGCCTAGTTATTATCCTAAGCCAATATGTTGATATGGCGATAGTTGATTTTAAACTCCATTTTATTTCTTTTACTTGGGTTAATTTCATCACTTACGCTGCTATTGCATTAATTGTTATGCGTAAATGTTTTTTACTCATTAACCGATTAGAGCAAAGTCAAATTAAAAAGGGCAGCGATCCCACATCGGCCCGCATTATTTCCCGCATATTTAAAATCTCTTTATTCGTTATTATTCTTTTATTATTTGGTGAGCATTTCGGGATGAGCTTATCAGGATTAATGACATTTGGTGGTTTAGGCGGTATCGCTATTGGTATGGCAAGTAAAGACGTGATGAGCAATCTCTTTTCCGGAGTCATGCTCTATTTTGATCGCCCTTTTAATATTGGCGATTGGGTTCGTTCTCCTGATAGAAATATTGAGGGTACCGTTGTTGAAATTGGCTGGCGTATTACCAAAATCATAACCTTTGACCATCGCCCACTATATATTCCTAATTCAGTTTTTTCTTCAATTAGTGTTGAAAACCCAGGCAGGATGACAAATAGGCGGATTGAAACAGAACTGGGTCTGCGTTATGAAGATTCAGATAAAGTAGGTGCTATTGTTGAAGATATTCGCACAATGCTAGCGCAAAACCCCAAAATAGATACTCAACAAACAATGTTAGTCTATTTTAATCAATTTGCAGATTCTTCTTTAAATATTATGGTGTATTGTTTTACCAAAACAACTGTATGGGCAGAATGGTTAGCAGCACAACAAGAAGTTTATTTAAATATGATTGAAATAGTCCATAAACATGGTGCTGATTTTGCGTTCCCTTCTCAGACTATTTATGTTGAAAAATCCTCACCTGTCACCCCACAATAATCAAGAGTAATCATGAAATAGATAGGCTTTATCTTAATAAAAGTCTATCTATTAATCATAAAATCTCAGTAATCTCTCGTCTTCCTATAAAATAATTATTCATATAATCAGCATAAAACAAACTTTAGTTTTAAGATGTATCAATCGTAGGCACAAGCAAGTATATTATTTGTCTAATTTATCCGATTGATAGAAAGCAAGACGAATGAATAAAATGACGTTGGCGTGTAACCCTAATATCTCACACTATTTTTCTACTCAGCGCCCCATTGTTGATATTGAGAAAGCAAATCTAGTTCATGTTTCTGCTATTGTGCTTTCACTCAACGAGGTTGCGAATTTAGAACGCATTTTACAAACTGGTTTTCAATTACCCGTATTTATTGCTGTTAATCTTAACGACACTTTACCCGCTCACTTACTTAATCAAATAACCGGTATTGTTATTACAGAAGAAAGCGCATATCTAAAAAACAGCGAACTTATCAATAATGCAGCAACAGAATATGAAGAAGGCCTAAAAACACCGTTTTTCTCACGCTTAGTTAATTATGTTGCGCAAAAAAATGTGGCATTTGATTGTCCTGGACATCAAGGCGGTGAATTTTTTCGTCGTCATCCTACCGGTGAGCAATTCTATCAATATTTTGGAGAAAATATCTTCAAAGCGGATCTTTGTAATGCGGATGTGGATATGGGTGATTTACTTATTCATGAAGGTGCACCTCATGATGCTCAATCATTTGCAGCCAAAGTCTTTAATGCGGATAAAACCTACTTTGTATTAAATGGCACATCATCATCAAATAAAGTAGTCCTTAATGCATTATTAGCACCAAATGATTTAGTGCTCTTCGATAGAAATAATCATAAATCAAACCATCACGGCGCATTAATTCAAGCAGGCGCAACACCGATTTATTTAGAAACAGCACGTAATCCTTTTGGATTTATTGGTGGTATTGATGCGCATTGTTTTGAAGAGGTTTATTTACGTGAGCAAATAGCAGAAATTGCCCCTGAGCGCCAAAATGAGAAGCGTCCTTTTCGCTTAGCAATAATACAGCTAGGTACGTATGACGGAACTATTTATAATGCAAAACAAGTAGTTGATAAAATAGGTCATCTTTGTGATTACATTTTATTTGATTCAGCATGGGTGGGTTATGAGCAGTTTATTCCAATGATGAAACAGTGCTCTCCCCTACTACTGACTCTAAATGAAAATGATCCTGGTATTCTGGTTACCCAATCAGTACATAAACAATTAGCGGGTTTTTCTCAAACCTCACAAATACATAAAAAAGATGCACATATCAAACAACAGCTACGTTATGTAAATCATAAACGAATGAATAATGCCTTTATGATGCATGCTTCAACTAGCCCTTTTTATCCTTTATTTGCAGCATTAGATGTCAATGCAAAAATACATTCTGGTAAAAGTGGTGAAGCAATGTGGATGACGTGTGTTAAACAAGGAATAGAGGCACGTAAGACGTTATTAAAACAGTGCCAATTTATTAAACCTTTTATTCCAGAACGAATTGATGGCGTACTTTGGCAAGAATATGACACAAATGAAATCGCACAAGATAAGCGATTCTTTAATTTTATTCCTAATGAACATTGGCACGCTTTTGAAGGTTACGCTAATAATCAGTATTTTGTTGATCCCTGTAAATTAATGCTCACCACTCCGGGTATTGATCCTCATACTGGAGAATATGAAGATTTTGGTGTTCCAGCTTCTGTTTTGGCTAATTATTTACGGGAGCACGGCGTTATTCCTGAAAAAAGTGATCTAAATTCTTTACTATTTCTCTTAACGCCTGCGGAAACGGATGAAAAATATCAACACCTTATTTCTTTAATTGCCAGATTTGAAAAACAACTAATTGAAGATACACCATTAGAACTCGTATTACCGTCTCTCTATCGTCGCTATCAAGAACGTTATCAAAGCTATACGTTACGTCAACTATGTCAGGAAATGCATGATATTTGCATAAAGCAAAATATTAAATTACTGCAAAAGCAAATGTTTAGAAAAAGCCATTTTCCTAAAAGAGCATTAAGCCCACAACAAGCGAATATTGAATTTGTTCGCGGTAATATAGAGCTATTACCGCTACATCAATTACCAGGGCGTATAGCCGCAGAAGGTGCTTTACCTTATCCACCAGGTGTATTGTGCGCCGTTCCTGGTGAAATTTGGGATGGTGCTGTTTTACGTTATTTTCAAGCGCTCGAAATAACGTTGAATCAACTCCCGGGGTTTTCAACAGAGCTTCAAGGTGTCTATATTTATGATAATAACGAAGGTAAAAAACAAATTTATGCGTATGTGGTAAAAGAGTGAACCAAAGAAATAACTCCTACACTATATACCGTTATTTTCGTTTGCCGAAAAAAATGCTGATATAAAAATATCAGCATTTTATTTTTAAATTAGATATTGATTATTCACCCTGAATTCGGCGATATTGTCCTTTATCTTGTAATAAACGCACACCTAATACCGTACCACAAAATGACAATAGCAGTGCCCCTAGGATAGGAACTAATATCCACATTTTCCATTGTGGTTGCCAAGGAAAATTAAACACCGATTTTTGTAATAAACTTAAAGCAACTTCAGCGCCAATTGCCGCAGCCACTCCAGCCATTAACCCCAGTAAAGCAAACTCAGCCCAAAGAGTACGTCGTAATAATGATTTGCTAGCCCCTAATGTGCGATAAACCACCAGCTCAATACGCCGTTGTGTCATGCCAACTTGAATTTGGGAAATAAGTAATAAGCCACCACAAATAATGACTAATCCCACCATGATTTCCAAAGCTCTACTGACTTGCTGTAAAATTTGCTGTACTTGCTGAATTAAAGCGCCTGTATCTAATACACTTACAGTCGGGAATTGACGATTAAGTGTGGTAATTAATTCACCATTTCCATCATAATAAAAACTACTCATCCATTTTTCAGGCTGATTACTTAGTCCTTCTTCTGAAAAAATAAAAAAGAAATTAGGACGTAAATTTTCCCAATCTACATGGCGAATACTGGTTACTTCTGAGCTAAATTCACGTGTATCGCCCACAAAGGTCAGTTTATCACCTAAACGTATCGCTAATTTTTCAGCAACACCTTGATCTATTGAAACACCATTACCAACAGGCGGCCAACTCCCTTCAATAATCACATTATCTTTTGGTAATTCGCTATGCCATGTCAGATTGAGCTCACGACGTACCGTATTATTACCGTTATCATGCTCATCAGCCCACTCTTTAGCATTATTGCCATTAATCTGTGTTAAACGTGCTAACACTACAGGATAAGCATCTGTTGGCGTAACATCATATTTTGCGAGTAGCGAATTAATATCAGCAACTTGCGACTTTGACATATTAATAAGGAAATAATTAGGACTATCTTGCGGTAATTGCTGTTGCCATTTATCTAATAAATCACCTTGAATAAGTACTAACAGTGTTAATAGCATAAACGATAATGCAAATGCTGCTAATTGAGTCATTGTTTGAAATGGTTGTCTCAATAGGCGGGTTACCGCTAGACGCGCACTTAATTGGCGAAATTTAAACTGTTTTAAAATCCAAAGCCCACCCCAGCCAATAATGCCTAATAAAAAGGCTATCACAACTACGCCTAATAAAATTGACCATAATAAAACACCAGTACCCGCAAATAGGGTTAAAGTTCCAACAACGATAAGCGCTGTAATCGGGAGGTAATAGCGAAGAGGCCAAATAGACGCTGTTGTATCATGTCGTAACACTCTTGAAGGCTGTGTGGACATTAATTGATGATAAGGTCTAATTCCTGTTAATAATGCAATTAACAATAAAGAACCAACAGACCATACCCAAGGCAAGAAACTCGCATCAGGTAAACGTTTCGGTAAAACGGGTGCTAATATCTGTAAAAGGATCGTTTCAAAGAGTAACCCAATTAGTGAACCAACAATAATAGCAGCTAGAATAATAACGCCCCATTGCCCTATTATCCATTTCCGTAGTGCGCGTTTATCTGCACCTAATGTTTTTAAAACAGCCACTAATGTATGACGGCTACGACAATAATGTGTCATTGATACCGCCACCGCAGATATTGCCAATAATAACGTCAGTAATGCACAAAGAAGTAAAAAGTTTTTTGCTCTTTCCATCGATTGGGAAAGAATGCCGTTATCCTGCTTTAAGCTACTCCAGCGTTGATCAGGCTTTAATAACGGATCATATTTTTGTTGATAATCCTCAATTGCTGATTCATTACCAGCAAGCATATAGCGGTAAATTAATCGACTTCCTGGCTGTACTGCACCTGTTGCATCTACATCATCAAGACTCATTAAAACACGGGGCGCTATTTGAAAGGGGTTAAATCCACTATCGGGTTCTTGAACAAGTACGCCACTGATAGTTAGTGTTGCGTCACCAACATCGATTTGGTCACCAACTTTAATATCTAACAACTCAAGTAATCGTTCACCAACTAATGCATGCCCTTTTTCAGGCTTCATACTCGCAGGCTGTGTTTCTAACTCACCATAAAGTGGATATAAATTATCAACAGCTTTTACTAACGCTAATTGTGGTGTATCCCCTTCAGGGGCATAAGACATCGTCGTAAATTGTATTTGACGGCTAAGTGATAAACCTTGTTTTTGAGCATCTAACAACCAATTTTCATCAACGGGATAGGCTGCACGTAAAACCAAATCACCTGCGATTAAATCACGGCTTTGTGCATAAATACTTTTATCAATTCTATCGCCAATGCGACCTAATGCAAGAACACAAGCAACCGCTAAAGCGAGTGAAAACCAAACAATAAGTAATGCAGGAGAGCGCCACTCACGCCAAAACCAACGCCAAATCATGACTCCTCCTTAAGTTTGCCATCAACTAACCGTAAGCGTCTCTGACAGCGGGCTGCTAACTCATTATCATGGGTAACAAGAATAAGCGTTGTTGCATAATCACGATTAAGTGAAAACAGTAAATCAGCAATTTTATCACCAGTTTTACGATCAAGATTACCCGTAGGCTCATCAGCAAAAAGAATGGCTGGTTGTGTACAAAAAGCTCTAGCAAGCGCGACTCGTTGTTGCTCGCCACCTGATAATTGAGCAGGCATATGATACAAACGCTCTGACAATCCTAACTGTTTTAATAATTCAATAGCACGTGAATGGCTCTGTTTTTCTGACTCACCTTTTAATAATGCGGGAAGCTGCACATTTTCAAGTGCATTCAATGTAGGAATTAACATAAATGATTGGAAAACAAAACCGACATGCTGAGCCCGTAAAATGGCTCGCTCTTCTTCATTCATTTTAGTCAGATCTTGTCCCATTAATTTAACTTGACCAGCTCCCCCATCATCTAATCCAGCAATAATACCAAGTAAGGTTGATTTCCCTGATCCAGACTCACCAATTAGCGCAATTGTTTGTGCAGACTCGACAACAAGCTCAACACCCTGCAATATAGAGATCTGACTATCACCTTGTCCTACTTTTTTGGTTAACTCATGAACTTCAAGAACCTTTTCCTTCGACATACATTTTTCCTTATCGTTATGATGGTGTTTAGCTTTAAGGCCACAGCAACGGATACTTTTTTGATCTTCGGTGACAGCTTAAGTGCTGGATATCGGCTTTCATCTGAAACAGCTTGGCCACAACGTCTTGCAGATAAATGGAAAGCAACTTATCCTGATATCAATGTGGTAAATGCCAGTATCAGTGGCGAAACGGCATTCCAAGGTCAAAATAGATTACCGGATTTATTAAAACAGCATCAACCTCGCTGGGTATTGATTGAGTTGGGTGCAAACGATGGTTTGCAAGGCTATCCTGTTGCACAAACTCAAACTTCATTACAAAACATCATTACTCAAGTTAAGGAAGCGGGCGCAACACCTCTTTTTATGCAGATTATGATTTCACCTAATTATGGTAAGCGTTATACACAATCATTTTCAGCTATTTATCCTAAACTTGCAGAAGATAATGCTCTACCTTTAATTCCATTTTACATGGAACAAATAGCAGATAAACCACAGTGGATGCAAAACGACAGTATTCATCCCAACGAAGATGCACAACCATTTATTGCACAATGGATGGATAAAACGTTATCTCCTTACTTAACACATTAAACGGTTAATATATTAAATATTTAGCTAATCAAACTATTCTGACAGTAATTAACCTAGATTATACGAGATTAATTGTAAAATTATGCAAAAAACGGTATTGATTACAGGAAGTTCGAGTGGAATTGGCCTTTGTGCAGCAATAACATTACATAAAAGAGGGTATAGAGTTCTTGCGGCTTGTCGTAAAGATGAAGACCTACAACATGTGAAAACACTAGGATTAGAACCTATAAAACTCGATCTTGATGATCCTGAAAGTGTAGAAAAAGCAGCATTAGAGGTTATTCGTCTCACTAACGGCCATTTATATGGATTATTTAATAATGGTGGCTTTGGCGTTTATGGCGCGTTAGGCGCTATTGATCGTCAAAAAATGGAAAAGCAATTTTCCACTAATTTTTTTGGAATGCATCAACTAACGACACTATTATTACCGGCAATGCTACCGCATCATGAAGGCAGAATTATTCAAACAAGTTCTGTTATGGGGATTATTTCCACTCCAGGTAGAGGTGCTTATGCAGCGAGTAAATATGCTGTCGAGGCATGGTCTGACGCGCTCAGAATGGAGCTTAAACAAACGGGTATCAAGGTAAGCTTGATAGAACCAGGACCAATACATACACATTTTACCGATAATGTTGCTCAAGCAGAAAGTGATAAGCCTGTAAAAAATCCGGGTATTGCGAGTCGTTTCACATTAACGCCTGATGATGTTGTGAAAACACTGATTCATGCTTTAGAAAGCACAAAACCTAAGATACGTTATCCCGTAACCCTACTCACACATGTCGTCAAAGTATTAAAACGTTTTTTACCTGATAGACTTATGGATGCAATTTTAAGTCGCCAAAGTGGTAAGGCTTGAATCTTGAGGTTTTATCCTTATTTATTGATAATATAGATTAATATTTGCCATTTATTTTAATACTCTCAAAGGGACACGCTAATGTTAGCAACTGCACATATTGTCGATGTAAATGAATCGAATATTCAGCAAATTATAGAACAATCCATGACAAAACCTGTCATGATTTACTTCTATTCAGAGCGAGAGCCACGTTGTGCAGAACTAAGCACAACCTTAGATAAATTAGCGGCTGAG
The DNA here is from genome assembly GCF_001654855.1 of Proteus myxofaciens ATCC 19692. Lineage (GTDB taxonomy): Bacteria > Pseudomonadota > Gammaproteobacteria > Enterobacterales > Enterobacteriaceae > Proteus > Proteus myxofaciens. The sequence goes on from NZ_LXEN01000041.1 coordinate 45,464, forward strand.
TTTGCAGATCAGTTTGTTTTAGCTAAACTCGATTGTGATACACAACAAATGATTGCTTCACAGTTTCGCATAGAAGCACTACCTACTGTTTATCTTTTGCAAGAAGGTCGTCCTGTTGACGGTTTTCAAGGTTTTCAACCTGAAAGAGCTATTCGCCAAATTTTAGCAAATGTCTTACCAAGACCTGAAGAACTAAAAGCCGCTAAAGGTGCAGAACTTCTCGCTGAAGGCAAAGCAAGCGAAGCACTTCCTTTACTCAAAGAGGCTCACCAACTTGCGCCTCAAAATAGTGAAATTACCTTAGCATTATCAGATGCATTAATTGCATTAAATCAATACGATGAAGCTCAGGAGTTACTTTCAATAGTTCCACTACAAGATCAAGATAGCTACTACCATAGTTTGATAGCCAAAATAGAATTGCAAAAACAGGCTGCTGATACACCTGAAATTCAGCAATTACAAAACGATTTTAATCAACAACCTGAAAATAGCGAACTTGCTATTCAACTTGCACTTAAATTACATGAAGTAGCAAGAAATGAAGAAGCGCTTGAAATACTGTTTAGCTTCATTAAAAAAGATCTGAATGCTGGAGATGGGCAAGTTAAGAAAACCTTTATGGATATCTTATCTGCATTAGGAACTCATGATAGCTTGGCATCTAAATATCGTCGTTTAATGTATTCTTTACTCTATTAATCGATACATTTTCTTGTTTAAAACAGACTTAGGACAGAGATATGGAAATTGTCATTGGTGTAATTATTTTATTTGCTATTATCGTCGTCTTTAGTGGCGTAAAAACTGTTCCACAAGGTTATCAATGGACTGTTGAGCGCTTTGGTCGTTATACCCGTACACTGACTCCAGGTCTTCAACTATTAGTACCTTTTGTTGATCGTGTTGGTCGTCGTATCAATATGATGGAACAAGTTCTCGATATTCCATCTCAAGAAGTTATCTCACGGGATAATGCGAATGTTAGTATTGATGCAGTCTGTTTTATTCAAGTTATCGATCCTGTAAAAACAGCTTATGAAGTTAACAATCTTGAGCTTGCGATTATTAACTTAACGCTGACAAATATTCGTACTGTATTAGGTTCTATGGAGCTTGATGAAATTTTGTCTCAGCGTGATCAGATTAATGGTCGTCTATTAACAATTATAGATGATGCAACTAACCCTTGGGGTATCAAAATCACTCGTATTGAAATTCGTGATGTTCGCCCACCACAAGAGCTAATTTCGGCAATGAATGCGCAAATGAAAGCTGAGCGAACTAAACGTGCTGATATCCTTGAAGCGGAAGGTGTTCGCCAAGCGGCAATTTTAAGAGCAGAAGGCGATAAACAATCTCAAATTCTTAAAGCAGAAGGTGAGCGTCAATCGGCTTTCTTACAAGCTGAAGCCCGTGAGCGTGCAGCAGAAGCTGAAGCGAAAGCAACACAAATGGTTTCAGAAGCAATTGCAAAAGGCGATATGCAAGCGATTAATTACTTTGTTGCACAAAAATATACAGAAGCCTTATCACAAATTGGTTCAGCTGAAAATAGTAAAGTTGTCATGATGCCATTAGAAGCCAGTAACTTAATGGGTGCTATTGGTGGTATTTCTGAACTTCTTAATAGCAAAAATAGTGGCTCTAGCAAAAAGAGTAATTAATCATGATTGAATGGATTAGTGCTCAACCCGTGCTTTTCTGGCTATGTCTTGGTGGCTTGCTGTTAATTGCTGAAATGCTAGGAACAGCAGGTTACCTATTGTGGTCAGGAATGGCAGCACTGTGTGTTTCATTAATTGCATGGCTTTTACCCATTGGCTGGCCTCTTCAAGGTATTTTATTTGCCATTTTGACGGTTATCAGTGCGATTCTTTGGCGTATTTGGCTAAAACGCAAAAAATTGTCAAAAGAAGCAGAAAATTTAAACCAAAGAAGCCACCAGCTTATTGGAACAAAAGCTATTTTGCTCTCAGATACGGAAAATGGCTTTAGCCGAATAAAGCTTGCTGATGGTAGCTGGCGTGTTTATTCAGACACGCCATTAAAAGCCGGTGATAAAGTACAAGTTATTGCTATTGATGGCATCACATTAACGGTTGTGCCCGCTATATAGACTGCTTATCGTGGTGACAACATCCTGATAAATGATTGATGATGGGGCAATCTGCGCCATCATCACCAGGACACTCATTTGCCAATGAGAGAAGACGCTGACGAATCGCATTTAATTCATTAATAGTCTTTTCTATTTCTGCCACTTTTTTTAATGTCGCCTCTTTTACATCGGCACTATGACGAGAAGGATTTCTAAATAGCATTAATAAAGAACGACACTCTTCAATATTAAAACCGACTTCACGTGCTTGACGCAATAATGTCAACTCTTCAATATGTTGAGGTTGATAATAACGATAGCCGTTCTCACCACGTTGAGGTGGTGTGATTAAATCTTTTTCTTCATAAAATCGAATAGCTTTCGCTGTTAAACCTGTTTTATTTGCAATTTCACTAATATTCAAAATTCCCCCTTGACCTTCCCCTTGCGGAAAGGTTTAGCCTTTGTCTCATATAAGAAAAAACCTTTAAGGAAAGCAAGTTATCCAATATTGAGCAATAATAGAGATAATCGCTTTTTTATCTTGGAGATAAATAATTATGGCAAAAACTACACTACTCGCGTTACAAGGGCTTTCATGCTCCCACTGTATTAACAGTGTAAAAAAATCATTGGATGCGCGCAATGACGTAGAACACTCAGCTGTCACTATTCAATACGCTAAAATTGAAAGTGATGCAACTGCACAAAGCTTGATTGATACTATTAAAGAGGCTGGCTATGAAGCCAGTATTGCAACACAACCTGATGTTAAATTAAACCTTAATGGACTAAATTGCATGAAATGTGTAGAGAAAACACAAAAAGCACTTTTAGCCGTTGATGGTGTTATAGATGTCAATGTTACAAAAGAATCAGCGGAAATTTTTGGTGATGTGACCGCAGAACCTTTGATTAGCGCTATTGAAGCTCAAGGTTTTCATGCAAGCTTATCAGCTAAAAATGATACACCAACGAATAAACCCATTGAGTTAACACTTTCTGGCTTAAGCTGTGGGCATTGTATTCAATCTGTAAAAAATGCACTTGATAAGATTGATGGTGTTGAAAACGCTGTGGTTGAATTAACGCATGCAAAAGTAATAGGCTCTACTGATGTGCAAACGCTTATTACTGCAATTGAAGAAGCGGGTTATGAAGCTGAATTAGCAAGTGGTGACTCCCCAAAAACTAAGCCGCTGACGCAAGATAATACTCAACTGGAAGCATCGTCAGCGGCTGTATGTGATATTCCAGTTGATAAAGTTACGTTAAATAATGACACAGATACCAATATGGACATCAATGATGATGGTAGCGTTCAGTTATTAATCGATGGCATGACCTGTGCGAGCTGTGTGAGCAAAGTACAAAAGGCATTACAAAGCGTTGATGGTGTTGAAAATGCACGCGTTAATCTTGCTGAACGCAGTGCATTAGTCACTGGTGATGTTTCTCATGATGCCCTTGTTAGTGCTGTCGAAAAAGCGGGTTACGGGGCTGAAATCATTCAAGATGATACTAAACGTCGTGAGCGCCAACAAGAAGTTGCTGTTGCTAATATGAAGCGTTTTCGCTGGCAAGCAATACTCGCCTTAGCCGTGGGTATTCCTGTAATGATTTGGGGAATGCTTGGCGATAATATGATGCTCAGTGAGTCTAATCATAATATCTGGTTAACCATTGGTATGGTAACATTGGCTGTTATGATTATCGCGGGTGGTCACTTTTACCGCAGTGCATGGAAAAGCTTAAAAAACGGTAGCGCAACCATGGATACCTTAGTTGCACTAGGTACAGGTGCTGCTTGGATCTATTCAATTACCGTAAACTTATGGCCTGATATCTTCCCATCGCAAGCCAGGCACCTTTATTATGAAGCCAGTGCGATGATTATTGGTTTAATTAACCTAGGTCATATGCTTGAACAAAGAGCAAGACAACGCTCTTCAAAAGCACTAGAGCGCTTGTTAGATCTCACTCCACCAACAGCTAGGGTTGTTACTGATAACGGTGAAGTTGAAATGCCACTTGCTGATGTTAAGCGAGGCATGATTTTACGTTTAGCAACAGGTGATAAAGTGCCTGTTGATGGTGAAATAACGCAAGGTGAAGTGTGGATGGATGAGGCAATGCTGACTGGTGAGCCAATTCCACAACAAAAATCTCAGGGTGATACTATTCACGCAGGGACTACCGTTCAAGACGGTTCTATCTTATTTAAAGCAGCCGCAGTAGGTAGTCAAACAACCTTAGCACGCATCATCAAACTAGTGCGACAAGCACAAAGTAGTAAACCTGAAATAGGTCAAATTGCTGATAAAATCTCAAGTATATTTGTACCCGTTGTCGTTATAATTGCCTTAATTTCGGGTGCTATTTGGTATATATGGGGACCTGCTCCACAAATTACTTATGCTTTAGTTATTATCACAACAGTACTTATTATTGCATGCCCTTGTGCATTAGGCCTTGCAACACCAATGTCTATTATTTCAGGTGTAGGGCGCGCTGCTGAATATGGTGTATTAGTTCGTGATGCTGACGCGCTACAACAAGCAAGTCAACTTGATATATTAGTGTTTGATAAAACGGGCACCTTAACAGAAGGCATGCCACAAGTAACTGATATTCATATTTTTAACCAAGTTAGTGAAGATGACGTATTAACACTTGCTGCTGCTCTTGAAAATGGCTCTAATCATCCATTAGCAAAAGCGATTTTAAGCCGTGCTGAACACCTTGATTTACCTGAAGTAAAACAATTCCGTACTTTAGCAGGGATGGGCTTAAGTGGTGAAATTGCGGGTAAAAAAGTACTCTTAGGTAACCCTAAATTAATGGATGAATCAGGGATTGATATCAGTGAAGCCAAAACATTAATTGATAAACAAGCCGCTAAAGGTGTTACACCAGTATTATTAGCGCAATCAGGCAAAATAGCCGGTATTCTTTCTATTCGCGATCCATTAAGAGAAGATACTATCAGCGCATTACAACGCTTACATCGTCAAGGCTATCGCTTAGTTATGTTAACGGGTGATAATCCAATTACTGCGAATGCAATTGCTAAAGAAGCGGGTATAGACCAGGTTATTGCTGGTGTGATGCCAGAAGGCAAAGCTCAAGCGATTACTCAATTGCAATCAGAGGGGCGCCGTGTTGCGATGATAGGTGATGGGATAAATGATGCCCCTGCTCTTGCTAAAGCAGATGTTGGTATCGCGATGGGGGGTGGGAGTGATATTGCTATAGAAACCGCGGCAATAACTTTAATGCGCCATAGTTTACATGGTGTAGCTGATGCACTAGAGATTTCCAAAGGGACGTTACGCAATATGAAGCAAAATCTATTTGGTGCTTTTATCTATAACACTTTAGGTATTCCTATTGCAGCAGGTATTTTATATCCCTTCACGGGTACATTGTTAAATCCTGTAGTTGCAGGTGCTGCCATGGCATTGTCTTCCATTACGGTGGTCAGCAATGCAAACCGTTTATTACGATTCAAACCTAAACAGTAGCATAAACAAATAATGAGTTTCTTAAAATCACTTTTATCCATAGGTAAAAGTGATTTTTTATATTAATAACTTATTGATTTTTATAATTTTAGATAAAAAAATAGCCGATATCACTATCGGCCAGTCAAAGAGGAATTTTTCATTATACAAGAGAGTCATGACTTTGCCCTCTTAACCCTAGAATAACAATATATTAT
>NZ_LXEN01000042.1 GCF_001654855.1 Proteus myxofaciens ATCC 19692
ATAAAGTTATTATTTAATTTACATTGTTGTTTTAAATTTAAATTATTTTCATTAAAAAAAATTTTTATATTTTAATTGATTTTAAAAGTGAATAAAAATAAATTTTAGTAATGATAAATTTATCGATAATTTATAACATAGGGGGTAATATACAATCATTATGATTTTATTTAGTATTCCATTTTAAAACACCATCTATTACTCATAAATATTATCAAACTAAACAATAACTTTATTCAGTTAATAATTAACTCAGATTAAATAAGAGATTATAATATAATTCCATACTATTAAAAAAACAACAACCAAAATATTGTTTCTGTAATTGCCATAAATAATTCGCGATTTACTTATAGTAAATATTTAACACTGCTATGGGTATCGATAATTATTATGATATCGCAACTTTGGTATAAATAATGCAGTATTATCTAAGATTTAAAATTCCTAACGCATGCAATGAATATAAATTTTCTGCGGATAATAACTTTATTAATTTATAAAACGAAAGATAAGAAGCATAAAGACAGTGAAAATAATTATTTTGCCTTTTCACTATGTTATTCATAAAAAAATCCGTTATGCTGGGTCTTAGTAGGTTAATAAGATAAGGTGCTAGAAATGACGGGAATAGTTCATCAAATAAAAAAATGGATTGGTAGTAAAAAAATAACACACTACCCTTATCCTGCGGTTGATATCACCCTACCTAACAATATTTCTTTGCATCTTGTTGGCAGTATCCATCTCGGAACACCAACTATGTCACCATTATCAGATAAATTACTCGCTGAAATTAAACATGCTGAGGCCATTATTGTTGAAGCAGATATATCCACTGATACACAACCTTTTGTTCAAGAAGCACTTGAAAGAGATATCCTCGAAAATCGTATTAATGAACATTTATTAACCCATATCAGCCAAATTCTAGATGAATTAAATATTCCCCTTTTTCAAATCAATAATAAACCACTTTGGCAAATAGCCTTAATATTACAATCAACACAAGCCATGCAATTAGGCTTACAACCACAATATGGCATTGATTATCAAACGCTTTTATTTGCTCATGAACAAGAAAAAAAAGTGATTGAGTTAGAAGGCATTAATGCGCAAGTCGAGTTATTATTGAATTTACCAAATGATGGGCAACAACTTCTTGAAGATACGCTCAACTATTGGCACGATAATGCACGTACTTTGCAAATCATGATTAATTGGTGGCTAAACTACAATAGTAAAGAAAAACAACCACCATTACCCAATACATTTAGCCAAGCTGTGTTTGATGTATTAATGGAAAGTCGCAATAAAAAATGGGTAAAAACATTATCAAATTTACCCGCTGGCCGTTATGTCGTTATTGTAGGTGCGTTACATTTATTTGGTGAAGGCAATATCATTGAACGATTAACTCATCACGCATAACCCTTTAATGCATAGCAACACAGCTCTCATATTGAAATATAGGTATTACTATGACACCCGCTGTTAATTTACTCGAAAAACAAAAAATCACATTCACTCTTCACCCTTATGAGCATGATGCTAGCGTACATAACTTTGGTGATGAAGCGGTTGAAAAATTAGGTTTAGATAAACGCCAAGTATTTAAAACGTTATTAGTTGCCCTTAATGGTGATGCAAAAAACTTAGCTGTCGCAGTTACTCCTGTTTCTGCTCAATTAGATTTAAAATTAGTGGCAAAATGCTTTAAAGCCAAAAAAGCAGAAATGGCAGATCCACAAATTGCACAAAAAGTAACAGGTTACTTAGTTGGAGGCATTAGCCCTCTAGGGCAAAAAAAACGCTTACCCACAGTTATTGATGAACAAGCTCATGAGTTTTCTACGATGTTTATTTCTGGTGGTAAACGCGGTTTAGATATTGAATTATCTGCTGATGATCTCGCGACTGTCTTAGGTGCACAATTCGCGTTAATACGCAAAGAAGATTAATTATTCATTTCATCAAATAAAAATAGCGAAGGTGACATTAATGCCACCTTCGCTTTTATCTTACTGATAAAGTGATTTATTTTTGATAAATAATTTCACCTTTTGGCTCATAATCAGTCGCTTTTAATGGAGAATGCGTTTCGATATAACCTTTTAATACTTCTGCATCAACAAAACCGGTATTAACGTAGCCTGGATGAGAATCAACTTTAGGATAGCCATCACCACCAATACCATTAAAGTTCAGTGTTGCCATTCGGTAGTTTTGGGTTTTATCAAGCGGTTTACCTGCAATTTTTACATCACTAACATGACATTCAGAGTCAACAGTCAAACTGACATTATAAAACTGTGCATAAGCACCAGAATCTGGTTTCATACACGCAACAGCCGAAAGATAAGGCTCGATTTCTTCACCTTTAAAATCAACGTAGACAAGTTCGTTAGCAAAAGGTTGTACTTTTAAGACGTCTTTATAAGTGATATCACCCGATTCAATAGAATCACGTACACCACCACCACTCATAATAGCAAAATCAGCATTAGCGCGTTCTGCTTGAGCTGACAACAATAAACGAGCCATGTTAGTTTGAACAAAGCGAACTTTACTACGATCACCTTCTAATTTACCAACAACTTCGCCAACTTTAATATTAAGTTGCTCACCACCTTTATCTTGATAAGGTGTTAAGAGACTCATCATTTCTTTGTTATGAGGAATTTCTTTAGTATAGAAAACACGCTCTTTTGTGCCGTCTTCTTTCTTCACTTCTTTATTTAAGTTAATTGGGATCAATTGGTAATGTTTGAGTGTGAATTCACCATTACGGAATTCAAAGTCAGCACGACCTACATATTTGCCCCATTCATGAGCCTGAACAATCCACGTACCATTTTGATTATCTGGTGCACATGGTGTTCCTGGCACATAATCAGCTTGTTTATAGTTTTTGTTCTCTTGAGACATACAAACAGGGTCTTGTGAGTGACCACCCACAATCATATCAAGATAACCTTTTGGTAATGCACGAGCCATTTCCACATCACCAGGCGCATTAGAACCATGATGGCCATCATCATAATGTCCCATATGAGTTGCTGCGATAATAATGTCTGGTTTTTCATTAACGCGTAATTCTTCTACGACTTTTTTTGCTTCATCGGCAGGTTTTCGAAACTCGGTATCAGGGAAATTAGCGGGATTACCAACACGAACAGTATCATCTGTTGTTAAACCTAAAACCGCAATTTTGACGCCTTGTTTATCAAAAATGGTATAAGGTTTAAATAGACGTTTACCCGTACTTGTTTGATAGATATTCGCAGATAAGAATGGGAATGTTGCCCATTGTTCTTGCTGGCGTAAGACTTCAAGTGGATTATCAAATTCATGGTTGCCCAATGCCATTGCATCATAACCGACTAAATTCATACCTTTAAAATCAGGCTCTGCATTTTGCAAGTCTGATTCAGGAACACCAGTATTAATATCACCACCAGAAAGTAGTAGTACGCTACCGCCTTCTTTAGCGACTTCATCACGAATTTCATCAACTACCGTTTTTTGAGCAGCTAAACCGTATTCACCATGATCATTGTGCCAAAAATGCCCATGATGATCGTTGGTGTGTAAAATTGTGATTTGATAAGTTTTGTCTTTTTCCCAAGCCTGAGACATCACAGGCGTCATTGCAAGAGAAACGGTCAATGCGCATGCAGATAATTTAAACGATAAACTCATGGTATATCCCCATGTATATTATTTATTGGAAAGGCTCTGCCATATACCTTCTGTATAAAAAGAAGACAGATGTAAGATGATTTTGCTTTATTTTATGACGTAGGTTATATATTTTTTTTATTATTTCATTGTTCTAATAGTTTTTTTGAGACATGAATCAAACTCTATCTTTCATAAAAGGACTCTATATAAAATAGATGTAGACTAGAATAATAAAAAACAAACATTTTATTAACAACTTAATAATGCAGGGAAATAGATGAGCAATTCAATAACCCCTTCGCAAGAGCAACATGAGCAACATAAAAAAGCGAACAACAGAAACACCGTATTTACGATATTAACGGCAATAAGTTTCTCACATTTACTTAATGATATGATTCAATCGCTTATTTTAGCGATTTATCCAATGTTGCAATCTGAGTTTTCTTTAAGCTTTGTGCAAATTGGGTTGATAACACTGACGTATCAAATTACCGCTTCACTCTTACAACCATTTATTGGACTATATACTGATAAATATCCTAAGCCCTATTCATTACCTATTGGTATGGGCTTTACGTTATCAGGTCTTATTTTATTAGCCCTCGCTGACACTTTCCCACTATTATTAGTCGCAGCGGCGTTAGTGGGTACTGGCTCTTCTGTATTTCACCCTGAATCCTCTCGTGTTGCAAGAATGGCATCAGGAGGCAGACATGGGCTTGCTCAATCTCTTTTCCAAGTTGGTGGAAATTTAGGGAGTTCATTAGGCCCATTACTTGCGGCACTAATCATTGCTCCTTATGGTAAAGGTAATGTTGGTTGGTTCTCTCTTGCTGCATTACTTGCCATCGTTGTTTTATTGCAAGTCAGTCGTTGGTATAAAATTCAGCAAGAAGCACAGAAAAAACAACCAAGAGTAGAACTACCTCATACTATATTACCTCGTAAGACATTATTTGGTTCTTTAGGTATTTTGCTTATTCTTATCTTTTCAAAATATTTTTATCTTGCCAGTATCAGTAGCTACTATACTTTTTATTTGATCCATAAATTTGGAGTTTCAGTACAAAACGCGCAGATTCATCTATTTGTTTTCCTTTTTGCAGTTGCAGCAGGAACGATGATAGGAGGCCCTGTAGGCGATAAAATTGGCCGAAAATACGTTATTTGGGGTTCAATTCTTGGTGTTGCACCTTTTACATTAATATTGCCTTATGCCAGCCTCTATTGGACAGGTATTTTAACCATCTTTATTGGTGTTATTTTAGCCTCAGCATTTTCTGCTATCTTAGTTTACGCTCAGGAGTTAATTCCGGGTAAAACAGGCATGGTTTCAGGGCTTTTCTTCGGTCTTGCATTTGGTATGGGAGGCATTGGTGCTGCGGTCTTAGGGTATGTAGCGGATCAGAAAAGTATTGAATTTGTTTATCATATTTGTGCTTATTTACCTCTATTAGGTATTTTCACCATTTTTCTACCTAATATTGGGTCACATAAAACGAAATAAACTGCTTATCTCCCTATTATTACAGAGAGTTAATAATAGGGTATTAGTCGCCTTAAAAAGCGAATTTATTAAAATAACATAAAAATAAGCAGTTGCATCAAAAAAAACACTGAACATGTTATTTTTATAAATATTCAATAATTTCTAGCGAAATTATGACTCAAATACGTTAAACTATTATCCTGCTTTATCACTCGCCCCGACTCATGTAGTTTTATAACAAGAAGGAGAATTGATGCCGCATTCAACACCACTTATTACCACCATTGTTGGTGGACTAGCACTTGCTTATATTTTAGGCATGATAGCTCAACGGCTAAAAATCTCACCTTTGGTAGGATATCTTGCTGCGGGTGTACTCGCTGGGCCATTTACTCCCGGCTTTGTTGCTGATACTTCATTAGCACCTGAACTTGCTGAAATCGGTGTTATTTTACTGATGTTTGGCGTAGGTTTACATTTTTCTTTAAAAGATTTGATGGCAGTAAAAGCCATTGCTATCCCTGGTGCGATTGCTCAAATTGCAGTAGCAACTTTATTAGGGTTAGGATTATCAGCATTCTTTGGCTGGGGCTTATTTAGTGGCATTGTGTTTGGTTTATGTCTTTCAACAGCAAGTACCGTTGTATTGTTACGAGCTCTTGAAGAAAGAGGCTTAATCGATAGCCAACGAGGACAAATCGCCATTGGTTGGTTAATCGTCGAAGACTTAGCGATGGTTTTAGCACTGGTATTACTTCCAGCGGCTGCCAATATGCTAGAAAGTAGCGATCAAACAAGTATTTCCCAATTAATGATTAATTTAGGTATTACCATTGGTAAAGTCGTTGCCTTTATTTTAATTATGATGGTTGTTGGTCGTAAGCTTATTCCTTGGATTTTAGCAAAAACAGCTGCTACAGGTTCACGAGAGCTGTTTACCTTGTGTGTACTCGCATTAGCGTTAGGCATTGCCTATGCTGCTGTTTCACTCTTTGATGCATCATTCGCATTAGGTGCATTCTTTGCTGGTATGGTACTTAACGAGTCAGATCTAAGCCATAGAGCTGCGCAAGATACGTTACCACTACGTGATGCTTTCGCTGTTCTATTCTTTGTCTCTGTTGGTATGTTATTTGACCCTATGGTGTTAATTGAACATCCTCTAGGTATTTTAGCGACACTCGCTATCATCATTATTGGTAAATCAGCAGCAGCGTTATTGATTGTTCGTATGTTTGGGCACACAAGACGAACCGCCCTCACTATTTCGGCCAGTCTTGCACAAATTGGTGAGTTTGCCTTTATCCTTGCAGGATTAGGCGTCACACTTAATGTATTAGAGCCAGATGCACGTAATCTAGTATTAGCTGGTGCATTAGTATCAATAATGCTCAACCCTATCTTATTTAGCTTATTAGACCGCTACTTGGCTAAAACAGAAACCAAAGAAGAAGTCGACAAGCAAGAACAAGAAGAGAAAAAAGAAGAAGAAATGCCAATACCCGTCGATATTTGTGGTCATGCCATTATCGTAGGTTATGGTCGAGCAGGAAGCATGCTTTCAGAGAAGTTACTTGCTCAATCTATTCCTTTAGTCATTATTGAGAATAGCCGTAAGAAATTCGCTGAATTAAAAGAAAAAGGCTTAAACACAGTCTTAGGTAATGCATCAACAAAAGATTCGCTTGCATTAGCGCGTGTTGATTGTGCTAAGTCTTTATTACTGACCATTCCTAATGGTTATGAAGCTGCGGATATTGCTGAAACAGCAAGAGGCATGAATCCTGATTTAAATATTATTGTTCGTGCTCACTTTGACGATATTATTGTTCGTGCTAATTACGATGAAGAAGCCTCATTTATTCGTGAAAAAGGTGCCGACCATATTGTTATCGATGAAGATCAAACTGCGGCAGCAATGGCTGAAATGCTAACTAAAGAAGTTGAATTTGGCTGTGCTATAGATGAAACACCTGATGACGGACAGCAAGTTATTGCACCCAATCTAGCACAATAACATGTCATATAAATCCCATCATTAACGCTTAATAAAAAAACAACATCCTTAAATTAGGATGTTGTTTTTTTTGTTTCTTAATTAATAAACACGATAAAATAAAAATTTTATTAAAAACGATAACCAACACCAAATGTATAATTGGTATTATTTGAATCGCCTTTATTTCCTTTAATTTTCTCTTTAACAATGTTGGCATTTAAATTAATGCTATCAGTAAAGTTATACATCACCCCTACTCGACCATTAAAATCAAGACTGACATCATTATCAAAACTTCGTCCTACACGCCCTTTAGTATAAGCCGTCACTTTCTTCGCAAAAAGATATTGATTATAATCCCAACCTAATGCACCTTGCAGATAATTAGCATTACCATCATGACGATATTTTAAGTTTTGATAACTTAATATAGTCGTAAATGATAATGAACTTAATTCATCATTCCAAACTTGCCAACCTGGACCTGTACCAACACCTGTTTTTTCTTTAATATCTTCAATCCAGTCATGTTGATAACTTACATTCCCACGCCAGAAGAAAGAAGGCGTAATAAAGCGGTCTAAATCATAGCCAAGATTATAGTAATAGGTACTTACATTGCTATTATCTTTATTTCGTAACATTGCGGCTGTAAAATTTTGGCGCCAATCTTCATTTGAAATATTTAAATTACCATCTAAAGAATATTTTTCAGTCGTTGAAGATCCCTTATTATAAGCGGCTCCAGCATTGATCCCGCCTGAGATTTTATTCTCTCTTGTTTTCGCTTCAATCTTATTTTTACTTAATACTAAATCTTTCGTTAGAGCAATATTTTCTTTACTACCTTCTTTAATTAGTGTTATTTCACCATCAGGACCACTTTCTATAGAATCAATAGATTCCCATTTAGAAAATGTTTCATTTTTAATTAATGAAGGAGTATCAATATTAAAAGATTTAACATCGGCAAGATTAATCCGAATTTCTCCAGCATAACCTGTTTTTACAAGTATTTTATTACTATCAACAATGGAAATAGCACCAGATATTGCATCTCCGTTTTTCAAGTAAATATTATCAGCACTCGCACTAAGAGAGAAAAAAGTTAAAAATAAAAGGGTTACGTTATTACGCATATATATCTCCTGTTAATCCCGTATTACTGTAACTATTGATATTTAAATGCACAAGGCAATTGCTAATAAAATTAACAATTGCCTTGATCTTTATTTATATAAATATAATAGAATAAACGAAAATCGATAAAATACGTTTAACGATCCCAATACGCTTCTTCTAAACTATCTTCTTTTTCTGGCAAGCCACGAGTTAAACGAGGAGAATGCTGACTTAATACTTGGTAACTCACTCTGTTAGCATATTTACAAACTTGGGCTAATGAAGAGTACGTTAAATAAGTTCGAGGATGTTTACTTGAATTAGGCACATTAATACGATGATAGCTATTTGCCGTTATATCATGCAATAGCGCAGATAATGCAGCATCACCAGCACCATTAGTATTCATTATTTTTTCAGGGCCACCCATATAGGGTTCAATATGAGAATAGACTTTTTCAGGATATTCACAATCTTTATAGCGCATTGCGCGACTAAATTCATAGCGATTAAATTCAGCAATAGCACCAGGTAATAAAGGATGCGTTGTTTGGCGCTTAAAATCTAACTCTGTATAACCACCCATATAAAGACCCGCTGGTCCTGCGGTACATAAAACTAAATCAACCCAATCTAAAGCAACATCTGTCGCTAACAATGGATCTGCATGCCCTGTTAATTCAAAAGCTTCATCTTCATTCATTGCTACAACAGAAACGTGCTCATTTAAGAAGTCACGCCAAAATTGAGGATCATCTGCAATAACGTATTTTGTGCCCATAGTCAGAACAACGGGTACATCATATTTTTTTGCATATTCAATCGCCTTCATCGTCGCAAGAGGCATTGGCTCACCCGGTTTACAGCGCACTAAATACGCCGTTAGCACTAATGCTGATGCTTCTGCGATCACTTCTTCACGAATGCTTTCAGGCTGTAGTTGATTCATTTGCCCTGGGCTTATCGCAAAAGTCCGTTCACCGTTTTCAGTAATTAAAGTAAAACAACGACCAATTGCGCCATCAACACCTTGTAAATAGTTTAAGTCAGTACGGCTTGAAGTATTACAAAGATAGCGATAGGCATAACTACCAATTTGAATATTATTACACATCGTACCTAGCAATACTGATCGGTCATCAGCCAATACAGAGTAGTTATGTAATGTATTACCAATAGTGCCACCTGCAAATTCATGAGTGATCAGATTATTTGCAGTTAGTTCGCGATATAAGGCTTCTGCAACATTATCTTCAATAACAAGAGAGTGTCCCTGACTCAAGTTATAACGATTAATAAATTCCTCATCAACCTTCGCTTCAATATCTACCAATGTTTGGTCAATACCAACTATATATGCGCGTGAGGATTCACTATCCGCCATATTGACGATAGGTTGTAATAATGGATCTCGTAAGCTAACGGGAAAGTAGTGTTTAGATTTTCTTTTGCCAGGGAATTTCATGTGAACGATGCTACAAAGCTAAAAAAGATGCGCAATGTTAACACAATATACTCAGAGAGACAGTAGGTGTATGCGAGTACACCTACTATTTGAAGATATTTTTATGCGTCTTTACGACGATTTCTTGCCATATGGCCTAATAGAACGCCCATAACAGTCAGAATAAAGCCAACAAATGCAGCTCCAACTAAAATAAGCGCTCGTTTAGGTGCATCTTTTTTGGTTGGTTCATATGGCTTCATCATATATTTGAAAGGAACGAACTGAAGATCAGTCACACTGACTTTCTCTAATTGCTTAATATTATATAAACGGTTTTTTAATTCCGTACTAATAACAGTTGGATCAGTAATTGACTCTGTAATCGCTAACTTACTTTTTAGTGCATCCGCACCAATCGAAATAGAGTAATCAGGGTCATCTTTAATTTCAGCCCCTTCACTTGAAATAGGTTTTTTAATACCAGCAGCGTTAGCGATTTCTAATGAATATTTAAGACGTTGAATATTCGCGTTACGCGCATTAGAAATACGCTCTAAATCCATTTGATAGCTTTTTTGCGCAAAGCTTAATTTACGTTCAATTTGATCATCAATATCATTTTTAACTTCAGTTCGAACCTGAGTAGAGATATAACGAATATAACCAGAAAGAAGAGCAAACGCATCTTCAGGTGTTGGTGCAGTAAAACTTAAATTTACCTCACCTGCAAATTCATCATCTTTCTCTTTCTCTGTTGGCATTTTTAAATTGATATCATTAGTAACAATTTGCTCAACAAGACGACGTTTATCTAATTCACTTGGATTTTCTAATTTGGCTAATCGCTTTTTATAGTAAGCAGTATTTATTAAATACTCTTCACGATTAACACGAGAATTGAAATTATTTATAAATTTCTGATAAACAGAAGAAGCATTAACACCGGTATCTACATCAACTAAGCTCAGCTCATTTAATGTTGCGCGTAATTGCTTCATTTCATCAAGCATGGGTTTAGTAATTGCTGCTTGGCTTGTCCATTTTTGTGGCAGGAAACTGGCTACCGCAAAGCCAACGATAGCAAATAATAAGGTGATGCCAATAATGAGAAATTTCTTTTTATAAAGTACAGAAAAAAGTTCAAAAAGATCGATTTCATCGTTTTGCTTGATATAGAAATCGTCAAAGTGACTTTTATCTACTTCTGAAGATTGTGGTTTTGAAAGCTTACTATTCATTTTCCTGCCTAAATTTATGTAATGCAGCGTCCGTTTGTCAGCTAATTTAGAGGTTATCCTCTAAAATGCTTAAAATGATAAAAGATAAGTTTATATATAACTGAAATATGATCAAATGAATATATCATTAAATCCTATATTTCTATTTGTATAACTTATCTATTTAGCATCCGTTATCTCACGAATCAATGCCTCAAATAGGTCTATATGATCTGAATTATCATTTAATGCAGGGATATATTCATATTTTTTACCGCCACCATGAAGGAAGAACTCACGGTTCTGACCATTAATTTCTTCTAATGTTTCAAGACAATCAGAAGAAAAGCCAGGGCAAATAACCTGCACATGTTCCACACCTTCACTGCCCAGTTTTTCCATTGTCTTATCAGTATAAGGCGTCAACCAAGGTTCACGACCAAAACGAGATTGGAAGGTCAACATAATTTGCGCTTCAGGGTAATCTAGCTGCTCTTTTAATTTTTTCGTCGTTAAACAGCACTCATCATAATAAATGTCGCCCGTTTTCACAAAACGCTCAGGCACACCATGAAAAGACAGGACTAAACGATCTGGTTTACCGTGTTCTTGAAAGCTTTTTTCAATCGAATTAACGAGTGCTTTAATATACAGAGGGTTATCTGCATAACTACGAATAAAATTAAGTGAAGGAATTGTACGTCGTACTTTAAATAAATCACTGACACCATCAAATACGGCACCAGAAGTAGAACATGAATATTGCGGATAAAGTGGTAGCAAAATCAGTTTTTCAACACCTTTATCAAGTAAGCGCGATAACGCACTTTCAAGCGAAGGTTGGCCATAGCTCATGCCTAATTCTACAGGAATATCAGGAAAGCGTTCAGCTAACGCTTTTTCTTGTGCTCGGCTATAAACAAGAAGCGGAGAACCGTCTTTAGTCCAAATTTGTTGATAAAGCTTTGCAACTTTGGGAGAACGAAAAGGAAGTACGACGCCGTAAAGGATCGGTTTCCAAATCAATGGAGAAACATCAACAACACGAGGATCACTAAGAAATTGCGCTAGATAACGTCGAACTGCGTCTGTTTTGGGCGCATCAGGTGTGCCAAGATTAACCAAAAGTACACCATATTTAGCTTCATTCATACCCTGACTCCTTAGAGTGATGTTGTCAAAATAACGAAAGACAGAAAGGATAAAGGATATTGAATGAGAATGCTTGTTAATTCGTCAATTGACCGCTTTAAAGGCAAAAAAAATCTCGTGTAATTAAGTACACACTCTTTTTGTAATCACAAAAACAAGGTACTCAAATTAAACGAGATTAATTATCGATAATAAAAATTAACCAAGAATATTTTTCAATTCTGCGTTAATGTCGCTCACTTTTTGTGTGCCATCGATTTTGAAGTATTTTGCATTAGTTGCTTTTGCTTCATTTTGATAATAAGAAACTAAAGGCGCTGTTTGTGAATGATATTCAACTAAACGCTTACGCACAGTCTCTTCTTGGTCATCTTTACGTGTTGTTAATTCTTCACCAGTAACATCATCACGATTTTCAACCTTAGGTGGATTGAATTTAACATGATAAACACGGCCTGATGGTGCATGAACACGACGACCAACAATACGCTCAACAATAATGTCATCAGGAACTGCAAACTCTAAAACAAAATCCACATTGATACCGGCTTCTTTCATTGCATCAGCTTGTGGGATTGTTCTTGGGAACCCATCCAACAAGAAACCGTTGTGACAATCATCTTGTTTGATGCGCTCTTTTACTAACGCAATCACTAATTCATCAGTCACTAACTGACCATTATCCATCAACGCTTTAGCTTGTAGACCAAGTTCTGTACCTGCACTTACTGCAGCACGTAACATGTCACCAGTTGAAATCTGTGGGATACCATAGTTCTCTTTAATGAATTGAGCTTGAGTGCCTTTACCAGCGCCTGGAGCGCCTAGCAGAATGATACGCATCGCGTAAATCCCCTTGCATTTAATTTTTTATAGTTAATATCGAAAACGCGTTACCATACCATTTTGTGAGGTCTTCGCTCAAGAAATCACGTAATCGATTACTGATTATTTTTCTCGAAAATGAAAAAAACCACGCTCTTATTACAAGAAACGTGGTTTAAATGTTTGAAAACGAAAGTAGTTATGCTTTCTGTGCTAAAAGTTGATTCACTAAGCGAATAAACTGGTTAGGGTCATCTAATGAACCTTTTTCAGCAAATAGCGCTTGATCAAGCAGTAAATTAATCCAATCTGCAAACAGCGTTTCATCTGTTAATTCTGCTGTCTGTTTCACTAATGGATGATTAGGATTTAGCTCAAAGTTGTATTTAACTTCTGGCACTTCTTGCCCTGCTGCTGCAAATAATTTCGCCATTTGAGTGGTCATTTCATCTGCACTAGTCGTCACAATCGCTGGCGTATCGGTTAAGCGATGAGTTAATTTAACATCTTTTACTTTATCGCCTAATAACGCTTTAATACGTTCAACAAAAGGAGCTAATTGTTTGTCGGTATCTTCTTGTTCTGCTTTTTTCTCTTCATCCGCTAATTTATCAAGAGATTCATCAGCCTTGCTCACAGATTGGAATGATTTACCATCAAATTCAGTAAGGTAGTTCATCATCCATTCATCAATGCGATCAGATAACAATAGAACTTCAATACCTTTTTTACGGAATAACTCTAAGTGAGGGCTATTTTTAGCAGCAGCATAACTATCAGCCGTGATGTAATAAATCTTATCTTGGCCTTCAACCATTCTGCTTACATAGTCTTCAAGTGAAACAGTTTGTGCATTACTATCATTATGTGTTGAAGCAAAACGTAATAATTTAGCAATAGACTCAATATTAGAAGCATCCTCAGCAGGACCTTCTTTAAGGACTAAACCAAACTCTTTCCAGAATGATTGATATTCTTCAGGTTTAGTTTCAGCCAGTTTTTGTAACATCTGTAATGCGCGTTTTGTTAATGCACTACGTAAATTACGAGTGACAGTGCTGTCTTGTAATATTTCACGAGAAACGTTAAGCGGTAAATCGTTAGAGTCAATTAATCCACGAATAAAACGCAGATAATTAGGCATAAATTGCTCAGCTTCATCCATAATAAATACACGCTGAACATAAAGTTTTAAGCCATGGCGTTGATCACGATTCCATAAATCCCAAGGTGCTTTTGAAGGCACATACAGTAAGCTTGTATATTCTTGTTTACCTTCTACACGATTGTGTGCCCAAATAAGCGGATCTGCAAAATCATGTGAGATATGTTTATAAAACTCTTTATACTCTTCATCGCTAATATCGGCTTTATTACGAGTCCACAGAGCTTGAGCTTTATTAATTTTTTCCCAAGTTACAGTGCCGTCTTCTTCATTTTTAGTTTCAATTTCAACAGGCAGGGAAATATGATCGGAATATTTGCTAATAATACTACGCAGTCGCCAATCATCTAAAAACTCTTCATCACCTTCACGTAAATGAAGCGTAATTTCTGTACCTCGATCTGCTTTTTCAATATCGGCTACGGTATAATCACCTTCACCCTCAGATTCCCAAAATACGCCATTTTCAGCAGGTTCACCGGCAGCTCGAGTGCGGACTGTCACTTTATCAGCCACAATAAAGGCTGAGTAGAAACCCACACCAAATTGGCCAATTAATTGACTATCTTTAGCGCTATCTTGTCCAATAGATTCTAAGAATGATTTTGTACCAGATTTCGCGATAGTCCCTAAATTATCGATGACTTCATCGCGAGTCATACCGATACCATTATCACTGATAGTCAGTGTACGTTTTTCTTTATCAGCAGAGATACGAACATGAAGTTCGCCATCATTTTCATAGAGCGCTGAATCTGATAATGCACGGAAACGCAATTTATCCGCAGCATCTGACGCGTTAGAAATCAATTCGCGAAGGAAAATTTCTTTATTAGAGTAAAGAGAATGGATCATTAGTTGAAGCAATTGTTTTACTTCTGACTGAAATCCCCTAGTTTCTTGTCCTTTCATACTCATTATTACCTCAATTTATCCCAATTTGGCGAAAAAAACGATATGAATTAAAGAATGGGGCTAGTTATGACAGTTTCAAGGGCGAAATTAAAAAATTATGCTAATCAAGTGCAATCTGAGCCTTATCTTGAGAATATATTGAGCTGATATATTTGTTGATGTATATTTTAATATATAACGATATTTTCTCAGGTTTACTATTATGAAATCTTTTTTACGCCACTGTATTTTAGGGATTAGCTTACTTTCTATCGCTTCCTTTTCTTATGCTGACAGACAAATTGTTGACCAAATTGGTCGCACTGTCACTATTCCCGATAAAGTAGATAGAACCGTTGTTCTCCAGCATCAAACCCTCAATTTATTAGTTCAGCTTGATGCAACTGATAAAATTGTGGGTGTGATGTCTAATTGGAAACAACAACTTGGTGATGGCTATGCGAGATTAGCACCACCCTTAGAAAAAATACCTCACGTTGGTGATCTCACTAGTTTTGATGCTGAAAGCTTAGTTAAACTACAACCTCAAGTTGTTTTTGTAACAAATTACGCCCCTAAAGAGATGATCGATAAAATAACTGATCTTGGCATACCGGTTGTCGCTATCTCATTGAGAAAAGAAACGAATGACGATAAATCAACGCTTAATCCAACTCTTCATAATGAAGAGCAAGCCTATAACGAAGGATTAAAAGAAGGTATTTTACTCATTGGCGATATCATCAATAAACCTGAAAATGCCAAAATACTTGTTGATGAAACCTTTAAACAGCGAGAAAAAGTAAGTGAACGCTTACAATCAATCCCTAAAGAACAACGTGTTCGAGCTTATATGGCAAATCCTGATTTAACGACCTATGGTTCAGGTAAATATACAGGATTAATGATGGAACATGCTGGCGCACTTAATGTCGCCTCTTCAAGCATTAAAGGTTATAAACAAGTTTCATTGGAACAAATTATTGCATGGGATCCTCAAGTCATCTTTATTCAAGATAGATACCCACATGTTGTTGATGAAATAAAGCAAGATCCTCGCTGGCAAGTTATTAGTGCCGTTAAGAATAATCGTATCTATTTAATGCCTGAATACGCTAAAGCTTGGGGCTACCCAATGCCTGAAGCAATGGCAATAGGTGAATTGTGGATGGCGAAAAAACTCTATCCTGAAAAATTCAAAGACATTGACATGCAAAAAGTAGCTAATAATTGGTATGAGAAGTTTTATCGCACTTCTTATATAGAAAAATAAGATATCGATAATAGGACACAAGATAAAATGGCATTTTCACTCTTTGCTGCTGGTAGTTTAAAAAAGAGTTTACCTTCTTTTATTGAACATTATCAGCAACAAACAAAAGAAAAGTGGGTACTTACATTTGGTCCTGCTGGCTTACTTAGAGAACGTATAGAGCAAGGTGAAACATGCCATCTTTTCCTTTCAGCTGACAAAGCAAATTCTCAACAATTAGTCGATAAAGGTATCGCAAGTACTTTTGCCCCTTTTATCGCTAATCAGCTTTGTATTACAGCCAAAAAAGCATGTGTTAATGAAGCTGATAATTGGCTTTCATTATTAGCTAATCCTTTATTAACACTTGCTATTTCAACACCTAAAGCAGATCCATCAGGAGATTATAGCTGGCAATTTTTTGATAAAATAGAAAAAGAAATGCCACAATTGGGTCAACAATTAAAAGAACGGGCATGCAGTTTAGTTGGTGGAAAACATTCAATTGCTATCCCAAATGGCGAAATAGCTGCACATTATCTGATTACATCACAACATACCGATTTGTTTATTGGTTATCAGCATTATCAATCACAATTACGTCAATATCCTGAATTAAAAGTCTTTGATATACCAGCAAATTTTAATATTACGGCATTATATTGTGCTACGCTAATTCACTCAGATGCTGATAAATTATATCAAGCATTATTATCTTTTTGCGCACAACAATATTTTATAGAAAATGGCTTTTTACCGCTAAACCAATAATATTTAGCGGTAATTAATAAAAGGATCAGCAATTACCATCATGCACAATGATAGCCTCAGCGCCCATTTCAGCCTCTTCAATAGCATGCTTAATTGTATCTGCATGTGCTAAAACAACACCTAAACGACGTGTTCCTGAAATTGTCGGTTTAGCAAATAATCGGATTTGGCGATTTGCTTTTAATGCCTGTTCAATACCAGAATAGGTAATGTTATCACTGTATAGCTCAGGTAAAATAACGGCAGAAGCACAAGAGCCTAATTGACGAATACCACCAATCGGATAACCTAAAAAAGCGCGGACATGAAGAGCAAACTCTGATAAATCTTGAGAAATCAGGGTAACTAAACCTGTATCATGGGGTCTTGGTGATACTTCATTAAAGAAAACGTCATCGCCTTGAATAAATAATTCAACACCAAATAAGCCATAACCACCTAAGTTTTTAACAATTTGACTTGCGATATGATGTGCTTTTGCAAGTGCGGTATCACTCATTTTTTGAGGTTGCCATGATTGACGATAATCCCCTTTTTCTTGTCTATGACCAATTGGCTCACAAAAATGAATGCCATCAATCGCGTTAATCGTTAAGAGCGTAATTTCAAAATCAAAAGGGATCATTTGTTCAACAATGACTCGCCCTTTTCCAGCTCTTCCCCCTTCTTGAGAATACGCCCAAGCCTGTGGTAGCTCACTTTCATTGCGAATAATACTTTGGCCTTTACCTGAAGAGCTCATGACGGGTTTTACAATACAAGGAAAGCCAATATTTAATGCAGCTTGATTAAAGTGATTTTCATCATCAACAAATTGATATTTTGAGGTAGGTAATTGCAAAGTTTCTGATGCTAAGCGTCTTATTCCTTCTCTATCCATCGTTAATTTTACAGCTCTAGCACAAGGCACTACATTATGTCCTTGTTGCTCGAGTTCAACTAACGCGGTCGTTGCTATTGCTTCAATCTCAGGAACAATATAATCCGGTTTTTCCTTTTCTATAATTTTTTTTAAGGCTTCACCATCAAGCATATTTATCACATAGTTTCGATGAGCAACATGCATAGCAGGGGCATTTGGGTAGCTATCTAATGCAATGACTTCAATCCCTAATCGTTGACATTCTATAGCGATTTCTTTACCTAATTCGCCAGAACCCAATAGCATTACTTTTGTTGCACTTGCTGTAAGTGCAGAACCCAACACAGTCATGTTTGTATCCTTAGTCTAGTAAACAGTCAAAGCAAACGATTGCATTGTAGTTTAATAGATTTTAACTAGCAGAAAAATAGTTCACTAAAAATAAATGAGTTTGATTAACTGCGTCGGCCTTTATTAATTTTTAATGAATTAAGACGTTTTCGAATAAGGGCGACAATGCAGCACAATAGACCTAACCAAATAAGCGAAAAACTGACGCCTTTAACTTCATCAAACGCTTCATGGAATAAGAAGACTGCAAGTAAAAATTGAATAGAGGGTTCAATATATTGCGCTAAACCAACAACAGTGAGTGTGGTCTTTTTAATAGCAGCGGTAAAAAAGAGCAAAGGTAAAATTGTTACTGGTGCGGTTAATATATAATAAAAACGAGTCAAATTATCAGCAGAAGAAAGTGCACTTTCTCCTCTCATCAATAACCAAATCGTAACGCCAATAGCGACAGGTAACAGCCAAAGTGTTTCGATAAACAAAGAAGTAATAACATCAAAACGAATAAATTTACGGATTAAGCCATAAATTGCAAAAGCGCCACCCATTACAATAGCTAGAGTGGGTAACTCGCCATACATCCATAACTGATATCCAACACCAGCACAAATCAGTATCACTGCCCATTTCTCTGCTCGATTAAGTTTCTCTTTTAGAAAAATAACCCCTAGCAAAATAGAAAATAGTGGATTAATAAAATAACCTAAACTGGCTTCTAATACCTGTTGATGGGTTAACGCATAGGTAAATGTACACCAAGAAATCGCCATTGCTAACGAGCTAAACAAGCACATAAAGACAGAACGCTTATCTTGAAAAATAGCCCGCCAACTTGTTCTATTTTTTATAAACAAGCGGACTAAAAGAAGTAATGGAATAGACCAAATTAAACGCTGGGCAAGTAATTCTAGTGCCTGAGCTCCAGGTAAAAGCCGATAAAAAAGTGGCGTAATTCCCCAAAGAATATATGAGAAAATAGCTAATGCTACACCAGACTTAATCCACATTTCATATTCCATCACATCAGTAGAATGTGCCTAATATCATACACCTAAAATAAGATAAACAGTATGAAAAAGCGAGGATAACCGTTTTCATATTAATGCTATTAAAAGGATAAAATAACTACATATAAAAAAAACTCTATCAATAAGTAGATAAAAAATCTTATTGATAGAGATATCGAGGAAATGGCAATATCCAAGTTAAGAATAATTAGAGAAATACGCTTTAGAAAAATTAATTAAGAGTTAAAAATGTCTCTAACATGTAATGGAGGCTGTTTGCTGATAAATTCACGCAATGCTTTACGACTTGGTGCTGCTGCGATAGCGCCCTTTTGTGTTGTCGCTAATGCGCCACAGGCTGCTGCTTGTGTAATTATTCTAGATAAATATTGTTCATCTTCAGCAAAACCATATTCTGCTACAGCGGCTAACATTCCAGACATAAAGGCATCACCTGCCCCCGTTGTATCAACACATTCAACGGTAAACGCACTCAATGCAACTTGTGTATTTGGCGTTAATACTAAGCATCCTTTAGATCCTTGAGTAATAACTTTTAAACGCGCTGGATAATCTTGTAATTTATTCAACGCATTCTTTAATGTAATTTCTTGCGTCATCCAAATGAGTTCATCTTCAGATAACTTTAGGACATCTGCTTTATGCGCATAGCTATCAATGACTTCGCGCATTTCTTCATGATCACGCCACATTTGAGGGCGTAAATTAATATCAAAACTTAGCAAAGAATCACTTTCTTTCAATTGCTGTATTGCAGTATTTAAAGTAGAGCGACAAATAGGATTAACTAATGCTAATGAACAAAAATGCAGAATGTCTTTTTCAAAAACAGGTAATGATTTTTCTGTTAAAAACTGATCGGCTGATTCAGCGACTAAAAAGGTAAAATCACGTTCACCATTTTCTTGTAAAGAGACGAGTACGGTACTTGTTCTATGAAGTTCATCAAATTCCATGGTGCTAGTATCGACACCAAGATCGAATAATGTCTTCTGCATAAAATGGCCAAACGCATCTTCACCAACACGCCCAATAAAACCACTTTCATGACCTAATTTAGCGACCCCAGCAGCGACATTCACAGGAGCACCACCAGCACATGCTTCATATTGCATATTTTGCAATGGAATTAAGTCAACAACAGCATCACCCAAAGACCATACTTTCATAATCTCTCCCAATATAAGCAATTATTTTTATTAATATATTCCGTTTTCATAAGTATTTCTAACTAAAAAAATGAAGATAATGCTCGTAAAACAGATCTGATAACGTTAACATATATACGTAAGATGAAAAAGCAAATCTCGTAAGATTCATTTTTTAACATCAAATGTTATCGTTAACAGTCCAAAAATGAGAGAAAAAAGTGATCTTAGCTAAAAAAATATCAAAGGATCACCTATAAGTACCTACTGAGATAATAAGGATAATGATAATGGAACAACGTTTAGAACACGCGACTGATGCCTTGAATGCCCTTATAGAAAAACGAGGAAATAATTTCTATCCTCAGTTTCATTTAGCAGCACCTGCAGGTTGGTTAAATGATCCTAATGGTTTAATTTATCATGATGGGCTATACCATGCCTTTTATCAGCACCACCCTTATTCTGAAGATTGGGGACCAATGCACTGGGGCCATGCAACAAGTAAAGATATGGTTCATTGGGAACATCAACCTATTGCTTTAGCACCAGGTGATGAATTCGACAAGAGTGGTTGTTTTTCAGGTTCAGCGGTAAGCCATGAAGGCAAACTTTATCTTTTTTACACAGGTCATATTTGGCTTGGTGAAGAAGGTGATGATAGCCAAGTTTATGAATCTCAGTGTATTGCTATCAGTGAAGATGGTATCCACTTTGAGAAAAAAGGGACAATATTACAACCTCCTAAAGGCTATATGCATTTTCGTGATCCTAAAGTGTGGTATCAAGACGGTAAATGGTGGATGGTTGTAGGCGCTCGTGATGAAAAAGATCAAGGCCAAGTATTACTCTTCTCTAGTGAGACATTATTTGAAGAAGGCCAAGAGTGGAGTAATGAATACAAAGTTTTAGGTAAAACTGACGATAAAAATGTCTTTATGTGGGAATGTCCTGATTTCTTCCCAATAAGTCATGATAATGATTTTGCCATTGTTTTTTCACCACAAGGTAAACGTGTTGAAGGTTATCAATATCGCAATTTATTTCAAACGGGTTCATTGATTGGTAAATGGTCACCTAAACAATCATTTGATTTACACGGTGATTTTATAGAGCTTGATAACGGCCATGATTATTATGCGCCGCAATCTTTTGAAACTGCCGATGGTCGCCGTGTTTCTATGGGATGGATGGATATGTGGAATTCACCTATGCCATCAAAACAAGAATTTTGGGCTGGTAGCTTCACATTACCGCGTGAAATTACCTTTGATAAAGTCAAAAATCGTTTACGCATGGTGCCGATTAAAGAAGTTGAGGTATTACGCCAAAATAAACAAACGATTGAACCGACAACGCTAAATCATCAATCTATTAAATTAATGGATGATACACCCGCGTTAGAACTGAATCTGACGTTATCACTAGATAGTAAAGCTGAAAAATTTGGTGTGTGGTTAGGCAAAGGATTAGAGATTTTTGTTGATAATCAATCTAATCGATTAGTTATTAACCGCCATTATCCACAATATGATATCAGCGGTTCGCGTAGTGCGCCTTTACCTGAAGGCTATAAAATTGAGTTAAGAATTTTTATTGATAGCTCATCAGTAGAAATATTTGTTAACCAAGGTGATCTTGTATTTAGTACACGTTATTACGCTGATAAGGATGATCGCTCACTGCATTTATTTGCAATGGGAGGAGATGCTCAAATATTGGCGGGTGAATACTGGACATTAAAAAGTATTTATTGATGCATTAATGTTAACGTTAACGAATCCAAGATAATAAAAACGTGGGTCTGCTTAAATAGACTCACGTTCAACAAGCTGACAAGGAACTTGAATTGTATCGCGATGTTTTCGCTGTTGAATAACATGTAACGTCGCTTCTTTACCTAACTCATAATGGGGAAGTTGTACGGTTGTTAATGGTGGATAGAACAAATCACCCGTACCAATCATATTATCGAAGCCTAAAACAGCAACTTGTTCAGGAATTCGTATTCCCATTGAAAGTAACACTTGGTAAGCAAGAAAAGCGATACGGTCATTACCACAGATTAAAACATCGAAATCAGCTTTTTGATAACGGCAATGTTTCTTTAAAATACCGATAACGTCTCGATAGTGTTCTTCACCAAATAGCATTGTATATTGACGTAGTGCAGATAAAGGCAATCCAGCATCTTGCCAAGCATCTTCAACAGCTTTACGACGAATAGGTCCAGCAACGGCTTCTGCGGGGATATAAAAACATAACGGATTACGATAACCCTTTTCTATTACTTTTTTAATAGCAAAATATTGGCCGTCATAATCATTAGGAATATAGGTAGGAAAAGCGTGCGTTTTATCTAAGCAGTTAGCTAAAACGACATTTTTATCACGCAACTTTTCATGAACGGAAATTTCTCTAAGCCCCATCGTGGTATAAATAATACCATCGGGTCTTTGAGCCAAAAGTTGCCATATAGCTTGTTCATAACAATCTTGTGCCGTGAGATTTACAACAAAAGAACTCCAACCATATTCACGTGCAGTTTGCTCTATGGATAAAATTATTTCGACAGAAAATGGGGTTGTTGCGGTATCAATCGCTAACACACCTATAGAGGAAACTTTTGTGCCTTGTCCTCTTATTTTTCGTGCAGAATAATCTGGAACATAGTTAAGTTCATCAATAGCACGTTGAACTTGTTTTAACGTTTCCGGCTTTAATAACTCAGGGTTATTAATTGCTCTTGAGACTGTCATCAAGGATACAGATGCAAGTCGGGCAACATCTTTTAAGGACGCCATAATATTGGCTCAATAATTTTAGTTAGTGTTAGTAGAAGGAAATAGTAATCTATTTTACTAGAAATAAAGAATAAAATCTATAAAACCATTGTGTTATAACTAAGGGTTTCAATGATTAAAATAATCATAAAAAGCGAGATATATTACTTTTCACTTACTATACAAGTAAAAAATAGTTATAAATACTTACATTAAAAGTCAATTACATTTAAGAATGCTTATAGGAATATTCTTTAAATCTTAATATTGTAAATATGACCTTATTTATAATGCACAAGCATTGAAGCAAAACAAAGTTATGATATTTTATCTATAATAGATTATATAAAATAATTAAATTTTCATTTTGATATTCTTAATATCGCTCCGTTACGTGAATATCACCCTACACAAAAATATATTTATTGGTTAGATTTCGTTTCACATTCACTCTTAGATAAGACTGAATAAACTTAGGAGCAACGTATGGAATCAATTATTCACCTGATCACATTTGAAGATGACAGTACAAAAGTTCAACTTAAAGCGGTACTTTCTTCATTAGCGGCTAATGTAAAAACCTATTCTAGTGAACAGGCGTTTTTAAAATATTATTTTAGTTCTACTAAAGGGGCTCAAAAAGAATGTATTATCATTAATACAAAAAATAGTGCATCACCGTCTATTGCCCTTGTTAAGGAACTGAATAAATTGAAGAACATCATCCCTGTTATTATTATCTCAGGAGATACTTCAATTGAAAGTTGTAGATGCGCATTTAGAGCAGGTGCCTTTGAATATTTAACTCGCCCACTCAATGTAAATGAACTTCTTAATATTGTTTCTGAGTCTTTTCTACATTATGAAAGCGAAGTTGAACAGTTTCGGACATATATTTCTCTGAAAGATAAATTTGGTAAACTCTCAAATAGAGAAAAAGAAGTAATGGAGATGATCCTTGATGGAAACACAAGTAAAGAAGCCGCAGAAAAGCTGTCTTTATCACCAAGAACCGTAGAGGTACATCGTTCAAATATGTACACTAAATTAAAAATAAGATCACTACCACAATTAGTTCAAGAATATGATTTCTTTAAAAAATATGACTTGAAAAGTAACTAATTTATTTTGTGATACTTATTTTTCAGTAGATATAATCTATCTACAGATACAATAATATAACATTTCAAATTTCATTATTAATTATTAATGAGAGTAGCCCTGTATTTGTACAAAATTGTGCTAAATAATTAGCATAGAATATGGAAATAACTCATGTGCTAAGCTCTATTCAACCATAGAAAGGGTTGCTATCTATTATTGATACATCCCTTTTATTCTTGTCATCGACTTTAATTTATGTATATCTCTTCTTCCAAAAAATCAACAATAATTAGGTGTAAGAATGACTATTTTAATTAATGGTTCAATTAAGAATTGATAAACAATTTCATCTAAGATGAAAATTATTTCCATTTTGAAATTTATACTTATTATTATTTAAAGTCATTTAGATACTATAACTTATTTTTTTATAAAAATTATCCAAATTTCAAAAACGGTAAAAAAATATAAAATGTTATAGAACAGATACACAAAATATGAGTGTGCGATTTTTGTTTAGATTTAGATCAATATATTAATCATAAAATATGATAATTTAATTTAGGATTTACTTATCGAAATTATGTATAATTACGTAACAATAACCATATTAACAATAGAGATTATATAACAATAGTTCAATTAATATAATATATAGTTTATTAAGTGATCAATCTGTATTTATATTAAACTTTGTTTATTTTGGTAAATAATTTATTTATTTTCTCCAAAATAAAGATAGGTAACAATACCTAAATTCTTTTTCTTCTTTATTATTAATGACTAAATTAACTCATTTTGCTATTTGATAAAACAATAGATAAAAATATAACACATTAGAGATTTTTATCTGTTTATTCTTATTTTCTCTTTCGCTAAATAGTCTTATGATACGCTTATCGATAATATTTTTTATGTAAAGAATATGAACAATCAAGATAAAAATCGGCGACCGATTAAAGCAAGAAACGCGAGTTGGGCAACAAATTGTAGTCGCTGGCTACAAAAAAAAGGTGCAACGCCTAATGGAATTTCACTGTTTAGCATTTTATTTGCCGCTGTGGCGGGTTTATTCCTTTTCTTTGCTCTTTTCTTCTCTTTTACTTATTCTCCCTTCCTTTATGCACTACTCCTTATTTTGGGTGCAATGATGATCCAAGGTCGACTTATTTGTAATTTGTTGGATGGAATGGTTGCGGTAGAAGGGGGAATGAAAAGTCCTTCTGGCGCAATTTATAATGAGTTACCCGATAGGATTGCAGATACATTTATTATTATCGGTATTGGTTATGGCCTATCTGCTTATTTTCCTATAGCTGCAACTCTAGGTTGGATAGCTTCTTTTTTTGCGATGTTGACAGCCTATGTTCGTGTTTTAGGTGGCAGTTGTGGACTTGAACAACAATTTACAGGCCCCATGGCGAAACAACATAGAATGGCATTAATTACACTAGTTGCCATTATTACTGCATTTATTCCGATAACATGGGGAGCATGGTTATTTCTGACCTCATTATGGATTATTATTTTAGGCTCAATATTAACTACAATTTTCAGAACTCGCAGGATTATACGAGATTTATCACAAGGTATCTGATTAATGAAAAATGGAAAGCTAGCGTTAGATGCAAAAATAGTATCATCAGTTTTAGTTTCTATTTGCCGCTTCTTAACGGGAGTTAGGGCAAAACAAACCTCACCTATTGCTAATGATAGACCTTGTATCTATTATGCTAATCACTCTAGCCATCTTGATGGCTTAGTTATTTGGTCTTGTCTTGCACCCAATATTCGCCCTTATGTTCATCCTGTTGCGGCTGAAGATTATTGGAAAAAAACGCGATTACGTCGTTATTTATCTCGCCGTATTTTCCGCGCTATATTGATTCCTCGTCATGCATCTAAATCTCAACCTCACGATGAAAATGTTCAAAATGATGTCAAAAAAGAAATAAAAGTAGATAACGAACACACATCATCTAATAAAACGAATGCCATATCCCTTATGCAAAATATTCTGGATAAAGGCGATTCTCTAATTCTTTTTCCTGAGGGAACACGAAATACGGGGGATTCTATTCAGGATTTCAAAGCAGGTCTTTGGCATCTTTCTCGTAATAATCCTAACGTGCAACTTGTCCCTATTTATCTTGAAAACTTAAATCGAGTTCTACCTAAAGGATCACGTTTAGTTGTACCTATTATTTGTACTGCCATGTTTGGTGCTCCCATTACGCCTACCCATGAAAATGAAAGTAAGCAAGATTTTCTTATAAGAGCAAAAAATGCGTTAGAGGAGTTACACGATGGCACACGTTAATAATGAGATTCTTTGGATTTTTATTGGCCTTTTTTCATTTTTACTTATCGCCAGTATTATCGGGCTTATTCTTTCAGCGATAAAAGGCCCAACATCAACTATTACTAACCTTAATTCTAGAATTAAGGCTTGGTGGGTAATGTGCATTATTTCCGCTATAGCGATTAGTATTGGTGTTATTGGCTCTGTCATACTTTTTGCTTTAATTTCATGGTTAGCACTGCGTGAATTAATTACCTTAACACCAACGCATCGCGGTGATCATGAAGCTCTTTTCTGGTGTTTCTTTGTTGTTTTACCAATCCAATATATTCTTGTTGGCATACAATGGTATAGCTTAATGGCGATATTTATCCCTGTTTATGCCTTTTTACTAATAACAACTCGTATGGCACTTTCAGGTGATACTCACCATTTCTTAGAACGAATGGCTAAAGTTCAATGGAGTGTTATGATTGCTATTTATTGCCTAAGCTATGCACCAGCACTATTAATGTTACCTATTGAGGGTTTCGAAGGGCGTAATATTAACTTATTACTCTTTTTAATGATCGTGGTGCAAGTTTCAGACGTTATGCAATATGTCTTTGGCAAACTCTTTGGCAAACATCCTATTGTGCCGAAATTAAGCCCAAATAAAACAATAGAAGGTTTTGTTGGGGGAATTCTTTCAGCAAGTCTTATTGGAATGATGCTTTGGTGGGCAACACCGTTTACATGGTGGGCGGCATTCTTACTTTCTTTAGTCATCACCTTAGCAGGATTCGCTGGTGGATTATGTATGTCAGCAATTAAAAGAGACAGTGGTGTAAAAGACTTTGGTACAATAATAGAAGGTCATGGAGGCATGATGGATAGAATGGATTCACTCTGTTTTGCAGCCCCTATTTTCTTCCATGTTCTCCGTTATTTCTATATATAACTATAATCGCCAGTTGTTCTCTTTTTTCGTTATGCCGATGGTGAAGACATCGGCATAATAATCAATAATACTTAATGTCATAATCATTCATGTAATTAAACGCTTGTTTCAAAATTAGATGAAAAATCTATACTATTTTTTATATTATATTTCAAAATATTAGATACCCTCTTCTTTTTAGATGCTAATAAAATGACTTATTTTGATCGATTATAGTGGCTTAGACGTGAGCTATCTTTTACCCTAACGTCTCTTTTTTACACTTAACTATTGATAATTATGACAACTTGGCTACTTCTTGCTCTTTCTTTATTTTTACTAGGGTTTAATCGTTCATTATCACTATTAACATTAGCAATAACTGCGATGAGTGGTTTCATAGCAGGAATTATTACATGGCAAGCGCTTCCTGTTATTTTCATTATTATTCTTTTAGCATTTGCTTACTCTCGCTATAAAACACAGCCGTATCTTCGCGCAGCGATTATTCTTACACTCATCATTATTGCCAGTGGATTAACATTTCACTTTATTCCTGGCTTTAACAATATGCGTTACATTCCACGCTCATCTTTAGGAATACATAGTGCTCCATTTTCTTTTTATTTAAATACAGATAAAGCATTATTACCTTTTATTTTGCTTATTTTCACACCTATGCTTTTTGTGTGTACACCACTTAAAAAAGTCAGCAAATTAAAATGGGGGTTACTTTGTCTTGCCGTGCCTGCCCTTTTATTTCTTGCTGTCGCTCTCGGTGGATTAGCTATTGAACCACATTGGCCAGAGTGGTTACCTGTTTTTATTTTGGCAAATCTCTTTTTCGTTTGCCTAGCTGAAGAGGCATTATTCCGAGGGGTTATACAGCAGTATTTATCTCATTATTTACCACCTTATGTCGCACTTATTATAGCGGCAACACTTTTTGGTTTAGCACATTTTACGGGTGGGTTATTGCTAGTTATTTTTGCGTTATTAGCAGGAATAATATATGGGTTAGCGTGGATGTGGAGTGGACGTCTTTGGGTTGCCGTAATATTTCATTTTGCACTTAATCTTATGCACTTATTGCTATTTACTTACCCCTTTAAAATAGCTTAATTATCTTTTTATTGTAGTAGTTACCTTCGCGTTTCACTCTTTTTTATGGTTAATTTCGCCAATAAATAAAAATGAAGAGTGAAACGTGAAAGCCATCACATTATTAAACCACATAAATTCTGATTAGCCCCATCAACAGATGAGTTTTTTGTTAGTATGTTTATTCGCTTGTCTTTAAATAATCAAAATTTCATACAATATATAAAAAACCACACAGAACAAAAAAAGGTGCTTATAAGTCACCTCACTTCACTGTATTGTTGATAAAAAAAATAGATAAGCTTAGTTGCATGGCTATTATTGTGAGCAACACTATCTAAATCACATTTTCTGCTGATACTTTGCCTTTTACCACCAGGATAAAAATATGTTAGACCAAGAGATGATCCGCACTTTTATACAGGTTGCAGACTGCCAAAGTTT
Source organism: Proteus myxofaciens ATCC 19692 (assembly GCF_001654855.1). Classification (GTDB taxonomy): domain Bacteria; phylum Pseudomonadota; class Gammaproteobacteria; order Enterobacterales; family Enterobacteriaceae; genus Proteus; species Proteus myxofaciens. The sequence continues at coordinate 29,063 of NZ_LXEN01000042.1, forward strand.
TACAAAAGCAGCCGATGCGCTCCATAAAACATCAGCAGCAATTAGTTATCGAATAAAAACGTTAGAAGAAAATATTGGAACACAACTTTTTAATCGTACAACAAGAACAGTCACACTCACTCCAGCAGGTGAATATTTATTAGAAAAATGCCGCCAATGGATTGTTTGGCTAGAATCGATGCCTATTGAACTACAACAAATGAATGCAGGTGTTGAGCATCAAGTAAATATTGTCATTAATAATCTACTTTATGATAGAACGGCAGTGGCTAGTATGCTGGCATGTCTTCACCAACGTTTTCCATCAACACAATTTCATATTACTCGTCAAGTCTATATGGGTGTTTGGGATGCGTTAATTAATGAAGATTACCATTTCGCTATCGGCGTTACAGGAAATGAATCGCTTAAGAATAATATTAATATTAGTGCAATGGGTGAAATTCAATGGCAATTTGTTGTTGCACCTAATCACCCACTTGCAGATATTGAAGGTGTACTTAGTGATGATCAAATGCGAATGTATTCAGCGGTAAATGTTGAGGATACTTCACGTCACCTTTCAAAACGCACAGCGTGGCGATTATCAGGACAACATGAGATTCGTGTCCCCGATTTACATACAAAACTTGCATGTCATTTAAAAGGGGTCGGTATCGGATTTTTGCCACTAAGTTTATGCAAACCATTAATAGATTGTGGGCAACTTATTGCTAAAGAGGTCAAAAATAGACGTCATAATTCACCATTATCTTTAGCTTGGTGTGAAGATAAAAAAGGGGCTGTTGTCAGTTATTTAGTGGAATTATTTCAACAAGGCCATCCTAGTGTGCAATCTTTTTATGATCCCCTCAATTAAAAAGGGCAAACCAAAGTTTGCCCCAATAATAATTAAATAATCGAGATTATTTTGCAGCTTCTGCTTGTGGATTTTCTTTAATGAAAAGGCTCGCCACAATACCAATACAAATTAAGATAGCAGCGAAGTAGAATCCTGAATCCATACTCCCTGTTTTGTCTGATAAAAAGCCTGTTAATGTTGGCGCAAAAACAGAGCCTAACATACCGATACAGTTATAAACCCCAAAGGATGTTCCTAACGCATGTCGAGGTGAGTTATCAGCTACAACGGCGACTAAAACTGGGTTAGTACTTATTTTACCCACAATACCATAAAGAATCAGTGCACCAATTAAGACAGGCATTGATTCTGACATAGGTACAGCAAGAATAGCGACTAAAGAAAGCGGTAACATGATAAGTAGGACAGGTTTACGGCGACCTAATTTATCTGAGAACCAGCTAAATAACAGTGAACCTGGAATAGCAAACCATGGCATTAAAGAAGCAATTGTTGAGATTTGAGTACCTGTAATACCACGCTCTGTTTCAAGATAATATGGTAACCACGTTACTAATACGAAGAAACCGTAAATAGAACAAAAAATAGTCACGTACGCGAGGTTTATATTACGATTACCAAACAAGTCTTTAAACGTTAATTTCGTTTTTTGTTTTGGTGTGTCTGAGCTAGCATCAGCTGGTACTTTGTTTTTTGGCTTATCTTTGATTATCCATAACATTACTAAACCAATAATAATAATGGGTACACCAATAATATAAAATGGAGTACGCCAACTCATTCCCATTTCACCAACTGAAATACTTGAGATGTAATACCCAATTGATAGACCAAAGGCCATACCACTATTAATAATCGCGCTACCTAATGTAATACGGTGTTTTGGTATCGCCTCAGAAGATAAACCATATTGTGGACCATAATAGAAACCTTGGAAAACCCCCACCATTACCCATGCAAACATAAAGGTAACGTAAGTTGGCATCATACCCGCAATAATGGTAAACCCGCCAAATAGAATAACCCCTGTAACTAAGACTTTTTTCTTACCTAAATAATCTCCAATAATGCCTGATGGAATATTTAATGCAGTATATCCGATAAAGAAAATACTCATGATTGAACCAAGCTGTGCTTTGGTTAAATCAAATTCAGCACCAATATTCACCATTAATGGGCCAACAATAGCACGGCTACCATAAAGGGCAATCCAACCAAAGAAGAAGATTATTGTCAGCTTGACCCAATAAGGGACTTTGCCTTTACTCTCATTCACTTGTGCATCGTTCATAATGACGCTCCTGAAAGAATTTAATTAAGACTTATAAATTAAAGTGCCAGACTGACCTTCAATAACCTGTTGGATATTTTGTAATGCTCCTATATGCGCTTGTTGGCCTGTTGCATTTACAAAATCACTGACAGCCATGATTTTTGGTCCCATTGCCCCATCAGCAACCGCCATTGGTGCAAGTTCTTCTGGTGTAGCTTCACGAATAGCGGCTTGTTCTGGTGTTCCCCAATTTTTATAAATAGCATCAGCCTCTGTTAAAATAACAAAGTGTTCTGCATTTAATTCACGAGAAATCAAAGCTGCCGTTAAATCTTTATCAATTACAGCTTCACTACCAATAAATTCATTATTTGTGTTATTAACAGGAATACCGCCACCGCCACCACAAATAACAATATGACCTTTGTCTAATAAAAGTCTTACTGCTTCGATATCAATAATCTTTTTCGGTGTAGGTGATGGCACAACACGACGATAATGTTTTCCATCTTTTTTAAATGTCCATCGATATTGAGCGATTAAATTTTCTTTTTCTTCCTCATCATAAATAGGACCAATAAACTTACTAGGATCAGAAAAAGCAATATCATTAATATCGACTGTAACGCGAGTCATTACCGTTGTGATTTCTTGTGTCGGGTTATTTTGATTGATTTTTTGCATCATCATATAACCAATCATACCTTGGCTTTCAGCTACCAAAATATCTAATGGATAAGCTGGAACGGCTTGATAAGCTAAGTTTTGTAATGCAAGTAATCCGACTTGCGGCCCATTTCCATGTACTAATACAACACGGTATTCTTGCGCTAATTTATTAATGGTTTCCGACATTAATTCAATATTTTTATATTGATTTTCAGCTGATAAAACTTCCCCGCGCTGTAATAATGCATTTCCGCCTAACGCAATAACAATTGTTTTCATAATTATCCGTATCCGAATGTTTATATTAATTTTTATAAAAAAAGATTAATTAATACGCTGTTCTTGTTGTTTAGTTTGATAACCCATCCATAATCCCAATAATGTATCTGCGCCAGAATGATGACCAATAGAGAGAATTTCCAACATATCCTTAAAAATAATCTCTTTATTTTTTATTTTTTTTCCTAACTGAATTAAATAGGTAGAAAATATTCCCTGTGTGGCGTATTCCAGATAATGTTTACTAACAATCGTGGTGAGTGACGATAAAGGTAGTGTTTCATTAAAAAAATAACTAAGACTTTTTTCAGGCTCTACTAAATAATGCGCAAATAACATGCCAACCAGCATATCATCTGAGCTTGGCGTCAATCCGGGGCCTTTACCTATAAACATTGCCCAGTTAACTGCATTACCTGCTAATTGATTCTGAAATAGCTTAGTAAATAATTTAATTTCACTGATTTGCGCTATTTGACGGTAATTTTTTAAAGGTCCATATAGCCCTGTTGCAATCGTCGGTGATAGCAAAGAAAAAAAACTTTCTAACCAGCGTAAATCTAATTCCGCTTTATCTTTTATTCGCAAATTCTCAATATTACCTGCACATAATACGAGTTTATTTGCCAGCGTAATTTGCCTATCTTTAATCTTTATAGTCAATGACGGATGGCACTGTTTAGCGAGATAATCAAAGTCATCTTGTGCCAATAGCCATCCCATTGGACTTAATCCTCTGCCTTCTCGATGAAAAGTCAGTAAGCGTTGTTGAGGGCAAATGAAATTCAACGCGTGATCGTAAATACCAACACATTTTAATTCACCATCAAAATGTGGAATATGTTGGCTAGTTTGAAGCGCTTGAATTTGCATATTGCCCCCTATTGCTGTGCTAATAATTAATAGCGTGCCTAATTAAGCATCAATGCCTAATTCTTCGGCTAATGCTACAATCGCTTTTTCAAAGCAACCTAAAGGTGCGCGAACTGTACCAGCACCGATTTGACCAACACCCGGTTCTTTATGCGCAATACCTGTATTGATAAGCGGAGTAATACCCGTTTCAACAACACGACGTGCATCTAATCCTAAACATGCACCTTGGAAATCCCATGTTGGGATTTGTAGCATCATATTGCGAGCAAGGTAGATTTCCGCCATTTCTTCGGTTACTTCACGCGCTGCATCCATACCACCAGATGCACCAACAAAGCGAGTGACGCCAGGTGCTGCTACCATCGCAGCACCACCGATACCAAATGTTTCAGTAATTGCGCTGTCACCAATATCTGGGTTTGCATCTGCTTGGCTAAAGCCTGAGAAGAATAAACCTTGTGGCGTATTAACAGGTGCTGTAAACCATGTATCACCCATCCCACTAATTTTGATACCAAAGTTGCTACCATTACGGGTCATTACCGTGACGATAGTACCTTGTTTAATTTGTGCGCCTGCATCCATAGCTGCTTTGCAGTAAGCCATTGCTAAATTCAGGAAGAATTGATCTGTAATGCTTAAGAATTTAGTAACTTTTGTGATTTCTTCATCAGCTAAATCTAAAGTTGTGAGAATAGGTGCTAATTCACGTAGTAATAATGCAGATGCAGCGATGTTACGTTGGTGGAATTCATCACCCATAGTAATTGCTTGACCCATAATTGCAGTCAAATCAATACCATTTTCAATGGTTGCTAACGCCGCTTTTAAGACTGGCGCTAAACTATTGCGCATCCAATGTAGACGTTCTTGAACATCAGGACCATAAGCACCAAAACGCATCACTTTACCAATACCTTCATTCATATTGCAGTAAGCATAGTTACCATGAACGTGGTTTTTAATCACTAGCATTGGCATATGTGCAGAAGTGATCCCACCCATTGGTCCTACTGCATTAACGTTATGGCAAGGAATAAATTCAATTTCACCTGCTTCTAACATGGCTAATGCTTGAGCTTCATCTTTAGCCCAACCTTCAAATAATGAGGCACCGATACAGGCACCACGCACAGGGCCACTCATTTCTTCCCATGTTACAGGTGGACCTGCATGCAGTAATTTTTTACCTGTTTCTAATTGTGGAACGACTTCTTTCGCTAAGCTTACATCACACCAGTGAGGACGCGCTTCACGGATACGCTCGATAACAGCTTCATTCGCTTGTTCGATAGTTGTGTACATATCTGCAATTCCTTATTTCAATTTCTTTAATATTTCAGCCAGTTTTTTATTACCACCTGCAACAGGCGCCCATTGATAATGAACAACCGCTGTACCACTTGATTGCAGATCATCTGCGAAGCTACGTAATCCTGCATTAATAACAGAGATCCCGTTTAGAAGAGGTGAGGTATCGGCGTGTACTTCAATTGGATGTGGCTGGATTAATTCTTTAGCTAATAAAACCGCCTCTGGTAGCGTATCCATGACAATGATGCCCGCTTCTTTTAGCTGTTTTTGTTGTTCACTACGATTTTGTGGATCGCTTTCAGTTCCCGTTATTGTGGCAATCGTAATGAGAGGATTTGCTTCACCGCGTTTTTCATTGAGCTTTTTAATTTCTTGAATTAAAGCACCAGCGGGATCTTGTGTTGCACCATAACCAATAACGAAATCGACGAGTAATACACCAACATCTGTTCTATTACTTAATTCACTGATAAATTTATTACGTGTAGAAGGGTCGATCATTGGGTGTGGTTTACCTTGAGTATAAAAATCATCACCCATATCAATAATTTTATGACCATCAGCATCAAGCATTGTGCCTTGCTTATGTTCATTATCCACAGCAATACTCAGCTTTTCAGAAAGTAACATGGCACATTCCGCAGCTAACGTACCACCTGCATAAAGTCCGATAATTTTTTTATCTGCAACTTTTGGTAATTCTGCTGCAATATCTTCAACACGGGCTAATTCAGCTGCAATACGTGCAGTTTCATCTAAAGTACGAGTAAAATAGATATTATCATCTTGGAATTTTTCAGGTGTTGTGCCTAAAAATTGAGCCACAATGGGCTTGTTGTGACGTTTCATTTCAGCAATGATTTTTTGACGAACTGCGGGTGCTGGTGGTTTTGAAACAAAAGCAATGACGCGAGTATTAGGATCAGCGGCAAGCATATTAATTGCTGTGATTGCGCTAATACCGCCAATTTGTTCAGTTAAGTCACGACCACCTAATCCGATAGAATGGGAGATCCCCTGGCGTTGTAAAACAATTTGAGAAGTGATTTCTTGGATACCCGTGCCTGAAGCACCGATGATGCCAATTGAACCTTGTGGCGCAATGTTAGCAAATGCAAGTGGCGCACCTGCGATATTTGCAGTACCGCAGTCAGGCCCCATGACAATCAGCCCTTTTGATGAGGCTTTTTCTTTTAATGCTTTTTCATCTTCAATAGAGACGTTGTCAGAGAAAAGCATTACATTACAACCATCTTCTAAACCAGTGTCTGCTAATTCAGCCGCATACTCACCAGCAATAGAAATAAGTAGCATATTCGCATTTGGATTTTTCTGTTTAGCGGTGCGCCAACTACGAACTGTAGTCAGTTTATTACCACTTTTTTGACCATTAGCAATATCAGCCAGTGCTTCTTCTAAAGCACTAGAGATCATGTCGATAATCGCAGGATCATCAGATTCAGCTTTAATTGAAACACAAATATCGTTTGGTGTTGCATCGTTAAAGATGTCATGCCAGAAACCGGTGACATCAAGCAGAGATTTATTCGCTGGTGTACCCATCATGACGGAAATTTCTTCCACTTCAGGGGCTTCACTTAATTTTCGGGAGATTATCATCAGGCTAACTGAATCCTGAAAGCTCCCTTTTTTAATAAAAGCATGGATCATTATGATATCCTTAATGCATTTAATATATGTATGACATATATCTTTTTACATTTTGTTTTTTTGATAAATAGAAACCTATTTGCTTATGTTTTTAAGCAATATTAAATAAAATATTTAAATTAATTATGTTTTAATCTCTGCTTATAAACATACTCAATAAATAACGAAATGTAGAGTGACTAAAGTCACACTTATTTATTGTAAAAAATTTTTATTCAATCCCGCATCATTTATTAAATAAATTATAATGAGACAAATTTTTTAATTTATAAAAAATTAAAATATAAAACGGCAATAGAGTTAACTTTAATTTAACAATTAATAATGTAAAAACCACTATAAAACAAGGTGTTTAATAAAAAATAAACATAAGTGTAACATCGCAAAATAAATAACAGTCATCAATAAATAAAAACTTAATTAAAATAGATAAATTTATATCCATATCTAAAAAACAAATAATAATATTTTTATTTATAATAATTATTAAAAAAAATAAAATAGAACTACAATAAAGCTCTATAAATGATAATCAAAAAAACAAAATAGGACTATAATAAAGCTCTATAAACAATAATCAAAAAAGTATTTTTTTAGTAAGCTTAACTAAAAAAACAATATTTAAGAGTAAATCTATCAATGGATAAACATTTAGCTTCCAGCCCATTTCTCCTATCGAAAATTATTTTTAAGAAATTTAAAATAACCATACAAAACAATTAGATAATTGAATTATATGATAATAACTATATTTATATGAATAAATTATTTTTTAACAAAATAAATATAAAATATTTTTAATTTTATGACATCAGTCAACGATTAATTAAACAAATGTTAATAGGATTATCATTAATAAAAATATATAGCATCAATTTTTTTCTTATAATTATCTTTTTTTACCTGTATTTAATGGAATAACTCAATGAATAGATTAACGCCATTACGACCTATCCCCACATTAATATCCACTGCTATAACTCTTGTTATTTGGTTTATTATTCCAGTGCCAGAGGGTGTAGATCCTAATGCTTGGCATTTATTAGCTTTATTTGTGGGCACCATCGCTGCTATTATTGGTAAAGCGCTTCCTATTGGTGCTGTATCAATTATTGCTATCGCGCTAGTTGCATTAACCGGTGTCACCAATCCACATTCAACAAAAGCAGCTATTGATGATGCTTTAAGTGGTTTTTCAAATAATCTTATTTGGCTAATTGGTATTTCTATAATGGTATCCATGAGTCTAAATAAAACAGGTTTAGGAGCAAGAATTGGTTATTACTTCATTTCACTTTTTGGAAAGAAAACCATTGGGATTGCCTATTCTTTAGCTATTGCTGAAACTATTTTAGCACCTGTAACTCCCAGTAATACTGCGCGAGGTGGTGGCATAATTCACCCTATTATGCGTTCTATTGCTGATAGTTTTGGTTCAAAAGCTGATGATGGTACTAGCGGTAAAATTGGAAAATATCTTTCTTTGGTTAACTATAATATTAATCCTATTACCTCTGCGATGTTTATTACCGCAACAGCGCCAAATCCGTTAATCGTAAGCCTAATTATTAGTGAAACAAACCCAGACAATGAACTTACCTGGGCTATGTGGGCTACCGCTGCTTTTTTACCTGCCATCATTTCATTAATTTTAATGCCGATTATTATCTATTTTCTTTATAAACCAGAAATAACTAAAACACCTGACGCACCTCATTTTGCAAAGGAGCATTTAAAAAAACTAGGGCCTTTAACATTACCTGAGAAAATTACCTTAGCTGTATTTGGATTGCTTTTAATCATGTGGGCAGGTATTCCCGCTTTATTATTTGGCGATGCATTCAGTATAAATGCAACTACAGCCGCATTTATAGGCCTATCTGTTTTATTGTGTAGCGGTGTATTAAGCTGGGATGATATTTTAAAGAATAAAGGTGCGTGGGATACCGTTATCTGGTTTTCTGCATTAGTAATGATGGCCTCTTTTTTAGGAAAACTAGGATTAATTAAATGGTTATCCATCAATGTGGGTAATAGCATTGATAATATGGGAATTAGTTGGGTAAGTGGAATGATATTATTAGTGCTTATCTATGTTTATTCTCATTATTTCTTTGCTAGCACAACAGCACATATTACCGCTATGTTTGCAGCCTTTTATGCAGCAGGCTTAACTTTAGGGGCGCCACCTATGCTATTAGGATTAACATTAGCATTTTCATCCTCATTAATGATGTCATTAACACACTATGGTACAGGAACAGCACCTATTATTTATGGCTCAGGTTACACAACATTAGGAGAATGGTGGAAAACAGGCTTTATTATGAGTGTTGTAAACCTTATTGTTTGGCTAACTATCGGTAGTTTATGGTGGAAAGTATTAGGTTTTTGGTAAGTGATTTTAGCCCGAATTATAAGATGCCTACATCAAGCTAGGCATCTTATAAAGCTAACTCCACGTATCATTCTGAATAATAATAGCTTCTGATTGATAATGATTTTTTACACACTCTATTCTCTTATATACCAATATCACCATATCGTGAAAATAAGTTAAATTAAGACTAAAAATGCAAAATAATATATAGATACTTTCTAATAGTGTCAGATTTCTATTTTTGTTTTTTTATTCATTTATACTACATATTTATTCTTATTGAAAAGGAAGTCTGATCTTTTCTTTTTATTTATAAATTTCAGGGTTTAGATCAAAGAGTCACTTTGTAAATAGTCGTGATTTGGTGTAAAACTAAAAACCATATTTATAAGTACTATTTTATTATTTACTCTTCGTCATTTAGGGACCCCCATGAAATACCAAGATGTCACGAAATCACCTTGTGAGAATGCCTACTTTTTAGTTTTTAACCTCAAAGATACACCAGAAACTCGACCTGTATTAATTGATTTATGTAATAATCTTTCAGGGCTATTACGTAGCATGAGAACACGATTCCCTGAATTAGAAACAAGTTGTGTAATGGGATTTGGTGCTAATGTATGGTCAAGACTTTTTCCAAATCAAGCAAAACCCAAAGAACTAAATACATTTAAAGCAATAAAAGGTGATGTTTATACCGCAGTATCAACACCTGGCGATCTCTTTTTCCATATCAGAGCATTAAAGGTTTCTGCTTGTTATGAATTAGCCTCTATTATTAGCCAAAAATTAAAAGATATTGTTACACCCGTTGATGAAGTTCATGGATTTAGATATTTCGATGGACGTTCTATTATTGGTTTTGTGGATGGTACTGAAAATCCAGAATTTGAAGATGAAAGAGCGTCTTATGCTGTTGTAGGTGATGAAGATCCACAATTTACTGGTGGAAGCTATGCATTTGTACAAAAATATATCCACAATATGGATGCATGGGAAAAACAATCACTTGTTGAGCAAGAAAAAGTAATTGGACGCCATAAATTTAATGATGTGGAATTAACAGATGAAGAAAAAGAGCCGGGCTCTCATAATGTTGTCACTAATATCCAAGATGAAAATGGTGAGGATCTTAAAATTGTAAGGGCTAATATGCCTTTTTCAAATCCATCTAAAAATGAATATGGTACTTACTTTATTGGCTATGCCCGCTATTTTTCAACAACAAATCGTATGTTAAGAAACATGTTTTCAGGTACACCAGAAGGTCATACTGATATGTTGCTTAAATTCAGTACCGCAGTTACTGGAACACTCTTTTTTGTTCCAACACCTGATTTTTTAGATGATTTAGAATAAAAATCCTAACTAAAGGCCATCATTGTGATGGTTTTTGCCTTTCTGATTTAAGCTCATCGAAAAGAAAGTAATATTTTTATTTTCTTTTCGATTCTATTAACTAGTACATTATTTATTATTTTTTCTAAATACACTTTTTATATAAAAATACAATTGAAATATTCCTATAATATATATATCGGAAACATCTTAATCAAATTAAAAGGACGTTTATTCCATCTACACAAAATAAGTATTAACACGTAGAGATGTATTAAATATAAACTATTCTTGTTTAATCACCCACCAACTTATGATTAATACTTAATTGTATAATCTCTCGACTTTCCCTCTTTTTACAGACGATGATAAGTTAATTCAGATTACATATCGGTTATAAAATAAAACAAAATAACCGTATAAATAGGGTTTTCTCTGGTAATTTTCGCAAATTAAGATAAATATTACAAAATATAAAAATATTACAAAATAATTTATTACATTGATTTATATAGAAAAAAAATTAAGTCAATATTTTAAATTAAGGATTTTTACGTATAAATGTTTAAATATGTTTTATAAATGTGAAATTTTATTATTTTTAGCATTATTCACTTTTTTTACGAGGGTAATTTACTCGCTAACAGAGTATATCACCATGCTAAATAAAAAGGTCTCTCGTACATAGGGTATATAAATATTACAACCTATTGTTAATGTTGTTCTTTATCTTATATTTCATAAAAAATCAATACGCACTTGGTGAGTATTTTACATTTTATTGATTTAAGTCAATATTTGATCTCAAATAATTAATCTAGTACTTTTACTGACAAGCAAATATACAAGTTAATTATTTCTTGTGATGTATTGTTTACCTTCAAATGATAAAAATTCTTATTTTTATCATCATGAGAATTAAAATATGAATAAACGTAAAACTCCATTTTCTAATGATGGCTTAGCTTCTTATGAAGATAATTTATTTCCGCTTGTAGTTGGTGAAATTATTATGCAATTGCGGAAATCCATGGGAATGACAGGAAAAGAATTAGCAAAGCAATTAGGTATTTCACAACAACAAGTATCTCGCTATGAAAATGGTGTGTCTCATATGACCATTGAAAAACTGTATAACATAATAAAGTGTTTAGATATTTCAATTGATGATTTTTTCTCTTATGTTTCTTATGCAATAGCAGAAAAAAAAGCGGAATATCAAGACAATAACTATTTCACAGATTATTTAAATACTAGATTTATTAATAATAATGAAGAGATAAGCAAATTTAAATAATTAATACTTTTATTTACAGCAACTATTTTTAGTTATTAAAAATTACTTTTAATAAAGAAAAACCATTATTTTAATTAATGAGTTCATAACTGAGCGATATAAATATATAGCTCAGCAATAAGCTTATTCATTATTTATTCTATCTGCGTTATTAAACCAATATTAGTTTTATTTAATTATTAAAGGAACACAAAATGACTTTTAAAAAAATCGCATTAACAACGGCATTATTCGCTGCAGTTTCTGGTATGAGCGTAAATGCTAATGCCGACGCTTCATCTGAAGTTACCTTACAAGGCATCATCACAAATACAACGTGTACAGTGACTGTTAACGGCGGTAAATCAGTTCTGAATTTAGGTGTACAAAAGGCAAGTGACTTTGTTGCAAACACAAAATTAGGTGACATTGAAATGCCAGTCACATTATCTAATTGTTCTGCTGATGATGGCGAAACAGGTCAATTAATTATTCAAGGCTTAACTTCAGTTAAGAATAACGACAAAAACCTTTTCGTTAGCGACGATAACAACAGCGTTGGTTTTATGATCACACCAGAAGGTAGCACAACAGCTATCAAAAATGGTGAAGGTGCTCAATTAGCAGTAGCTCAAGGCGAAACAGGCGCAACTTATAACTTTAAAGTCGGTATGGCATCAACAACAGCTGCACCGGCAACAGGCTCTTACAGTGCTCCAATCTTAGTTGCTTATATTGTTCAATAATAAAGCTATTTAGATGATATCTCAGGGGAAATTTTTCCCCTGCTATTGAAAGACCCATTATTAGGAGAACAGTATCAATGCCAATTTATCATTTACTAAAAATCTGTCTCGTGTCTCTTTGCTTTGTCTGCGCTCAGGCTATGGCAGGAATTTCATTAGACAGCACAAGGATTATTTTCACGGCAAAAGATGTAGCTCAGGGTCAATCAATAGGAATAACCAGTAGTTCGCAAACTCTGTACCCTTATTTAGTTAAAGCGCAAGTACTGGCAAATGTTGATGGTAGTGAAGCGAAAACACCTTTCTCAGTAACGCCATCACTTTTTCGCTTAGAGCCAGGTTCTACAAATCAAATCCGTATTTTAAAAACAGATAATCAACCGTTAGCAAATGATAAAGAATCTGTTTTTTACTTGCGAGTCATGGCATTACCTGCAAAGGATGGCGATGATATGACACAAAATAAAGCGATTGATGGCACTCTGACGGTATCAACGGGCAGTATTATTAAGTTGTTTTATCGCCCTACTGATTTATCGATGACTCAACAACAGAGCATGGCGTCTTTGCAATTTACACAATCAGGTAATGGATTACAAATTACTAATCCAA
>NZ_LXEN01000043.1 GCF_001654855.1 Proteus myxofaciens ATCC 19692
TTGGATTAGTCCTTTTATTTACACAAAAAACAGCATTCGCCTCAATTACAGGTTCACATACCGTCATATTTAATGCCGATATTGCTTATGAAGGTGCTTGTAATATTGCTGTAGATTCACCGGTTATTTTTAATAACGATGAACCTATTTTACCTGAACAAATAGAAGCTAAAGACGCTATTACAAAACAAAACGTAAAATTGACTTTATCAGGCTGTAAGGGATTTGGATTAATTCCAAAAATAAAAGTGGTAGGTCAATCAACAACAGAATATGGCGATGCCATGTTTGCTGATAATGCCTCAGAAGCAAAAGGCTATGGTATTTATTTATCAACACTTGGTGATAGTAATTTTAAAGAAAATTCAAATTTAGCAGCGACAAATATTATTAAAGCTGCCGATGATTGGAAAATAACAAATAGCCTTGCCAAATTAAATGGTTCATTACCATTAATCGCACAATTAACCTGTGGTGATTGTAATTTTCCCAATCGTATTGGTGGTGAGCTAAAAGCGAATATCACCTTTGAATTTGAATTTGAATAAGAGATGGAGCAGACAATGACTTTATTTTCCACTGTTTCATTACGTTTAGGTTTTATTACTTGTTTACTATTCACAAGTGTTTATTCATGGGCTGATAACAAAGCGTCACTCTCTTTACATGCCATGGTGGCAAATAAAGGACTGAGCTGTGAATTAGTGTTACCACAGAATGTATTGCAATTTAAACCATTACAAGCCAACCAATTAACCGGCTCAGTGAGAACATTTCAGGTATTGCCTTTGCACTTAGAAATGATGTGTGGTGATGAGAATGAAAACATTATTCCTACATTAACTCTCAGTGGTGAAACGCCTTATTCACAAGATACTGAGCAAGCCGTGTTTTTAAGCGGTACGCCTAATGGCGTTGGGTTTATGGTGCGTAAATCTGCTGATGATAAACCGATTAATGTGACTGATTTTTATCAACCTAAATCAGCAATTGTAAAAGGTGGACTAGGTCAGCCATTAACCGAATTAAATGATAAAAACTTTTATCGCAGTGATGCCGTGTTGTGGGTTGGTTTAGTGGGTCCTTTTCAACCTGAGGTGATACCAGGTCAATTTCACGCTTCGCTAATTCTAAATATGTCATTTGAATAAACACAATGAGAGAACTCGGCATGAAAAAAAATATCAATTCTCTAATAAGTAAATTCATGATTAGTGGCGTTATAGCATTAGCGGGAATAACGGATGTTGTTGCTGGTACTGCAAGCACCACACTAAGATTTACCACCACATTTATCGGTGGTGGATGTGTTGTCAGTGGCCCCTCTTCTATCACGTTTAATAATGGTGAGCCATTACTCGCAGCAGATATTGAAGCAGCAACAGAGGCAGGTACACCTAAAACAAGCACAACATTTGAGATTACGTTAAGTGAATGTCAGGGCTGGGGATTAATCCCCAAAATAAAAGTATCAGGCGACAAAACCACCGCATTTGGTTCAACACTTTTTCGCTCATCGGCTTTAGGGCCTGAAGATTCTGATGGTTATGGTGTTTATTTAAACACTCCAGGAAATAATATTTTCAATTCAAATAATAATTTAGCAGCAAATAGCGATATCACTGTAAAAGGTAATTGGAAAAAAGAAGATCAATTATCAGGAATTAATAGCACACTACCTATATCGGCTGTTTTACGGTGTGGTAATTGTACTTATGAAGGGCGTCATGGCGGTAAATTTCAAGCTAACGTGACTTTTGATCTTATCTACGAATAAGAGAAACGACATAATGAATAAACAAAAACAGCGTCACTCTATTCTTATTGTGGCTAGCTTTTTCTTCGCTTTATTTTTAAATATTAATACCAGCCAAGCACAAGGTGGATTAAGCCTAGGTCAAACTCGTGTGATATTTAACGCTAAAGAAAATAGCACCAAAGTTTCTATTAATAACCAAAGCGATCAAGTCTATTTATTAAATAGCCGTGTTTTACCGACACCAGATTTAAATACTGAAATTAACGAAAAAATGCCTTTTTTAATTACGCCTCCCCTTTTTCGTTTAGAGAAAGAAAGCCGTAATAGCATGTTAATTTCTAAAAATGATACCTCTAAATTACCGCTAGATCGGGAGTCTGTATTTTATCTCAGCTTTTTGGCTATTCCTGCTGTGAAAAAGCATGATGAAAATGAATTTGATGAGGGCATAACTTCAACACAAGTGTCATTTGGTATTCGCACTATTATTAAGCTGTTTTATCGCCCAACAGGGCTTTCTATGCCAGCAAAAGAGGCACCAGCAAAGCTAACGTTCGATAAACAAGGCGCTCAATTAATAGTGAATAATCCAACACCTTACTATGTAACATTAGCGCAACTCACACTTAATCACCATGAAATAGATGTGCGTGAACAAGGTCCTATGATTGCCCCGTTTTCAGCGCAAACCTATTCAATAAAAGAAATGGATAAAGCATCAACAATTGAATGGTCAGTGATTAATGATTTCGGCGGTATGAGTGAAGTTTATCGTTGGTCTGGTAAGTAAATAGGAGCTTAACAATGCAAATTTATTCTCGTTCTTCTTTATTAGCTGGTCTATTTACTAGTCTCGTAATTTTAGTTGCACCAATGACTCAAGCGATAGCGCAAGAAAGTAATGGAGTAAAATTAGAAAGTACACGTGTCATTTATCCTGGAACGGCAAAAAATGGGATTAATTTCACGGTAACGAATCAAACATCAGACCTTTTTCTATTACAGGCGCGTGTTATTCCTTGGGGTAAAATTGAACAAAATAATAATAAAAACTCCGTTCAAGATATTGCTGTTAATACAGAGAATAAAGCAATAGAAGAAACCGCAATAACAGATATTGAAACACCTTTTATTGTTTTACCGCCATTAACTCGCTTTGAGCCTGAAGAAGCAAAAACGCTTTATATTCGATTAACTAAAAATAACTTACCGCAAGACAGGGAATCTGTATTTACATTGTCATTAAAGACAATTCCAAGCCAATCAACACCTGAAAATGCGGTGTTAGAAGGCAAAACAAAAATGGTTTTAGCGATAGAAAATAACCTGAAATTATTTTACCGCCCTGAGGGTATAGAAAATATCGGTGATGAAGATCGTGCTAAAGCATTATCTTTTTCATTACAAGGCTCAAGCTTAATAGTGAAAAACCCGACACCTTATTACATCACGCTTAATAAAGTAACGTTAGATTCACATGAAATATCGTTAGAAAAGCAACGCATGTTAACGCCTTTTTCAGATGAAATTTATCCACTACCTTCCTCTCATTATAAAAAAGTGAGTTGGCAAATTATTGATGATTATGGGCAATCAACGCCTTTAGAAACTAAATCACTTAACTAATTGATGGCTGTTTAAATATTGAGATATCTGTATGCAAAATATTCAATCGAATAAAAACAAAAAACGAGCCTTACTGCCGTCATTTTTTCGTTATAGCCTGTTAAGTGCTGGCGTGATGTTTGGCATTTCTTCATGGTGTTATGGTGAGGATTATTTTGATCCTAGCTTTTTAACATTAAGTGGTGAATCAAACCAAGTCGATCTTTCTGCTTTCGCTCAAGAAGGCGGGATCGCTGAGGGTGAATATACCGTATCTGTATTTTTAAATAGCCAAGATGTAGGGCAGTTCGCGCTATTTTTTAAGAAAAATGATAAAAATATAATTACACCACAATTTACACCTGAATTACTCGAAAGTTGGGGAATTAATGTTCCTAATATCCCTGAACTAAAATCATTGAAAGAAGATGAGATTATTAATGATTTAACTGCCTATATCCCACATTCAACGGTTAAATTTGATGTTTCTTCATTACGGCTCAATCTCAGTATTCCTCAAGTTGCGATGAATCCAACTTATAAAGGATACGTGAATATGGATCGCTGGGAAGATGGTATTCCTGCCTTGCTGTTTAATTATAGCCTTAGTGGGAGTCAAAACCGCAATCATAATAACCAAAATACAACACAAACAAACAACTTATTTGCTTCTGTTCGTGGTGGTGCGAATATTGGTGCATGGCGTTTACGTAGCTCAATGACACACAGTTATGTGAAATACGATGGGCAAGCTAATCAATCAAATAATACGCGCCAAGATACCAATTTTTCTAATACCTATTTATCCCGTGATATCAAAGCATTGCGTTCAACTATCTATGCTGGTGAAGCAAGTACCGGTAGTGATATCTTTGATAGCGTCTCATTTAAAGGGATTAAACTCGTTTCAAATGAGCAAATGCTACCCAGCCAATTACGTGGATATGCACCTGCTATTAGTGGTGTAGCAAATACTAATGCCAGAATTACAGTACGACAAAACGGTAATATCGTTTATGAAACCTATGTCGCACCAGGCCCATTTTATATCAATGATATTCAACAAGCGGGTTTATCAGGTGACTATGATGTGACCGTAACAGAAGCTGATGGTACTGAACGCCGCTTTATTGTGCCCTATTCTGCATTACCGATGATGTTACGCCCTGGTGGTTGGCAATATGAGTTAACCGCAGGTCGTTATAATGGTTCGATGACGAAAGGCTCTCGCCAGTCTGATTTTGTACTGGGTACAGGTGTTTATGGCTTGCAAAGTGGTATTACGCTATTTGGTGGAGCATTGGTTGCTAAAGATTATCAAGCCACCAGCGTAGGAACCGGTGTTTCACTTGGTGATATCGGTGCTGTCTCTGTTGATATGACACACTCTACCGCTAAATTTACATCAAATAATAATCAATCTGATCGTAAAACAGGTCAATCATATCGGATACGTTACTCCAAAAGTTTGACCTCAACAGGAACTTCTGTTGATTTAACGGCTTTACGTTACTCCACTGAGCATTATTATAATTTTAGCGAATTTAATAGCCAAGGTTATAGCTTAGAAGAAGGCCTTAGTCCATGGACACTACAACGTCGTCGTAGTAGTTTCCAAACTCAGCTTAGCCAACAATTAGGTGGATATGGCTCTTTAAGCTTCCGTGCTAATCGTGATGATTATTGGGGAAATAATAAGACATTAACTGGATTATCGATTGGTTATAGTGGGAGTACCAAAGGCGTAAGCTACGGTCTTAATTACAATATTGACCGCATTAAAGATACTAATGGCCAATGGCCAGAAAACCGTCAAATCAGCTTAAATGTCAGTGTACCTTTCCGTATTTTTGGCAACTCATCAAGCCTGCAATCGATTTATGCCACAACATCAATGACGCATGACAATAAAGGGCGTACACAAAATCAGATGGGATTAAGTGGTAGCACATTCAATAATGCAATGTCTTACAACGTATCTCAAAGTTGGGGTAATCAAGGGCAAACAGCAACCAGTAATGCCAATATTGGTTATCAAGGAAGTAAAGGGAATATCAGCACAGGATATAGCTATAGCAATAACTCAAATTCGTTAAATATGAGCCTGAGTGGTGGCATGTTAGTGCATAGCGGTGGTGTCACCCTTTCTCGTTCATTAGGTGAATCTGTCGCATTAATCAATGCACCAGGTGCAACTGGCGCTAAATTGATTAATGGCGATTCGGCAGTAGATGGTCAAGGTTATGCGATTGCACCTTATCTTACTGATTATATGAAAAATAGCGTGGGTATCGATCCTACAACCTTACCTGAAGGGGTTGATTTACCGCATTCTAATGTGAATATTTATCCCACTAAAGGTGCAGTAGTAAAAGTTGATATTGCAACTCGTGTTGGCTATCAAGCATTAATCACACTAAAACAACAAAACCAAAAACCGGTTCCTTTTGGTGCTATTGCAACATTAGTAAATAATGAAAGTTTAAGTGATGTCATTAGCGGTATTGTGGGCGATTTAGGGCAGGTTTATTTAGCGGGTCTTCCTGAAAAAGGGCAATTATTTATTAAGTGGGGTAATACGCCCGATAAACAGTGCAATATTAGTTTTAACTTAGCTAACTTAACGGTAAGTGCAGATAATCCTATACGTCAGATAACCTATATTTGCGAAAATAGCGATTTAACCAGTCCTAATAAAGACTCAAATGCTTTAGAAAATAAAGAAATAAATACAACACCAATAATATCAACAGAAAATATTCAGCTCAAAGAAAATATTGCCGTTTTTTCACGCTGGAAAACATTTAAATAAAAACAAAAGATATTTAAATATAGGTAATATAAATATGAATCATTACATTCAAAAATTAAAACTCGCTATTCAAATATCTAGCGTAATGGCGTGTTTTTCAGCATTAGCCGTACCAGGACCTACGGGATCATTTAATAGAAATAGCGGTATATTATGGTCAAGTGATGTATCCGCATCAATTTCTGTTACCTCTACCTCACAAACAATGACCAATAATGATGCTCGCCATTGGGCTGGTTATTTTGGTATAGGATTCAACGATACATATTATCCACATGATTGCCTAAGTACATCTAGACTATTGAAAGTAGATTCATTTACTGGTGTTTACGTAAAAAACAAAAGCATACCTATCATTATTGTCGTTGAAGGAACTGCCACTGGAGCAATAGATGGGGGGAGTAGTGTCGCCAAAGGTACATGGGATAGTAATGGCGTATTCTCAGGCGATGCAATGCCTGGATCGGGGTATACTTGGTGTGGGGCATATCAAAATAATAGCGGGACAGTCACTCAAGGTGATTACGCTAACTTTTCTGGAAGAATAACACTTTATGCCCAAAAAAACGCCAACAAAGGGACATATACGTTCCCTAATATAGAATTTGTGAAAGGAAATAATTTAACTAAATTTAGAGAAAGTTTAGTTGAGTCATCTACTTTTACCATAGTAGACCCTCTCTCTTGTACCATATCACCACCACCAGAAATCGCTTTTGGTGACGTTAATTTATGGGATTTCCCTGGAAATACAGGGGATAAACCAGGAGGCAATAGAAAGGATGTTCTAGGTGCTGTTGATGGTAATTTAACAGTAGATTGTATTGGCGGAGATAGTAGTCTTTCTGTGCCCGCAAAACTAACACTTAAGGGAACTACTCAGGGATATGTTAATGATTTAAAAATGACCATGGATAGTGATGGTAGTGTTGCCCCAGCTACCGTAAGAGCTTCTATCCAAAAGTTATATTCACCTTGTAATAGTAACGGGATATGGTTTTCGGCTGATAATGAGGGTACTAAAAGGAATGTCATCGACATTAACTTACAACAAGGTATCAATACCATTCCTTATCGCTTTAGCCTTTGCTCACTCGGTGAAGGTTATAAACAGGGTTCAGCCTCAGGTACCGCTACGATTACGCTTGATTGGGATTAGTAATAAAAACCTCTCTTTTATCTCATTTATTAAAAATAAAATAAGCGGGTGATATATAAAAATGTCTCTTAAATATTTAAAAATAACAATCCAAACAACAAGCCTAATGACGTGTTTTTCAGTATTAGCCGTACCAGGACCAACGGGGTCATTTAATAGAGATAGCGGTATATTATGGTCAAGCGATGTATCCGCATCAATTCCTGGTGTTGCCCCTAAATTAGGAGATTACTATAATGATGCTCGCCATTGGGCTGGTTATTATGGTATAGGAATCAACGTTTCAAATAGTTCTGATTATGTACACTATTGCCTAAAGACATCTAGACTATTGAAAGTAGATTCATTTACTGGTATTTCCTTAAACAACGATAGTACACCTATCATTATTGTCTTTGAAGGAACTGCCACTGGAGTACTATATAGCAATAATACTATCGCCACAGGTACATGGGATAGTAATGGCGTATTTTCAGGCAATGCAATGCCTGAGTCCGGATATACTTGGTGTGGGGCATATCAATCTAGTTACGCGAGCGTCTATCCGGGAGATTATGCTAACTTTTCTGGAAAAATAACACTTTACGCAAAAAAAGGTGTCCCCAAAGGAACATATTCGTTTCCTAATGTTGAATTAGTCAAAGGAATGAGTAAAGTATCATATAGCGTAAATTTAGTTAAGTCATCTACTTTTACCATAGTAGATCCTCCCGTCGTTTGTACCATATCACCACCACCAGAAATCGCTTTTGGTGACGTTAATTTATGGGATTTTCCTGGAAATACAGGAGGTAAACCAGGAGGTAATAGAAGGGATGTTCTTGGTGCTGTTGATGGTAGTTTAACTGTAGATTGTACTGGAGGAGATAGTAGTCTTTCTACCCCAGCAAAACTAACACTTAAGGGAACAACTCAAGGGTACACCAATGACTTGAGATTAATAATGGATACTGATGGGAGTCTTGCTCCTGCAACAGTACGAGCCTCTATAAAAAAAATATACTCACCTTGTAGTTCCTCGGGCATTACCTTCGGCGTTGGTACTTCAGAGGTTCCTTCCAATATTGTCGACATTAACTTACAACAAGGAATCAATACCATTCCTTATCGCTTTAGTCTTTGCTCACGAGGTGAAGGATATACACAGGGCTCAGCTTCAGGAACCGCTACGATTACCATTGATTGGGATTGAATCCCAGAACTCATCTAAAAAGGAGCTTAATAAGAGCTCCCTTTTCTTTATGTCATGAGATATCGCAACAAAAATGAATAAAAAAAATCTTACGTGGATATTTCTGTTATGTATCGAAATAAACACTGCTTATGCTGAAAATTCACTAACAGATAATGAGAGAGTTAAATTAGACAATCTCTCTCAATGTTTTAGCAATACACAAATAGAACAGCAATGTGAGAAACAACTTGAAATATCAGGTACACCAGCCATGTTATATGACTTTGGTGTTCACTATATTAATGGTGATGATGTTCAACAAGATATTCCTAAAGGTCGCTATTGGGTACACAAAGCCGCACGTTTAAATTATCCATTGGCACAATATAATTTAGGCGTTATGTATTACGATGGTATTGGTGGTGAATTAAATCGATATTGTACTGAAATTTGGTTAAATAAAGCTGTTCAACAAAATGATATTGAAGTTCAATCTATGGCACAGCAAGCTTTATCTGCGGTAGAAAGTAATCAGCAACACGCCAAGATATATCGTTATCCTACTTTCCAAGAATGTGATTATTTACCTGAGTTAACTTCAAATTATCAAGAAGACTCTATTGTACAAATTACGGAAGAAAAAACGGCAATTATCACACCTTATGCCGATATATTTTGGCAATGGAGTGCCAATGCCCTTCGCTATTTACAGCATTGGCTACATATTGATAAACCACTACCTATTGAAAATAGTGTTATAGCGCCAGAATTAGAACACGATAATATTGTTGATAGCTTATCAGTTGAAATATTTGAAAAAAATCCTAAAGAAAAAATTGAGGATGATATTAAAGACGATAAGATTAAGAACGAAGATATTATTGAAAAAACACCCGAAATTGAGTCAGAAATATCCATCTCTTCTACCGTAGAAAACGTTGAGTTATTACCAATAACACCAGCACCTATAATGGAAAAGCCACCTATCACAATAAAGCCTAAAAATACCAATATTAATAATGAATGGAACTTAGGTGGTCATCCACAATCTGCATCAGCTCTACATTTTACGCTACAACTTGCCAGTGCAGCACAAAAAGACGGGTTATTAGAAAGCGCTAAACGCCATAAATTAACCAATTATTGGATTTATGAAACACAACGTAATGGACGTCAATGGTATGTGCTTGTTTATGGTGAGTTTGCAACAACATCATCAGCTAAGAAAGCGATAAATAATCTCCCTAAAGAGTTTAAACAAAATAACCCATGGGTAAGAAAATTATCTCAAGTACAATCTGATGTTGTAATGTAAAAATATCCTATTTACATCTGCGTTTTAAATACTGAGCTTTGAGAGCCGATTTTCAAGGCTCTTTTTATTGGTAGAGTATTATTTATAGATATATTATTTGTATTTTAATTCAATGTATAAATTGGTACTTTTCGTGGACTTATTATATCCTGACAGTCATTCTTACTCTCTATTCAGCTAACAATTAATTCTGGGTTACCGTGCTATTTTATAAGATAAAATAAAATTGATTAGAAAATTTAAAATAGACAGAGTCAAACAAATTCAATAGGTTAATAAAAACACGTTTATGATAGATAACCAAAATCTCGAATCCTACATACCCATGATGCATGAGCGTGTTAGCGTTGAAATATAACGATATTTATTAATTTTTCAGCAAAACCTATAATTTAACCTACACTTAATTAATCTGTTGATTTATAGGTAGTTATTATTTATTTGATGTTTTTAGCATTATAACGTACAAAATTCATACTCACACCACAAGAACACGCTTATATGAATAAATACGATGTGTTTAACAGCGAAGCAAAATTTGCTGATGGTTCTGATGAAGAAGTGCTAGCTAACAAGCTGGGGCTTTCAAACGTTGATGATATCAATGATGCTGAGCTTGTCCTGTTAGAAAAACTGTATCAAACCATTTTTGAAGAACAATTTCCAACAGAGCAAATCACAGTATCTCTTATTCAGCGTTGGCACCGCCAATGGTTAGGGAATGTTTACGAGTGGGCTGGTCAATTACGCACGGTGAATATTAGCAAAGGTGGCTTTATGTTTGCCCCTGCGGGTCGAGTTGCAAAGTTACTTGCTCAATTTGAAAAAGAGTATCTAGCGAAGTACACGCCTTGCACCAATATGAGCAGAGAACAAGTCATAGAGGCTATTGCCACGGTACATGTGGAGTTGATTCTGATACATCCCTTTAGGGAAGGTAATGGGCGCTTATCGCGGCTACTCGCTGATGTGATGGCAGTACAAGCTGGGTTTCAACCGTTAGACTATGAAAGTTGGACTCAACACCCCGAGCAGTACATTGCAGCAATCCACGCAGGGTTAAACCTTAACTATGAACCCATGAAATATTGGGTTAACGAAGCCTTGAAAGCGAACTAAATCGCAAGTTTCAAATGCCCAAACTTCTCACGCTTTGCTTTCATTTCTTCTTCAAGGCGACGGGACTCCTGCCCTGTTTCAATCGCCGTAGAGGTCGCGACCGAACGAATAAGTTGAGTACGAGTTGGCCTTGTTGCTTGAATTAATTCGTTCTTTTTCATGGTAGTCTCACATCAAACAGGTGATAGTGCATTTTAGTTTAAATTTAGCTTTCTGCAAGCTCGATCTTGCAGTTCTTAGATAAACATTGAGTTCTTTTACGATATGAATTGGCAGGCGAATAGTACGAGTTTGATTCATGATGGCGCGTTCTATCGTTTGACGTATCCACCATGTAGCATAGGTTGAGAAACGGAATCCTTTCTCAGGATCAAACTTTTCAACAGCTCTAATCAGACCTAAGTTACCTTCTTCGATTAAATCAAGAAGCGCAAGGCCTCGATTAGTATAGCGACGAGATATTTTAACAACTAAACGCAAGTTACTTTCTATCATTCGTTGTCTTGAAGGGATATCACCTCGTAGTGCCCTACGAGCAAAAAATACTTCTTCTTCAGCACTCAGCAATGGAGAATAGCCTATTTCACCTAAATAGAGCTGAGTTGCGTCAAGTGCACGCTGATTCACACCTTCAATTAATTCAATTTCATCTTGAGTATCAGACTCATTTTCTGCTTCTTTTGCAGCAACCTCATCGAACTCATCCATGTTCTCATCTATTTCATCTGTATATAACTCGTTCACTTTTAGTGTACTTTGGCTCATCAGCTGCTCCTACCCTAGATAATTTAGGTAAATAACTATCAATATGAAGTCTATTTACCAGTTTATCGCTGTGTAATATCACAACGGGTTTACTGATTTTCCCTTGTAACGAATTACCAAATAAAAATAACTTAATCTATTTTACTGTTAATCTTATTATTTATTTAATCAATATATAACTTAGCTAGTTGATTACATTTATTAACAGTTTTTCTTGTTATATTCCCATGTGTTTTTATAATTATTTACACATAAGATTACTTTATATAATGAATGCTTTGTGACTATTGTCATCATAAAAAAGCAAATAAATACATTAGATAACTTATATTATTCATTATTTAATAGAATTATCAAAAATAGAAAATAAACTCTAAATAATATATTCATTTATAAACCATCAATAAATACCAATAATTCCTAATTTGCTTTTTAATCGACGTTTTTAGCATACTCATTCATTGCATTAGAATCAACTGTCTAATTAGCCTTATCTATATTTTTATAAAGATATTTCAATTTATCTATCTAAAAATACGTGTTTATACGTAATATTTTTATTCAATTTCAATATTTTAATCATGTAATTAATAAAAAACACCCTTCTTTGGATTAAGAAGGGTGTTTAAAATTAGGATAATTCACTATCAATACTGTTAAATTGCTTATCTATTTTTTAGGTAAATAGCTCATTGGGTTAAGTGATTTTTCTTTATAACGAATTTCAAAGTGTAATCGTACAGAACTTGTTCCTGTACTTCCCATGGTCGCAATTTGTTGTCCTGCATTCACATTCTGCTGTTCTCGTACCAAAATAGTGTCATTGTGAGCATAAGCACTGAGATACTCGTCATTGTGTTTGATAATCACTAAGTTACCATAGCCTCTTAGCGCACTACCTGCATACACGACTTTACCTGCTGCAGTTGCAACAATAGGTGAGCCTTTAGTCCCACCAATATCAATTCCTTTATTACCACCTGGTGCACTCGAGTAATTTTCAATAATTTTACCTTGTGCAGGCCATAGCCATTTACCTGTGGTTGCCGTTTTTGTTGGTACTGGCGTTGTTGTTGTAGTACTCGTTGTTGGTGGCGGTGTTGTTGTTTTCGGCGTTGTTGTTGGTTTGGTGATAAGAGGACCATCAGCAATATTTGTTTTTGGCTTAGTTTGTGCCGTTTGAACACCCGCACTGCTTGAAGTATTAATAACAGATTTGTTTACATTGGTATTTGTACCGGTATTGACTTGACGGTTACCAATATTGAGTACTTGCCCTACGTTCAAGCTATATGGCTCTGGAATATTATTCATTGCAGCCAGCTCTGTTACATCACTATCTGTTATCCAT
This sequence comes from Proteus myxofaciens ATCC 19692, assembly GCF_001654855.1. GTDB lineage: Bacteria > Pseudomonadota > Gammaproteobacteria > Enterobacterales > Enterobacteriaceae > Proteus > Proteus myxofaciens. The sequence goes on from NZ_LXEN01000043.1 coordinate 13,060, forward strand.
GCAATATAAAACATTGTGTCACCCCGTTTTACGGTATAAGTATTACCGTCGTAATTTCCTTTAGGGATAGCATCATAGTTGCGGTTATAAACAATACGGCCTGAATCATTGGTTGCAACATTACGTGGCATAGTCGTATTTTGTACTGGCCTATTTTGTGGCTGACTGGTATTAATGTTACTTGGTGATGAATTCGTCTTAATACTTGAAGGTGGCGCAGATTGTAGTGGTGTTGCTGAACTTCTTTCTACCGGCGTCGCTCCACTATTCATAGTCGGTGTATTTGATACCGTATTATTTGAAGAGCCATCTTTAACAGAGGTAATAGGTGCAGGGCGATAAGGTGTATCTGCACAACCAGTTAATGCCAATCCCACTACCGAACAGAGGATTGCCCAGCGAATATGTTTAATTGGGCGTTCTGAATTCATACTTCCTTCTCCCTTTTAAAGGTATTAGCGCCTACCAATTTGCAAAGTGACACAAAAAGACGTTAATTTTTTGAAAATGTTTCATTTATTAGAGCAGATTACGACAAGCTGTTAAAATCCAGTAATAAAAAACGGTCAGATTAATCTGGAAATTAGGCAAGCTCACCAGAAATTAAAGGAACAAATCGAACAGCTTCGATAGATTGATAGTGAAAATCATTACCTAATCGACGAATAAACTTCAATACTTGATGTTGCTCACCGACAGGAATAATCATTCTGCCACCTTCTGCAAGTTGCATTAATAACTGTTGTGGTACTTCAATAGCGCATGCTGTCACTATAATAGCATCAAATGGACCTTTAGATGTCCACCCTTCCCATCCATCACCATGACGAGTAGATATATTATGCAGATCAAGCTGTTTAAAGCGTCGTTTTGCCTGCCATTGTAATGATTTTATTCGTTCGACAGAACTTACATGATGAACAAGATTCGCTAATATTGCCGTTTGGTAACCAGAGCCTGTGCCAATTTCTAAAACGCAATCATCTGGCGTTAATTCCAATAATGCTGTCATTTTAGCAACAATATAAGGTTGTGAAATTGTTTGACCATTACCAATAGGTAAAGCCGTATTTTCATAAGCCTTATGAGAAAGCGCTTCATCAATAAAGTGCTCTCTAGGTACTTTACTTATCGCTTCAAGCAGGCTTTCATCCTTGATGCCGTGCTCTTTTAACATTGTCAGTAAGTCTTTCATTGACCGACTTAACATGTTTTTTTAACCTCTGCTTTATTTGACCAGTTCTGTAGTAATTCAAGGGCTTTATAAGCTGTTAAATCTACATGGAGTGGCGTAATGGAGATATAACCTTCATCAATAGCTGCAAAATCGGTGTCAGGACCAACATCATTTTTCTCACCAGGAGGCCCTATCCAGTAAAGTGTATTCCCCTTAGGGTCTGTTTGCGTATATACATGTTGTGATGCATGGCGGCTGCCACAGCGAGTAATACGTAAACCTTTAATCTCATCAAGTGGAATATCTGGAACATTAATATTTAAAATATTCCCCGCTCTTAATGGAATACGTTGTAACATCGCTAAAATATCACAGGTAATTTGTGCTGCTGTCTCAAAATGCGTTTCACCATCTAAAGAAACAGCAATAGCAGGTAATCCTAAAAACCGCCCTTCTGTCGCAGCTGCAACAGTACCAGAGTAAATGACATCATCACCCAAATTAGGTCCATGATTAATGCCAGAAACAACAATATCAGGGCGAGGTAAAACCAGATGATTAACACCGAGATACACACAGTCTGTCGGTGTGCCTTCAACAATTGCGATATCACCATTATCAAGCGTTTGTTTACGTAGTGGTCTATCAATAGTTAGCGAGTTAGACGCTGCACTACGGTTGCGATCAGGTGCGACTATTTGTACATCATAACGCTGGCGTAATGCCTTGGCGAGTGTCTGTATCCCTTTTGCCATTACGCCATCATCATTACTCACCAATATTTTCAGCATCTTCATTCCCTAATAATAGTAATTCTCGAACAACGCTTGTCGCAAAGCTACCCGCCATCAAAAAGAAAGAGAGAGAAACGGTTTTGTCGTCAATCCAATGCCATGACATATCTTCAGGTAACATATTGATGGCACGTCGTGTATTATCAACTCGCTCTTGTCGAGCCAATGACCAAAACGTTTCATACTCAATAAGATTATTGGTTTCAAACGTTAACGCTTGCAATTGTGTCCCTAGATCCCCTTTTCCCGGTAAAGGTGCCGTAATATGGATGTCATGTTCGTCATAACGTGTTTGGCTTTGAGAAAGCTCTGCTTCGTCAACCACAAACCAGCTACCTCGACCATGAAGTTGCATCGCATCACCAAGCAATACCGTAGAGTAAAGATTTTGCGCTAATCGTTCACTGACAATATGGTTAAACATCGCACTGCGTGCGGCTGAGAGATAAAAACTGCGTTTACTCCTCTCTTTCACACGAATTTCATTGGTTGCCCAACGCATTGCTTGTCTTAGATTATCACCATTTCGACCAAAACGTTGTGCCCCAAAATAATTAGGTACACCTTGCTGTTTTATTAACGCTAAACGTGTATCAACAAAGGCTTTATCTGAAATATCTCGTAGTACTAAAGTAAAATAATTACCTTTTAACGTACCAATGCGCAATTTTCGTTGTTGACGAGTTGTTTCTAATATTTCACAGCCTTCAAGTTCAAATTGGCTAAAATCAGGCATTTCTTTACCTGGCATACGCAAACAGAACCATTGTTCTGTAACCGCATTTCTATCTTTTAAGCCTGCATAGCTAGCATCACGAGGGTGAATACCGACAAATTTAGCTAATTTTTCAGCAACAAATGCAGTATTGCACCCCGTTTTTCTTACTTTGACCATGACATGCTCACCTTCACCATCGAGGGTAAAGCCAAGCTCTTCACGAACAATAAAATCTTCAGGTTTTACTTTTAAAAGACCTGTTGCTTGTGGTTTTCCATGTAACCATTGAAGTTCTAGTAATTCACTCATTAAGATAATGACTCTTTGGTAAGTAAAACAACTGCTTCACAAGCAATACCTTCTTTGCGTCCAACAAATCCTAATTTTTCTGTAGTTGTTGCTTTAACGTTAATATCATCCATATGACATTGTAGGTCTTCTGCAATATTAACGCGCATTTGTGGCGTGTGAGGTAGCATTTTTGGAGCTTGAGCAATAATCGTGACATCTAAATTACCAATACGATAACCTTTTGCCATAACACGAGAGAACGCTTCTCTTAATAAAACACGGCTATCAGCACCTTTGAAAGCGGGATCGGTATCAGGGAAAAGGGTACCAATATCGCCCATGGCTACAGCGCCTAAAATAGCATCAGTAATAGCATGGAGAACTACATCACCATCAGAATGAGCAAGAAGTCCTTGTTCATGAGGAATTCTCACACCACCAATAATAATTGGGCCTTCTCCACCAAATTTATGCACATCGTAACCGTGTCCGATTCTCATATTATTTATTCCTTATACGGGTAATTTGACGAGAGAGAAAAAACTCTGCAAGCGCCAAGTCTTCTGGCTGTGTCACTTTAATATTATCTGCTCGCCCTTTCACTAATAGTGGCTCATAGCCACAAAACTCCATAGCAGAAGCTTCATCAGTAATTGTCGCATTTTGTGAAAGTGCTTTTTCAATATTGTTTTTTAACAAGATGGCAGGAAAAAATTGTGGGGTTAGCGCATGCCACAGTGTCGTTCTGTCAACCGTTTGTTCAATATGGCTATTTGTTTGATAACTACGCTTCATAGTATCTCTAACCGGAGATGCTAAGATCCCACCAATAAACTGTGAGTCAGTGTGCTTTGTATCAATTAATTGAATGAGTGCATCCAAATCACCAAAATACAAACAAGGTCTTGCTGCATCATGAACTAAAACCCATGTTTCTTTAGGAAAATGCTCAGTCACATAAGTTAATCCTGAAAGCACAGAATCAGCCCGTTCACCACCACCGTTAACCGTTATAATTCTTTTATCTTTAGCAATTGAAAGCTTGTGAAAATAGTTATCTTCTGGGCTAATCGCAACAATAATTTGACTGATACGTGAATGTTTTAGTAAAGCATTAAGGGTATGCTCAAGAATAGTTACGCCACTAATTTTAAGGTATTGCTTAGGGCAGGATGATTGCATTCTGCTTCCTATACCTGCAGCAGGGATCACCGCAACAATAGGAGGAATTGAGTTTTTTTTATTCATTATGATATTTATATCTAGACACACTATTAATTTAATAAATTAACGACGTGGTTGAGACTTGTCATTCACAATACGGAAAAATGTCTCATTAGGTTTTATCATGCCTAATTCAGTACGAGCACGCTCTTCTAATGCTTCTTGTCCGCCGTTGAGGTCATCAATCTCTGCAAATAGCCTATCATTACGCGCTTTTAATTGTGCGTTTTGTGCTAATGCAGATTCCACTTCTTCCGTCACTTTGCTGTGATCATGAATGCCATTTTTACCTAACCACAATGAATATTGTAATCCACCAAGCAAAATAAGAAGTAAGACTGTCAATTTCCCCATTACCACCCCCAAGATTAATGGGCTAATCATCCCACAACTCAATCATAGACGCCACAAAAGCGCGGGAATATATTACATTATTAATCACAAAAAATGTGTATTCTCTGTGAGTAGAGAATACACAATATAGATTAATACAAATATTAGTCTAATTCGTAAAATTTATTTTTGTTTAAAAAATCGATGATTTGCTGAGTTAATTCAGAAAGGGAGCGTGTGCCATCGAGGTGTAATTCTGGATATAAAGGTGCCTCATAAGGCGAATCAATACCAGAGAATTGTGTTATTTCTCCTCGCCTCGCTTTTTGATAAAGGCCTTTGGGATCACGTGATTCACATACATCTAAAGGTGTATCAACAAAGATCTCAACAAATCGTCCTTGAGAAAAACTGTCTCTAATTTGTTGTCTATCTTGTCGATAAGGTGAAATAAACGCGGTTAACACGATGAGTCCTGCATCAACCATTAATTTAGCCACTTCCCCTACACGACGAATATTTTCATGTCGATCCTCCTCGCTAAAACCAAGATCAGCACATAATCCATGGCGTAAATTATCGCCATCCAATAAATATGTCCGAATGGGTGAATGTGTTTGTGAATAGTGATAAAAATGTTGTTCTAAGGCATCAGCAAGTGTGGATTTACCTGATCCTGATAATCCCGTAAACCAAAGCACACATCCTTTGTGTGCTTGATTTAATTCTCGTTGTACCAGATCTATTTTATGGTTATGCCATACAATATCTGTTTTTCCTGTCACTCTTTGCCCCCAAGAAGATCTCTTACTCCCCAATGAGGAAAATGACGTCTGATTAGCTGATTAAGTTCGATTTCAAAAGCATCGTATTGTGATGATGATTTTGTGGGTGTTTGCCTTACTTCACGAATAAGTCCAGCACCTACCGTTACATTACTCAGCCTATCAATAAAAATTAGGCTACCGGTTTGTGGATTATCTTGGTAACTATCAAAGACTAATGGCTCTTCAAAAGAAAGTTCGACGCTACCAATGGCATTTAGCACCAAACTTTCTGCTGGTTGTTGAGTCAATTTATTAATATCCATTTGATGATGAATATTCTCAATTTTAGCACGGCTCTTTTTACCTGCGATTTTGATATCAAGAAGAGCGCCTTGCACTAATGGCTGTTCTGCCATCCATACTATATCAACTAAAGCATGATAGGAGATATGCACACTTGTATCATTGGCATCAACAAAGATATCACCACGGCTAATATCAATTTCATCATCTAAAACCAATGTAATCGCTTGTCCTGCTTTGGCTTGTGTTAAATCGCCATCAAAGGTCACAATACGTTTAATTGTTGAAATTTGCCCTGCTGGTAATATTTTGATGGCTTGTCCTTGATAAAGGGAACCTGAAGCGATAGTGCCACTGTATCCTCTAAAGTCCAAATCAGGACGATTCACATATTGCACAGGAAAACGCAATGGCAATGTTTTTTCACCAAATTTAACAGGAGCCTGTTCAAGTAATGTCAGTAGTGATTCACCTTGATACCAAGGCATAAAACGCGATGGCGAGACAACATTATCACCATCAAGAGCAGAAATAGGCACAAATTCAATCGTGAGATCATTAGGCAACTGTTGTGCAAAGGCGAGATAATCTTGTTCAATGGCATTAAAAACGTCTTGTTGGTAATCAACAAGATCCATTTTATTAATGGCCACGATAAGATGGCGAATTCCCAATAATGTACTGATAAAGCTATGGCGACGTGTTTGCTCTTGTACGCCTTTTCGAGCATCGATCAGCAGAATAGAAAGTGTACTGGTTGAAGCTCCTGTCACCATATTACGCGTGTATTGCGCATGGCCTGGTGTATCTGCAATGATAAATTTGCGTTTTGCTGTTGAAAAATAACGATAAGCAACATCGATAGTGATCCCTTGCTCTCTTTCTGCGGCAAGTCCATCCACCAGCAAGGCAAGATCAAGTTTTTCGCCTTGTGTCCCTATTTTTTTACTTTCATTTTGCAGTGTTGATAGCTGATCTTCATAGATCTGGCGCGTATCATGTAGTAAACGTCCAATTAATGTACTTTTACCATCATCAACATTACCGCAGGTTAAAAATCGTAATAACCCTTTGTTTTGTTGCGTTTTCAGGTAACTTTCAACACCACCTGATTGCGCGATTTCACTCACAATAAGTTGATTCGTTTTTATGGCTGCTGATCTCATCATACCCTCCTGTTAAAAGTAACCTTGGCGCTTTTTCAATTCCATCGAAGCTGATTGATCACTATCAATCAGACGCCCTTGTCGTTCACTGCTTGTTGAGATCAACATCTCTTCAATAATTTCAGGTAGTGTTTCAGCCTGTGATGGAATAGCACCTGTTAATGGCCAGCAACCTAATGTTCTAAACCGAACTTGTTGTTGTGTAATAACTTCACCTGTTTTAAGGTCGATTCTGTCATCATCAACCATAATAAGCGTTCCATCACGCTCAATAACGGGTCTGTTTTTAGCAAAATAGAGAGGCACAATATCAATATTTTCCAAGTAGATATATTGCCAAATATCGAGTTCAGTCCAATTAGATAGAGGAAATACTCGAATACTCTCCCCTTTATTTATTTGACCGTTATAATTTTTCCATAATTCAGGGCGTTGATTTTTAGGCTCCCAGCGGTGGGATTTATCTCTAAAAGAATAAATTCGCTCTTTAGCACGTGATTTTTCTTCATCACGACGAGCTCCACCAAATGCCGCATCAAAACCAAACTTATCTAATGCTTGTTTTAATCCTTCTGTCTTCATGATGTCAGTGTGCTTTGCACTGCCATGAATAAAAGGATTAATACCCAGCTCTTCACCTTGAGGATTACGATAAACCTTTAGATCAAAACCATATTCTTTCGCTGTTTTATCGCGAAATTCATACATTTCTCTGAATTTCCATCCCGTATCAACATGCAGTAATGGAAAAGGTAACTTTCCTGGATAGAATGCTTTACGCGCTAGATGCAACATCACCGATGAATCTTTGCCTATTGAATAAAGCATTACGGGATTTTCAAACTCAGCGACAACTTCACGCAGAATATAAATGCTTTCTGCTTCTAGCTGTTGAAGATGAGTTAATTGTGTACTATTCATAACAACCTCATTTTTAGGCAAAATGAACCAAAGGAGAGCGTGATGAAGTGCGAGTTTCCTGCACTTTTTTATCGCCAAACCACGCAAGTTGATGATGAAGTGCGACCACTTCGCCTACAATTAGTAATGCAGGCGTTGGTGCTTTCTGCGCTAATTGCGCTAATTGCGTTAAATCGCCAGTAAAGACTTGTTGCTCTGTACGCGTTGCGCAGCTAATTACCGCGATTGGGGTTGTTGGCGCTCGCCCTTTCTCAATTAAATATCGCTTAATGTATTCTGCTTTCGCTGTTCCCATATAAATGGCTAAAGTATGATTAGCTTGTGCTAATGATGCCCAATCAGGCTCATTACCTTGTGCTTTGCAGTGCCCTGTCATAAAGGTGACACTTTGCGCATAATCTCGGTGTGTTAATGGAATACCTGCATAAGCACTTGCACCACTGGCAGCGGTAATACCAGGTACAACTTGAAAAGTGATACCATGTTCAATCGCCACTTCAAGCTCTTCACCACCACGACCAAAAATAAAAGGATCGCCACCTTTTAATCGCACAACGCGTTTTCCTTGTTTTACATATTTCACGATTAAATCATTGGTTTCTTCTTGTGAAACACTATGTTGACCCGCCCTTTTACCCACACAAATAGTGTCAGCATCACGACGAACCAGCTCTAAAACTTCAGGACTGACTAAATTGTCATAAAGAACCACTTCTGCTTGTTGAATGACTTGTAAACCACGAAGCGTAAGAAGTCCTGCATCACCGGGGCCTGCACCTACTAATGCTAATTCGCCTTGAGGCATATCTTGCTGTTGAAGTTGTTGCTCGAGTTGCGCCTGCGCTTGTGCTATTTGATCATTAGCCACTAAAGAAGCAAATTTGCCACTAAATGCTTGTTCCCAAAAACGGCAACGCGCTTGAAATGTATGTAAATGCTGTTTTACTTTTTGTCGCCATTTTCCTGCAATCGTCGCCATAGTGCCTAATGAATTTGGAAGCATTGCTTCTAGCTTTTCACGTAGCATTCTGACTAAAACAGGCGCTTTACCCGCAGAAGAAATCGCCACTAAAATTGGGCTTCTATCAATAATGGCAGGAAAGATAAATGAGCATTGTGGCTGAGAATCTACTACATTGACAAAAATATGCCTTGCTTGTGCATCAAGATAGACTTGTTGATTCAATGCATTATCATCTGTCGCCACAATCACGAGCATCGTACTTTGTAGATATTCTTCTTGATAATGCCCAGCAATCCACTCTATGCGATTTTCTATAAATGCTTGATGCAATTCATCGCATAACTCAGGAGCAACCACGGTTAAGTGAGCACCTGCACGTTGTAATAATGATGCTTTACGCGCAGCCACATGACCGCCACCCACAAGAAGCACTGGGCGCTCTTTTAAATCGAAAAATAATGGCAGGTATTCCATACGCGTATTCTCAATATCAATTGTTCATTTTATGAATAATGACTATAAAAGGTGCAATTGTGCTTATGAAATGACAAAAAGCTATGAGATGGAACAGAAAGGAATAAGAGAAATTATTTATATTTCAATGTATTATTTATTTTATCACGACAAATAGGGCAATAGATTTCTCTATTACCCGAATAATATTAATAATGAATAATTTTATTCGTGCAAACCGCACTCACGCTTTAAGCCAAAGAAACGCGTTTCTTCTTCGCTCATGCCCTCTTCCCATTTACGTGTAGTATGGGTATCACCCACTGAGAGATATCCTTGCTCCCATAAAGGATGATAAGGCAAGTTATTTTCTTTAAGATATTGATAAATTTGTTTATTATCCCAATCGACAATCGGTAATACTTTAAATACACCTTTGGCTATAGAAACAATAGGCAGATGTTCACGGCTTTTAGATTGCTGATGGCGTAATCCCGCAAACCAAGTTTGAGCCTGTAGTTCATTCAATGCTCTTTCCATTGGCTCAACTTTGTTTATGTGATTATAACGCTCAATCCCTTCAATACCTTGTTCCCAAAGCTTTCCATAACGAGCTTCTTGCCAAGATGAAGATATTTCAGCACGATAGACTTTAAGGTTGAGATTTAACTGTTTTGTCAGTGAATCGATAAATTGATAAGTTTCAGGAAACAGATATCCTGTATCTGTCAAAATAACAGGAATATCTGGATATTCTTGTGTGATTAAATGCAGACAAACCGCAGCTTGAATACCAAAGCTTGAACTTAATACCCATTCTTTAGGCAAATGAGTCAGCGCCCATTGAACTCGCTCAACGGCACTTTGATGTGCTAATTGTTGATTGACTTGCGCTAATGCGATTTGTTGTTCATCAGCGGAAAGTGCAATAATCTCTGAAAGTGACCATTGTTTCATACCGTTTCTTGCACCTCATAAAAATCTATCGCTGAGTTTAGAACAGGCTTAACCACATCAGTACGAATAAGGAAATCACCAAATCCTTCGTTTTGATTGCGATAAGTTGCCCATTCAGCAATGAATGTATCAAGTATGGCAATAATTTCTTTTGATGTGATATTTTCACGATACATTCTAGGAATACGTGTTCCAATACGATTTCCACCTAGATATAAATTGTAACGATCAGGTGCTTTACCGACTAATCCTACTTCAGCTAGCATCGCTCTACCACAGCCATTAGGGCATCCTGTCACACGAACAACAATATGTTCATCAGAGACATTGTTTTTTGCCATTAATCCATCAAGGGTATCAGTAAACGACGGTAAGAATCGCTCAGCTTCTGCCATGGCTAAAGGGCAAGTTGGAAAAGAAACACAAGCCATTGCGTGTTCACGTAACGAGGTTACCTTATCGCTGATTAAGCCGTATTGACGAGCTATTGCTTCAATATTGTCTTTTTCATGTTCAGGAATACCTGCAACAATTAGATTTTGGTTAGCGGTTAAACGAAAATCACCTTGGTGGATTTTCGCTATTTCAGCAACACCTGTTTTCAATGGTGCATTTGGTGAATCTATCAATCGCCCGCTTTCTATAAATAGTGTGAGATGCCAGTTATTATCAACGCCTTTTAACCACCCAATTTGATCACCACGATGAGTAAATTCATATGGCTTAATATCTTCAAAAACAACACCAGAACGACGTTCAACTTCTTGTTTGAATGTCTCTATTCCTACCCGTTCTAGAGTGTATTTTGTTTTCGCATTTTTACGTTCTGTTCGATTACCCCAATCACGTTGGGTGGTAACAATCGCTTCTGCAACAGCCAGTGTTTTATCAATTGGGATATAACCAAATTCACTTGCTAAACGAGGAAAGGTATTTTTATCACCATGCGTCATGGCTAAACCGCCACCCACTAACACATTAAAACCAATAAGATGGCCATTTTCAGCAATCGCAACAAAATTCATATCATTTGCATGAAGATCAACATCATTATGCGGTGGAATAACGACGGTTGTTTTGAATTTTCTAGGTAAGTACGTTTCACCTAAAATAGGCTCTTCATCTGTTGTAGCAACTTTTTCTTTGTCTAGCCAAATTTCTGCATAAGCATGAGTACGCGGTAATAAATGCTCTGAAATCTTTTTTGCCCACTCATACGCTTCTTGGTGTAGTGAGGATTGCACTGGGTTTGAAGTACATAAAACATTACGGTTAACATCATTTGCTGTCGCTAATGAATCTAGCCCTACTTCAGCTAACATTTGATGGGCGGGTTTTACATTACCTTTTAAAATGCCATGAAATTGAAATGTTTGGCGATTAGTAATACGAATACTGCCATATAGCGTATTTTCAGTCGCAAATTTATCAATATTTAGCCACTGTTGCGGTGTGATAATCCCACCTGGTAAGCGACAACGTAGCATCATCGCATGACGAGGCTCTAGCATTTGTTCAGCGCGTTCAGCTCGAATATCTCTATCATCTTGCTGATACATACCATGAAAACGAATAAGCAAGAAGTTATCGCCTTCGAATCCACCAGTTAAACCATTTTTTAAGTCTTCTGTAATAGTGCCACGCAAAAAATGACTCTCTTTTTTCATGCGTTCACTATCAGCCAGTTTCCCTTCTACAATTAAGGGCGCTTGAGTATGTGATTTCATTTAATAGACATCCCTCTGATAACGCTTTTCTAGACGTAGCTCACTTAAATATTCATCTGCTTCATCAATATTTTTATTACCATATTCCATCACAATATCTAGCAACGCTTGTTCTACATCTTTTGCCATATGAGATGCATCACCACAGACATAAAGATAAGCACCTTGTTGTAACCACTGCCAGATATCATTACCGCGTTCACGTAATTTATCTTGTACATAGACTTTATAAGCCTTTTCACGCGACCATGCTAAATCGATATGGGTTAACAAACCGCTTTTTACATAACGTTGCCATTCCACTTGATAGAGAAAATCTTCTACAAAATGAGGATTACCAAAAAATAACCAGTTTTTACCCGTTGCACCGTCATTTTCACGTTGTTGCATAAAAGCTCTAAAAGGCGCTATTCCAGTGCCTGGCCCTATCATAATGACAGGCGCCTCATTATCTTGCGGTAAACGGAAATGCTCATTTTTTTCGATAAATACATTTAAAGATGCACCTTCTTCGAGCCTGTCAGCTAAAAAGCCTGATGCACCACCTGTATATTTGCGATCATTAACGTCATAACGCACTACTCCTAATGTAAGGTGTACTTCGTCCTCAACTTCTTGTTGAGAAGAAGCAATAGAATAAAGACGTGGTGTTAGAGGCCGTAAAATATCAACAAACTCTTGAGCGACGGGTTGTGCGCAATATTGACGCACCATTTCGTTGATAGGATTTTTATCAGCATATTGCTGTAGTTTTGTCTTATCAGCCACCAGCGATAACAGATCTTCATGGCAAGTTAATTGTGCATAGGCTTTCACAATCGGAGCGCTATTTTGTGTTAATTCACAATGACTTAATAGCGCTTCTTTTAATGTCACTACTTTTGATTTCACAGTGACAGACTCATCACCTTTTAGCCATAATAATGCGATAAGTTCATCGACTTTTTCTTCTGAATTATTGAACCAAACACCGAGAGCATCACCTGCTTGATATTGTAAATTCGAGCCTTCAAGACTAATTTCAATATGCCGGATATCTCTATCTGAGTGACGTCCAGTAATTTTTTGATTTGTCAGCAATGTAGCCGCGAAAGGTGCATCACGATGATAAAGACTTGTTTCTACAGAATCGGTTGTTCCTGCTTGAGTTTGTTGTAATACACGACGACTTTGTGCAGGAAGTCGAGCTTTTAATTGTTCGGTTAATTGAGCAATCCATTCATCAGCTTGTACTTGATATTCAACATCAGCATCAACTCTAGGTAATAAACGCGTTCCTCCTAGCTTTTCAATGCGATCATCAAAGTCTTTTCCTGCTTGGCAAAAATGCTCATAGGAAGAATCACCTAAGCTAAACACTGCAAATGATGTTTCTTTCATTGCAGTCGCTTTTTTGGAATTTAAATATTTATAGAATGCTATTGCTTCTTCAGGTGGTTCACCTTCACCTTGTGTAGATGCAATAATAATTAGCGTCGTCGCTTTATGAATTTGCTTAAATTTATATTCACCCGCCGAATAAAGCTCAACATTCAATTTATTAGTGACCAGATTATCACGTAATTGCTCAGCAAGACGGCGAGCATTACCTGTCTGTGATGCCGAAATTAGCGTAATAGTTTCAGCTTCTGGTACTAAATCTGAGGCAGGGGCTGCCGTCGTTAAAGGCGATGTACTCTGATTCAGCTGTCCCCAAAAATAACCTGAAAGCCACGCAATTTGTGCAGGCGCCAAATCTTTTGTTGCATCCTGCAACTTATTCAATTGCTCTTGAGTCAATGGAAGCATTGATAATAAAGGGGGTTGATTGCTCATTATTCCTGCCTTAAAAAAGCGGTGCATTTTTCGCTATGCACAAATGTTTTCAAATAATATTTCTTATATCGAGAGGGTATCTCACGATTAGAATACGAATTAAAGACAAGTTAGCTCTATCTAATAACCTTAAATACTAACTTCATTTATGGGTTTAACTTACCTATAAAATCGATTAATTAAGGTAAAACTAATAACCAATTAAAAACTAAGCTAATTAGGTGTGTAGAGAGAAATCAGATACACTTAAGAAACGCTTTCTTTTTAAATAATTAAATCAAGAGATATTTAATGACAACGACTATCTTTAAAGAATTTCAGTTTGAAGCTGCTCATCAATTACCTCATGTCCCTAAAGGACACAAATGCGGAAGACTTCATGGACATTCATTTTTAGTTAGATTAGAGCTAACTGGTGACGTTGATACTCATTCAGGCTGGTTAATTGACTTTGCTGATGTAAAAGCTGCTTTTAAGCCGACACTCGATAGACTTGATCACTACTATCTTAACGATATAGAAGGTTTAGAAAATCCGACCAGTGAAGTGCTTGCTAAGTGGATTTGGTCACAGGTAAAACCTTCTTTACCATTATTGTCAGCAGTAATAGTAAAAGAGACATGTACAGCAGGTTCTATTTATCGTGGTGAATAAGAAGTAATGTTCTAAACGTTATCTATTAACTTAAAAAAGAAAATCAGTTAGTTATAAACTGATTTTCTTTTTTTATTATGTATTTTTAATAAAGGTCACGCAATATTCAGCTTATTTTTTATGTATATACTTATAAAACAAATCTCT
>NZ_LXEN01000044.1 GCF_001654855.1 Proteus myxofaciens ATCC 19692
TTTTCTTTTTTTATTATGTATTTTTAATAAAGGTCACGCAATATTAAGATATTTATGTGTTTGCATTGAAAAACGCCAATTACGTTCAATACAAGTTTTAATACATAATTGCGTTGCTCTATCTTTACAACTAATAGGCTGTAATGCGACAACAGGTGTTGGTTGCTGAGTTCGTAATGAAAGAAGTGAGTCCAACGCTTCGATGTCTTTTTCTCGCCCTACAGGATGCTTTATCTCATTAGCACGATTAATTGCCGCAGTTAAAACATGATATCCGCCTTTCATGCCCACTTTCGGCGATAACGTAACCCATGTTTTTTCACTACACATTATTTCATGTGTACCACTGGTTTCTATTTGGCAATCATAGCCTGCTTGCTCTAATCCTTCGGTTAAAGCTCGTAAATCATAAAGGCAAGGCTCTCCACCTGTAATAACAACGTGTTTTGCCGTATAATTTTGTTGTTTAAATAGTGATAAAATATCACTAACGTAGGCACTACCCCAGTTATCACTCTCTTGTGTTTTAATGGGAATATCACCAAGAGGAACTTTTTTCTCTTCTTTTTTTTCCCAAGTATGTTTGGTATCACACCAACTGCAACCTACAGGGCATCCCTGTAAACGGACAAAAAGCGCAGGAACGCCAGTAAAAACACCTTCACCCTGTAAGGTTTGAAACACTTCATTAATGGGGTATTGCATAAGAAACTCTGATATCCAATGAAAGCTGATGATTATTACAGATAACTATCTCACCGTAAGAGGCTTTATGATAAGGTAGATAGTTTGTTTTGGATAGCTAACACGTGCAAGAAGACAGATAAAAAAGAGGACAGTTTTCCTCAGTCGGACAGAGATGGGAATATTTTAGATGCAAAAAGAGAATAAACTTTCACGAGGACTGTCAGGGCGGCACATCCGGTTTATGGCGTTAGGTTCTGCAATCGGTACCGGATTATTTTATGGTTCTGCTGCTGCAATTGAAAAAGCAGGTCCTGCGGTATTACTTGCTTATCTTATTGGTGGTGCTGCGGTATTTATGGTGATGCGAGCATTAGGGGAAATGGCTGTTCACCACCCTGTTGCTGGATCTTTTTCACAATATGCTAGCCATTATATGGGGCCTTTAGCTGGCTTTTTAACCGGTTGGAACTACGTTTTTGAAATGTTAATTGTGTGTTTGGCTGACGTCACCGCATTTGGCTTTTATATGAAACTTTGGTTTCCTGATGTTGAACAATGGATATGGGTGCTAGGGATAGTCTGTTTTATTGGTGCGTTAAATCTTTGCCATGTAAAAATATTTGGTGAAATGGAGTTTTGGCTGTCTATTGTTAAAGTAACAGCCATTATCGCCATGATAGTGGGTGGTGTTGCTATTATGGTATATGGTTTCGGTCAACAAACTGAACATCCTATTGGTATTTCTAATCTTTGGGAGTTTGGTGGCTTTATGCCAAATGGCCTAGAAGGGGTTATAGCCTCGCTTGCGATTGTCATGTTTGCTTTCGGCGGGATTGAAGTGATTGGTATTACCGCCAGTGAAGCAAAAGATCCTGAAAAAACCATTCCAAAAGCAATCAATGCCGTTCCGTTCCGTATATTATTATTTTATGTACTCACAATTTTCATTCTAATGTGTATTTTCCCTTGGCAACAAATTGGTCATAACGGAAGCCCTTTTGTACAAATATTTTCTAATTTAGGGATTAATTCAGCTGCGAATATACTAAATCTGGTGGTTATTACCGCTGCTATTTCGGCAATCAATAGTGATATTTTTGGCGCCGGTAGAATGATGTATGGAATGGCTCAAGAAGGACAAGCACCAAAGTCCTTTATGAAACTGACCCGCAACGGTGTGCCTTGGCTAACGGTATTAGTCATGTCTGTCGTGCTGTTACTTGGTGTCGTACTTAATTATCTCATTCCAGAACAGATCTTCGTTTTAATTGCCTCCATTGCTACTTTCGCAACCGTATGGGTATGGTTGATGATTTTACTTTCCCAAGTTGCGATGCGTCGTAAGATGAGCGCTGAGGAAGTTAAAACACTTAAATTTCCAGTTCCATTATGGCCGATAGCACCCGCAATAACGATTATCTTCATGGTATTTGTTATCGCTATTTTGGGCTATTTTGAATCAACACGAATGGCGTTGATCGTCGGTATGATATGGGTCGCTATTTTAACGATAGGTTACTATATCGGTATCAAGCCAAGAATGGCTCATAAATAAATCAATAAAAACTAAACACAAAAGGCGGTGAAATTTCACCGCCTTTCTTTTGGACTTGAAATGACTAAGCTAATGCCTGTTTTAGATCTGCGATTAAATCCTCAACATCTTCAAGCCCTATAGATAAACGAATCAAACCATCACTAATACCGTGTTTTTGTCGCTCTTGTGCTGTATAAGTAGCATGAGTCATTGATGCAGGATGTTGCGCCAATGATTCACAATCACCTAAACTCACAGCCCGAGTAAATAATATTAAGCGATTAAGAAAATCACTTCCTGCGCCTACGCCACCTTTTAGCTCAAACGTTATCATCCCCCCCCGCTAAACGCATCTGCATTTTAGCAAGATGATATTGAGGAAAAGAAGTAAGTCTCGGATAGTAAATAGTGTCAACATTAGGATTATCTTCAAGAAATTGTGCAACACGCTGTGCATTTTCACTACTTATTTGATGATAAAATAAACATATAAAAACAAACATAAAACAAATATTATTATTTTATTTTTCTATCTAAATAATATATTCATTATTTATCTATTACATTTCTCTATAATTTTATTAGTTTATCAAGTAGAGAAATATAGTTGTAAAAAACCATATAACAAATAGATTAAATGGATAAATATATATAAAGTTATATTTATAATTAATAAAATGTGGCAATTAAAGGATTATGATCTGATGCATTTGTGAGTAAAATTTCAGCCTTATCTAATGACAACCCTCGATAAAAAATATAATCTAATGGTTTACCAAATGCTTTAGTCCGTAAATCATCTTCAAAAATAACTTCTTTCAGTTTTAACCCTCGAGTAAAACGTTTAAGAACATTAATACGAGGGCGACTCCATGCATTAAAATCACCGGCTAAAATTATAGGGCCTTTATGCTGAATAATATGGTTTGATAAATTGCTCAACTGCCGCTGATATACATCAACACCAAAACTAAAATTAATTGCGTGAACATTAACTATCATTAAATGCTCTCCTGTAATAAGAGAATAAACGGTAATTAATGCTGATTTAGCCAAACGTAAAAAGGGTTCTTTTTCTCTCAATGGGCAGCAATAAATAGGATAAGAACTTGAAAGTGTCATTACACCAGCAGGATGTTGTTGGAAAGCCAAAGCAGGCACTTGGTCTGCGACTAAATGGTGAGTACCTGCAAAACGTACTAACTCAGGTGTAGTTTGTGCTTCTTGTAGTAAAAGTAGATGAGTATCTGTAGACAAAATTTCGAGCATATTACGCCAATGTGTACGCTGCTGTTTATAAATATTCCAAACAGCAATTTTAAGTGTTCCATCGGTGTAAAGAGGCATTCCAATGGGCATACTATCGAATTTGTCACTTAAAGGTAGGCTTGCTTCAATCCTTTCGATTGGTTGTCCTGCTACAAAACGTACTGAATAAGTCGATTTTTTTGCCATTAGCAACCTCTGGGGTATTGGAGCTTTTGCTATCTGATCAGTATACCAAAATTAAGCTATACCCTCATCTATTTAGGGAGTTTAAAATTTAACAAATAGCGTTATTTTTATAAAAAAGAAGGGATCTATAAAAATTGAACAAAATATAAAATTTAGGCAAAAAAAAACCTAAGCCATTAGGCTTAGGTTTCTTATT
>NZ_LXEN01000045.1 GCF_001654855.1 Proteus myxofaciens ATCC 19692
AATTTTTTTTTCGTTTGTTGTTAAATTAATCGAAGTGCTTATTTTTTGTGACTTTTTAGCCATTTTGGCAGGTCAGCTAGGCTATCAAGAACAAAATCTGCACACTCTTCTGCATCTTTTGTTACCTCTTTACCCGTACGAACGAGAATTTTATGTCCAATACCCGCTGTTTTTGCCGCTAACATATCTTCTTTTTTATCGCCAATCATATAAGAAGAAGCCATATCGATATTTAATTGTGCTTTGGCATCCATAAACATACCAGTCGCCGGTTTACGACAATCACACTTTTGTTTATATTCAGTGACAGTGGCTTCAGGATGATGAGGACAATAATAAATCCCATCTAATTCAACACCCCTATCAGCTAAGGACCAATCCATCCATTCTGTAAGATGTAAAAATTGGTCTTCACTATAATAGCCTCTACCGATACCGGATTGATTTGTTACAATCACTAAAGCGTAGCCCATTGCTTTTAACTCAGCCATAGCTTCAATTACGCCATCGATAAACTCAAAATTATCAATTTCAGATACGTAGCCATGGTCAACATTAATTGTGCCATCGCGATCAAGAAAAATCGCAGATATACCCTTACTCACAGCATTACTCCATTTAGATATTTGCACTTAGTATCGCATGTTTTTTCTTATATAGAGAATGGTATCCATCTATTTCTTTCATTATTACTCATCTATTCTTTTTTATTGACTTAGCCGTCTAGACGCCTTAACATCTATTTTAACTCGGGCAGAATAGTCTTTATGTCCCATATTCTACTTATATAAAGAACAACATGATTAAACTGACGAATATAAATAAAGTATTTAAGCAGGGAGAACGCTCAATACAAGCGTTATCAAATATTAACCTGCATGTGCCTCAAGGGCAGATTTTTGGTGTTATAGGGTCGTCAGGAGCGGGTAAAAGCACACTAATACGTTGTGTTAATATGTTAGAAAAACCAACTTCAGGAGAGGTTTTTGTTGATGGTAGAGATTTAACTAGACTCTCTGATAAAGAACTTACAAAAGCACGCCGTGGCATTGGCATGATTTTCCAGCATTTTAATCTGCTCTCATCAAGAACAGTTTTTGATAATATAGCGTTGCCCTTAGAGCTTGATAGTACGCCACGAAGTGAAATCAATAAACGTGTAAACGAATTACTTGAATTAGTCGGTTTATCAGATAAAAAAGAGTATTACCCAGCTAATTTATCAGGTGGACAGAAACAGCGAGTTGCTATCGCAAGAGCACTTGCTAATTCACCAAATGTATTATTATGTGATGAAGCAACAAGCGCGCTTGATCCTGCAACAACGCGGTCTATTTTAGAATTATTAAAAGATATTAACCGCCGTTTAGGATTAACTATTTTACTGATTACACATGAAATGGATGTTGTTAAACGTATTTGTGATCAAGTTGCCGTTATCAGTGGGGGTGAATTAGTCGAAAGTGATGCGGTAAGTGAAGTATTCTCTCACCCTAAAACACCTATATCACAGGCATTTATTCAATCTACACTTCAATTGGATATCCCTGATGATTACCAAGAACGTTTAAAACCAGAATGGGAAGAAAATTTATGCCCATTACTGAAGCTTGAATTTAATGGCTTATCAGTTGATGCACCATTGATGTCAATTGTTGCTCGTCGTTTTGATGCAGATATTAATATTTTAAGTTCTCAAATGGATTATGCTGGCGGTGTAAAATTTGGTGTGATGTTAGCTGAATTACATGGTCAAAATGGTAATACGGAAAAAGCAATTGCGTTTTTAGAAGAGCATCATGTGAAAGTAGAGGTTCTCGGTTATGTCTGAAGGAATGATTTATTTATTAATTAGTGGGATCTGGGAAACTCTCGTCATGACTTTTGTCTCTGGTTTTTTCGGTTTTGTTATCGGATTACCATTAGGCGTATTACTTTATGTCACAAGACCAGGTCAAATTAGCGCGAATAAACCTACTTATAGCATCATTTCAGCTTTAGTGAATGTTTTTAGAGCGATTCCATTTATTATTTTATTAGTATGGATGATCCCATTCACTCGTATGGTTGTTGGTACATCAATTGGCTTACAAGCGGCAATTGTTCCTTTAACCGTCGGTGCCGCACCTTTTATTGCGCGCATGGTTGAAAATACATTATTAGAGATCCCTCAAGGACTGATAGAAGCATCACGTTCTATGGGTGCAACGCCAATGCAGATAATTAAAAAGGTACTTTTGCCAGAATCTTTGCCTGGATTAATTAATGCTGCAACAATTACCTTAATCACACTTGTCGGTTATTCAGCAATGGGTGGTGCAGTAGGTGCCGGTGGCTTAGGACAAATTGGTTATCAGTATGGCTACGTCGGCTATAATGCAACAGTAATGAATACAGTGATTGTACTACTAGTTATTCTTGTTTTTATCATTCAGTTTATTGGCGATCGCCTTGTTAAGCTGACAACACATAAATAAATATTATTGAAGGTTTCATTAGTTAATTGAAACCTTTTATTAAAATGGATCAGATAAGGGTAAATTTATGTCATTGAAATTCAAATCTCTTGCAGTAGTGAGCGCACTAGTTGGTGCATTAGCATTAGCGGGTTGTGGTGAAAAAGAAAAAGATCCAAATCATATTCGTGTTGGTGTTATTTCTGGTTCAGAGCAACAAGTTGCAGAAGTGGCTAAACAAGTCGCTAAAGATAAATATGGTCTTGATGTTGAGCTTGTTACTTTCAATGACTTTGTCATGCCAAATGAATCACTCAGCCGTGGTGATATCGATCTTAATGCGTTCCAACATAAACCTTATTTAGACCAGCAAATCAAAGATCGTAATTTTAAAATTACTGCGGTAGGTAATACCTTTATTTATCCAATTGCAGGTTATTCTAAAAAGATTACTAATCTAGCAGATTTGCCTGATGAAGCTCAGGTTGCAATTCCTAATGATCCAACTAACTTAGGTCGTTCATTACTTCTCTTAGAAAAAGTAGGATTAATTAAATTAAAAGATGGCGTTGGTTTATTACCAACTAAATTAGATATCGTTGAAAATCCTAAAAAGCTGCAATTAGTTGAGTTAGAAGCACCACAATTACCTCGCTCTTTAGATGATCAAAAAATTTATTTAGCCGTAATTAATACAACATATGCAAGCCAGGTAGGATTAACACCAGCCAAAGATGGTATTTTTGTTGAAGATAAAGATTCTCCATATGTAAATATCATTGTTGCTCGTGAAAATAATAAAGATGATGAGAATGTGAAAAAATTTATCCAAGCTTATCAAACTGATGAAGTTGATAGTGCTGCCAATAAAATCTTTAATGGTGGTGCGGTGAAAGGTTGGTAATAAGTAAATCATCAATTAATTATAAAAAAGGCGGACATTTGTTCGCCTTTCTCTTTTTTACTTTGCTAATTTGCATTAAATTAGAGCCGATTAATTTTTTGTATAAAATAGTAAAGAGGACATACTCATGCACATGCGCTTGCTCTTTATTGGCATCATAGCGCTGTTTATAACGGGCTGCTCAACAAAACAATCATCAGATGTTGATCAGTCTAAATTTACGGATATGCGTTTAAATAAGCCAGGACAACCATCAAAACCGAAACAACCGACACTACCATCAGTGCGTATTGTTGAAAAAACAGAGGATCTATTAGGCGCTCCTTTTAAGGATTTAGGTGTTGTTGCCGGTGAATCATGTAGACAAACGTTACAAGATCCACCAGCCAGCCTCCCTGTTGCAAAAAAAAGAATGGCAACAAAAGCGGCATATAAAAATGCAAATGCAGTATTACTGCATGAATGCCAGATTGTCACCGGTCTTGGTTGTTATCAAACCGCAATTTGTGAAGGTTCTGCACTGTTAATTACGCAATGAATACCTATCAAATCACGCCTATAGGACATGTTATCAGTCCTTATAAAGAAAAATTTGCGGTACCTCGCCAACCTGGACTTATCCAGGATGGCGATGGTCAACTGGTTCTTTACTCACCTTATAATCATGTTGATACTGTTCGGGGTTTAGAACAATTTAGTCATCTTTGGTTATTATTTATATTTCATCAAACAGCACAACATGGCTGGCATCCTTTAGTTCGACCTCCTAGATTAGGAGGCAATGAGAAAATGGGTGTATTTGCCACACGTTCAACCTTTCGCCCTAATCCAATAGGCATGTCATTAGTTGAATTAAAAGGAATAAAGACAAAAGAAAATGCTGTTATTCTTGAATTAGGTAGTCTTGACCTTGTTGATAACACGCCAATTATCGATATTAAACCTTATCTTCCTTTCGCTGAATCTCGTCCTGATGCAATAGCTGGTTTTGCCCAACATGCTCCAGAAACAGAAATGGCGGTTTTCTTCTCAGCACAAGCAACTGAACAATTACAACATTATTCTACTCAATACCCTTATCTTTCACGTTTTATCACCCAAGTTTTACAACAAGATCCGCGTCCTGCTTATAAAAAAGCGACACAAAGTGATAGAGTATATGCAGTGCATTTATTGGAATTTAACGTACGCTGGCAAGTTAATGGGCAACAAACCTATGTTATTAGCATAGAGCCAATATAATTTGCTGTAATCTTCACTAATATTGTTATTATGAATTATTGAAGATGAATACAAATCTTCGCGTCTTTCAATAAATCAGGTTAAAAATAAGCTTGCCTCTTTTGGCAAACCTAAGTCACTGGTAGACTAAAGACTTTCACTATTTATAATGATATAGACTGGCCTGACAGTCAGCCTAAGTATTCTTGTTCTAATGGAACCTAATAATGCGTACTAGCCACTACTTGCTCTCTACATTAAAAGAGACACCTGCTGATGCAGAAATTGTCAGCCACCAACTTATGCTTCGCGCAGGCATGATCCGTAAACTCGCTTCTGGTCTGTATGACTGGATGCCGACAGGTGTTCGTGTTCTAAGAAAAATTGAAAAAATTGTTCGTGAAGAAATGGACAATGCTGGCTCACTTGAAATTTCAATGCCGGTAGTACAACCTGCTGATTTATGGCTTGAAAGTGGCCGTTGGGAGCAATATGGCCCAGAATTACTGCGTTTTGCAGACAGAGGCGAGCGCCCTTTCGTTTTAGGCCCAACACATGAAGAAGTGGTGACTGATATTGTTCGTAATGAGATAACCTCTTACAAACAACTTCCTTTGAATTTATATCAAATTCAAACTAAATTCCGCGATGAGGTGCGTCCTCGTTTTGGTGTAATGCGCTCTCGTGAATTTGTGATGAAAGATGCTTACTCTTTCCATATTTCTCAAGAGTCGTTACAAGAAACTTACGACAGAATGTTTGAAGCCTATAGCAAAATTTTCACCCGTATTGGCTTAGATTTCCGTCCTGTATTGGCAGATACGGGCTCAATTGGCGGTAACGCGTCTCATGAATTCCAAGTATTAGCGCAAAGTGGTGAAGACGATATCGTATTCTCTACAGAATCTGATTACGCTGCGAACATTGAATTAGCTGAAGCTGTCATACCTGATACATCTCGTGCTGCAGCAACAGAAGAACTACGTTTAGTTGATACACCAAATGCAAAAACGATTGCTGAATTAGTTGAACAATTCAATCTACCTATTGAAAAAACAGTTAAAACATTAATTGTTCATGCAACCGAAGACAGTGGTCATCGCCTAGTTGCATTATTAGTACGTGGCGATCATGAACTAAATGAAATTAAAGCTGAAAAATGCGCTATCGTTGCATCTCCTGTTGTTTTTGCAACAGAAGCTGAAATTCGTGAAGTAGTTAATGCAGGCCCTGGTTCATTAGGCCCTGTAAACCTTCCATTACCAGTAATTATCGACCGCGCTGTTTCAGTCATGAGTGACTTTGGCGCAGGTGCAAATATTGATGGTAAACACTATTTTGGTATTAATTGGGAACGTGATTTACCTATTGCTGAAGTTGCTGATATCCGTAATGTTGTTAATGGTGATCCTAGTCCTGATGGCAAAGGAACTCTTCTTATCAAACGCGGTATTGAAGTTGGGCATATTTTCCAACTAGGAACAAAATATTCCGAAGCACTCAAAGCAACTGTCCAAAATGAAGAAGGCCATAATCAAATTGTCACCATGGGTTGCTATGGTATTGGTATCACTCGTATTGTTGCTGCTGCAATTGAACAAAATCACGATGCTCGCGGTATCATTTGGCCTGATGCAATCGCACCTTTCCAAGTTGCGATTTTACCTATGAACATGCATCGCTCTTATCGTGTAAAAGAAGTCGCAGACAAGCTTTATGATGAATTACGCGCTAATGGTATTGATGTTCTTTTTGATGATCGTAAAGAACGCCCAGGTGTCATGTTTGCTGATATGGAACTGATTGGTATTCCTCATACGATTGTTATTGGTGATCGTAATCTTGATAATAATCAGATTGAATATAAAGCACGTCGTAGTGATGACAAATCACTTATTAACTTGGATGAAGTCGTTGCTTTTATCAAAGAACAACTAGCTTAATCGCGACCCCGCTTTAAATAACAAAAAACCGCAATTTTAAATAGTTGCGGTTTTTTTATGCTTATTTATTAATAAACTGTGTGCTATTAGTTTTTAGTGCGATGTGTTTCACATGTACCATGACTATCAAAGCGAGGTTTATCTGTAACAACTAAAGCACGATTATATTGACCATCTTCCATTGATGGACGCAGGCTATAATAACCATTCACTTCAAGATAAACGGGTTTACCACCTTCAACGCCTGTAGAGAAATAACCTTTTTCTAGTGTGATATCATCAGCCGCATAAACTCGCCCTGATTGGCAATCTTTAAATGTTCCTGCATCAGCAAAATAAGTGAATTCACCTGCAAGCCGCTGAGGTTGAACTTTAGCTAACGTATAATTCAATTCTGAATTAATAACATTACCATCAATATCAAGCATTACTAGTCTATCTTCTTTTGGGAGATAATAGCTTTTCTCACCATAACTATTTGTTAGGGTGAGTTTATCTTGTCCTAAAACCCAAGTACCTGATTCAAAGAAACTACGATTATCATCTGAAGTCCCTTGATAGCTTTGCTCCATGATATAAGAGCCATCTCGGCTTACTAGAATAGTGGTATCAATACCAGAGCAATCTGCACATGGCAAAATGCTATTATAAGTTTGGTCTACAATTTTACCATCGAGTGACAGGCCAATATTATTTTGGCAACCTGACACAACAAATAATCCCGCTGCAATTGCAGCAAATAAAAATTTCTTCCCCATCATTTAACTCCCTATGTTATGGGTACTTTCTACTTAATCGTTCTCTTGCTAATTCTAGCATTATTAAATATAAAAGGTGTCAATAAAACACGCTTTAAGATAAATACACCTTAAACCATGTGTTATTTTAGAATAATTATCACAATAGCTATTGTGATCACATTGAATAACCGCATAATGATTTTATTCTGAATTATTCACTGGCGGCTACACCGCCACTAACGAGTGGTGAGGGAATATGTCAACAAATACAGAATATCAACCAATTAACTGTGATGATTATGAACATTTGGAGTTAGCATGCCTGCACGCCATGCATCTTCATATTGAATTACATAGTGGTGAGTTTATTGATGGCGTTGCAAATGATCTCTTTTTAAGTAAAAAAGTTGAATATTTGAAAATAAAGACGCCTGAAGGTTCACAAGAGTTACGACTGGATATCATTGCTAGCGTTTCAAATCCAGAACTTGGAACCATCGTTATTAAATCTGAATAATAAAATCATAGAACAACCGCCATATGCGGTTGTTCTCTAAACTCACTCTTGCCACTCAATCATTATCTTATTTTCAGTTGTTGATTTTCCCTCAACTGTTACAAAAGTATTAACAGCAGCAATTAACGTATCATTATAATAAATCAGCGGTATACGCGTTCTACGCCAAGGTGGAATATCAAGTTCTTGCCATATTTTTTTACTGTGCCTTGCATGCTCTCGCCCTACAATTCTTAATGAATCCTGGGTTAAACCAAAACGAATCGTCACTTTTTCATTATCATATGGTGCTCTAACTACCATGTTATCTTTTTCACCTAAAGATAACGTACCCAAACCTGTAGGTAGTATCAAAGGTTCAGATAGTGACCAAGTTAAAATACAATTGGTAGGTTCGCTGATGATAGGAACAAAATACAGCCTTTGCTTGTAACGCCTTATTTCATCATCAAAAAAGCGTAACCTAGGATTTGCATCCTCTTTGGCTAAAGCAACTTCTTGCCATAAACGTGAAATATGTTGTTTTGATGGCATTATTTTATTGTGTTGAGCAAACCAACGTCTTAGCAGTGCGTTACGTTTTATTTCACTGCACATAGCTAGCTGAGCAATATCGATACTTTTGGCTTTATCAATTAAAACATTTAATTCAGATTCAAGTAATTCATCTAATAATGCTTCTTGCTCACCACAAAGAGTGGCACTTCGTGTTACTGCTTGAGAAAAGTGAGGCCAGCGTTCTGTTAATAAAGGTAGAATATGCAAACGTAGGAAATTACGATCATAACGTGCATTTTGATTACTATCGTCCTCTACCCAGCTTATTTTTTGCTGATGTGCATACTCTTCAATATGTTTTCGAGTAATATTAAGTAGAGGTCGTATCAGATAATTATTATTAAATACCATTTTGATAGGCATAGATGATAAACCAGCAGGACCACTTCCGCGTTTTAATGCCAATAAAAATGTTTCAGCTTGGTCATCTTGATGTTGCGCTGTCACTAATATTTGTTGAGGTTGTAAGTGCTGATGAAATGCTCGATAACGCGCTTCTCTTGCACTATTTTCTATTCCACCTTCTTTACTATTCACGATAACTTTTTCACTAATAAAATCAACGTTCCACTGTTCACAACATTGTTGACAATGTACCGACCAAGCATCAGCTTTATCATTTAAACCATGATGAATATAAATCGCAGTTAATTCTAATGGTAAATGATATATATCGCGTAATTGTACCAATCCATGTAACAGTACTGTCGAATCAACACCGCCACTAAATCCCACTAGAATTTGAGTATAGTTGCCTATTTGGTGTTTAATTTCGTTAAGAAGAGAAGAGATGAATTCCATAGCGTTATCGTTATCAGTAAATATTAGTCACGCTATATTAAGCTTTTTTATCTAATTTTGCACGAACCCCCTAAATATTAAAATATAAAATTATAGTATTATTTTATGATATTCAATTTTAATAAATTATCTTATTTTTAATAATAATTAACACAATGATATATAAAATAAAAAGCGAAATACTAAGAAATAATTCGCTTTTTATAATCATATTTATATTATAAATATATTATGCTGTAAAACCACCATCCACTAAATAAGATGCACCTGTCACAAATGATGCAGCGTCACTTGCTAAAAATACAACAACATTGGCGATTTCTTCAGGAGTACCTAATCTTCCCATTGGATGTAATTTTGCCAATTCTTCAAGCTCAAGACCTCGTTCTTCTAAAAGCGGTGTAGTAACATATCCAGGGCATACGGCATTAACTCTAATACCTTTTTTTGCATAATCGAGTGCTAATGTTTGTGTCAGTAATTTTATTCCACCTTTAGATGCACAATAAGCAGGAAATGCATGTTGTCCGACAAATGAGCAAATAGAGCTACAATTCACAATCGAGCCTGTACTGTTATGTTGTAGCCAGTATTTAATAACAGCGCGATTAATTAAAAAGATCCCATTAAGATTAATATCTAATAATGTTTTCCATCTTTCATAATCTAATTTATCAGCAACATCATCATTAAGAACACCTGCATTTGCAAATAAGAAATCAATTTTGCCATATTTTTTTACTGTATTTTGAATAA
>NZ_LXEN01000046.1 GCF_001654855.1 Proteus myxofaciens ATCC 19692
ATTTTTATTTTATTAATTATATTTTTAAAAGTGATATTTAAAAAAAGCCTTATGTGATAACACATAAGGCTTATATTTATGACTTACTTTTTCTGGCTATCAGCAATAACCGTATTCCATTAAACGTTGATAGCGACGATTAATCAGCTCTTGGGATTCAAAAGCATCTAGTTCTTCTAAATCGGCTTTTAATTGTGCTTTTAATGCTTGTGCGATTTCATCATAATGACGATGGGCACCACCTAAAGGTTCAGGAATAACAGAATCAATCAGTTTAAGTTCTTTTAAACGATTTGCTGTAATCCCCATAGCCTCAGCCGCTAATGGAGCCTTATCTGCACTTTTCCAAAGAATAGAAGCACAGCCTTCTGGTGAAATAACTGAATATGTGCTGTATTGCAACATATTAACTTTATCACCCACACCAATAGCTAGCGCGCCACCAGAACCACCTTCACCAATAACTGTGCAGATAATAGGCACATTAAAACGTGACATTTCTCTTAAATTACGAGCAATAGCTTCTGATTGTCCACGCTCTTCAGCACCAACTCCGGGATATGCACCTGGAGTGTCAATGAAAGTGATGATAGGTAAGTGGAAACGTTGAGCCATTTCCATTAGACGAAGTGCTTTACGATAGCCTTCTGGCGCAGGCATACCAAAATTACGACGAATTTTTTCTTTTGTTTCACGTCCTTTTTGATGACCTATAATCATCACAGGGCGACCATCTAAGCGAGCAATACCACCGACAATAGCTTTATCATCAGCATAAGCACGATCACCCGCTAGTTCTTGAAAATCTGTAAAAATACGTTTGATATAGTCAAGTGTATAGGGTCTTAATGGATGACGAGCAAGTTGTGCTACTTGCCATGCACCAAGATCAGAAAAAATCTTACGTGTTAACTCTAAGCTTTTTTCTCTTAAACGTGAGACTTCTTCATCGATATTAATATCAATCTTTTCATCATGTTGGCTAACTGCGGTTAGCGAATCAATTTTCGCTTCTAACTCGGCAATTGGCTGTTCAAAATCCAGAAAATTAAGACTCATAACATTCCTATTTTAGTCAAATTCTAATTCCACCTGCTCATTACCCAGCAGAGTTCGCAGATCGGTCAAAAGCATATCTGTTGGCGTAACACGCCATGTTGCACCAAATCGTAAACGTGCACAGGCATCATGCTTTTGAAAATAAAGATGAACCGGTATCGTGCCTGAACGATGCGGTTCTAAAACGCCGCGAAGACGATTTAATAATTGCTCATTAATTTGCCTGTCTGATAACGAGATAGCAAGTCCCCGCGCATATTTTTCACGGGCCTCATTGATATCCATAAGTTCGCGGACAGTCATTTTAAGCCCACCGTTGAAATCATCAAAGCTGACCTGACCGGTGGCAATCAAAATTCGATCTTTTTCCAATAAATGCTGGTATTTATCCAATGCATCGGAAAATAACATAATTTCGAGGCGACCTGAACGATCATCTAAGGTACAAACCCCTATTCTATTGCCTCGTTTTGTTGTAAAGACTTTAGAAGCAAGGACTAAACCTGCAACTTTAACCATTTGACCACGAGGTGTTGGTGTTAATTCTTTTAGACGTGAACCTGTCGCATATCGTTCAATTTCTTTTAGATAACGGGTAATGGGATGACCCGTTAAATATAATCCTAAAGTTTCTCTCTCGCCTTCTAAGACAACTTGGTCTGGCCATTTAGGTACATTAGCATAAGAGCGCTCAACTTGCTCTGGAGCTTCCGCTAATACACCAAACATGTCAGATTGCCCTATAGCTTCAGCTTTTGCATGCTGATCTGCTGCTTTTAACGCATCTTCAAGAGAAGACATTAAAGCTGCTCGATGAGGCCCTAGTTTATCGAATGCGCCAGACATTATCAGTTTTTCCATCACACGGCGATTCAATTTTTTAGTTTCTGTTCTTGCACACAGATCAAAAATATCTTTGAAATGACCACCTTGTTGGCGTGCTTCAACTACCGCTTCGATTGGACCTTCACCTACACCTTTGATAGCACCAATACCATAGACAATTTCACCTTCATCATTGACGTGAAAATGATAGAGCCCACTATTGATATCAGGAGGCAGAACTTTAAGCCCCATACGCCAGCATTCATCCACTAAACCAACGACTTTTTCTGTATTATCCATATCGGCAGTCATTACAGCCGCCATAAATTCAGCAGGATAGTGGGCTTTTAACCATAACGTTTGATATGATACCAATGCATAAGCAGCAGAGTGAGATTTATTAAACCCATAACCGGCAAATTTCTCTACCAAGTCAAAGATCCTCATTGCAAGCTCACCATCAACGCCATTTTTGATTGCACCCTCTTCAAAAACGGAACGTTGCTTTGCCATCTCCTCTGGCTTTTTCTTACCCATTGCGCGTCGTAACATATCCGCGCCACCCAAGGTATAACCAGCTAACACTTGGGCGATTTGCATAACTTGTTCTTGATATAAAATAACGCCATATGTTGGCTCTAGAACAGGCTGTAAACTTTCATGCTGCCATTTCACATCAGGATAAGAGATTTCTTCAACGCCATGTTTACGGTCGATAAAGTTATCCACCATCCCAGACTGCAAAGGACCTGGGCGAAATAATGCAACCAATGCAATCATATCTTCAAAACAGTCAGGACGTAAGCGCTTGATAAGGTCTTTCATACCACGGGATTCAAGCTGGAATACCGCGGTAGTTTCAGAGCGCTGTAACATATCAAAACTGCGTTTATCTGTTAATGAAATAGCAGATATATCAATAGGTTCAAGTGATTTTTTAGCACGGCGGGCATTAATCATTTCTAATGCCCAATTAATGATGGTGAGTGTTCGTAAACCTAAGAAGTCAAATTTAACCAAACCAGCATATTCAACATCATTTTTATCAAATTGTGTTACTGGGTTATTACCTTCAGGATCACAATAAAGTGGTGCAAAGTCAGTAATTTTTGTTGGAGATATAACAACACCACCAGCATGCTTACCCGCATTTCGCGTTACACCTTCTAATTTACGTGCCATATCGATAAGAGATTTAACCTCTTCATCGGCTTCATAAATTTCAGGTAATTGAGGCTCTGCTATAAATGCTTTTTCAAGCGTCATTCCAGGATCTGGTGGAACTAATTTAGAAATCCTATCCACAAATCCATAAGGATGACCTAAAACACGCCCAACATCACGAATTACCGCTTTAGCCGCCATCGTACCAAAGGTAATTATCTGAGATACGGCATCTCTTCCATACATATCAGCAACGTGATCAATTACTCTATCACGTTTTTCCATGCAAAAATCGACGTCAAAGTCAGGCATAGAGACACGTTCTGGGTTAAGAAAACGCTCAAAAAGCAGATCAAATTCAAGAGGATCAAGGTCTGTAATTTTCAGCGCGTAAGCAACTAAAGAACCCGCACCAGAGCCTCGACCAGGGCCTACAGGAACTCCATTGTCTTTAGACCATTGTATAAATTCCATGACGATAAGAAAGTAACCTGGAAATCCCATCTGATTAATCACTTTCAATTCAATATCAAGACGCTCGTCATATTCTGGACGTTTTTTTTGTCTTACTTCTGGATCTGGAAATAAAAAGACTAAACGCTCTTCTAGCCCTTCTTTAGATTTCTTGACTAAGAAATCTTCAGTAGTCATATCCCCTGTTGGAAATTGAGGAAGAAAATATTCTCCTAAACGAATAGTCACATTACAACGTTTAGCAATTTCGACACTGTTTTCTAGTGCTTCTGGGATATCAGCAAAAAGTTCGCACATCTCTTCTTCTGTGCGCATATATTGCTGAGGACTATAGTTTTTAGGACGTTTAGGATCGGATAACGTAAATCCATCATGAATAGCCACACGTATTTCATGGGCATCAAAGTCATTACTATCAAGAAAACAAACTTCATTGGTAGCAACTACTGGCAAACCTTTTTCTGAGGCAAGAGCAACCGCTTCATGAAGATAAGCTTCTTCGTCAGGTCGCCCTGTTCTAATGAGTTCTAAGTAATAACTATCGGGAAAATGAGCTTGATAATAATCGAGACATTGTTCAACTAATGCGCGATTGCCACGTAACAAGAATTTACCCACATCGCCCATGCGACCGCCAGAGAGTAGCAAGAGCCCTTCTTTATAGGTTGTTAACCATTCTTGTTTAATAACAGGGCCTGCTGCACCGTAGCCGTGCTTATACGCTTCAGATATTAGTAAGGTTAGATTTTGGTATCCAACATTATTACGAGCAAGAATAGTCAGGTGTGCATATTCATCACCTAACGCTTCTGTTTCAAGATAAACATCAGCACCAATAATAGGTTTGATGCCCGCACTATGTGCAGCACCATAGAATTTTACTAATCCACATAAGTTGTTGAAATCAGTAATTGCAAAAGCAGGCATTCCAAGCGAAGCCACTTTCTTCACGAGAGGGCCTGTTTTTGCTAATCCATCGATCATTGAATAATCGCTGTGTACCCTAAGATGGATAAAACGAGGATCTGCCATATCTTTTTATTACTCTTAATAACGCTGTGGATTAAGCTAAATTTAAAGCACGTTTTACAGGTGCAAAACTTTTTCGATGAAAAGGTGTAGCACCTAATAAGGCAAGTTTTTCCATATGAAAAACCGTTGGATATCCTTTGTGTTTAGCAAAACCATAATCAGGATAAAGCTTATCAAGTGCTTGCATTTCTCTATCACGAGTCACTTTCGCTAATATTGAAGCTGCACTAATTTCTTGTACTAAACTATCACCTTTTATAACGGCTTGAGAGGCCATAGGTAATGTAGGACAACGATTACCATCAACCAATACCATATCGGGCGTGATTGATAAGCCTATAACAGCTCTTTGCATTGCTTTCATTGTCGCCCAAAGAATATTTAATTCATCAATTTCTTCAGGTTCAGCACGACCAAGAGACCAACATAATGCTTTTTCTTTGATTTCATCATAAAGTGCATGACGTCGTTTTTCTGTCAATTTTTTAGAATCGGCTAATCCTTTTATTGGATTATTGGGATCTAAAATAACAGCAGCCGTCACAACAGCGCCCACTAACGGGCCTCGACCAACTTCATCAACTCCAGCAATAATATTTGCTTTTGGATATACAAATTCCATTATTGACCTGCTAATTCTAATACTGCATTCGCTGCTTGCTCATCGGCGTTACAACGAATAGCTGAGTGTAGCTGTAAAAATATCTCTTTTAAATGTTGAGCTTTTTCTTCGTTAGTTAAAAAAGGTAAAAGCGTATCTGCTAATGCCTTTGGCTGACATTCTTCTTGCAGTAATTCTTTTATGATTTCTTTACCTGCTAATAAATTAGGTAATGAAACATAAGGTGTTTTAACTAATTTTTTCGCTAACCAAAACGTAAAAGGTTTCATTCTATACCCTACAACCATAGGGCATTTTGTTAGCATACATTCCAACGCAGCAGTACCTGATGCCAGTAGCGTCGCATCACTTGCCGTCATTGCTTCTCTTGCTTGTCCATCTAATAATTGAATATCAAGCTCAGGTGCAATTGCTTGATGAATTTGCTCAAACTGTGCGCGACGTTTTACATTTACAAGGGGTACTAAAATATGAAGAGAAGGAATATGCTGCTTTAATATCTGTGCTGTTTTTATAAAATCAGCACTGAGCATTTCAACTTCTGTATGACGACTACCAGGAAGCAGAGCTAAGCACTTTGCATTTTCAGGAATATTAAGGTGCTGTCGTGCTGCAATTTTATCGGGCTGCAATGGAATTGCATCTGCCATAGTATGACCAATAAAACGACAAGGAACTTGATACTTATCGTAAAACGCTTTTTCAAAAGGAAGAAAAGCGAGTACTAAGTCTGTCGCTTTCGCTATTTTAAAAACACGTTTTTGGCGCCAAGCCCACACAGATGGACTAACATAATGAATTGTTTTAATCCCTTTTCGTTTTAGGCGACCTTCAAGTGTAAGATTAAAATCTGGCGCATCAATTCCAACAAAAACATCGGGTTTTAGCTGTGAAAAACGCTGAGTGAGATCTTTTCTTATCTTTAATAGTCTAGGTAAACGTTCAAGAACCTCTACAATTCCCATAACAGCAAGCTCTTCCATCTCATACCAAGCTTCGCAACCTTCTGCTTGCATAAGAGGGCCTGCAACACCTACAAAACGCACATTAGGGTGCATTTGCTTTAGAGCGCGGATAAGCCCCGCGCCCAAAATATCACCAGAGGTTTCACCAGCAACTAAGCCGATAACTAACTGGCGATTTTCAACAGATAATTGGCCTGACAAGGTCATATCCTATTAACGAATAATGCCACGGTTCGATTTTGCTGAATTTTCCAGAAAATCGCTGAACATTTTGACATAAGAATTATTATTGTCTGCAACTAATTGACCTATCTCTTCACGCGCTTCTTCTAGTGTTTTACCATTACGGTAAAGTACTTTATAAGCATTACGAATAGCGTGAAGATCTTCTTTGGAAAAGCCTCGACGTTTTAATCCTTCAATATTCAGACCATAAGGTGTCGCATGGTTTCCCTGAGCAATAACAAAAGGAGGAACATCTTGCGCTACGCCTGAACATCCGCCCACCATGACGTGAGCACCGATTTGGCAAAATTGATGAACTGCACTCATGCCACCAATAATCACAAAATCACCTAATGTTACGTGGCCACCTAATGTACCGTTATTTGCAATTATACAGCGATTACCAATGATACAATCATGGGCAACATGTGTGTTTATCATAAATAAGTTATCGTCACCAATTCTTGTCTCATTTCCACCTTGTATCGTACCACGGTGAATTGTGACACTCTCACGAATAAGGTTACGATCGCCAATAATCACTTTTGTTGGCTCACCACGATATTTGAGGTCTTGATTCGCTTCTCCGATAGAAGCAAATTGGTAAATCTGATTATCACGACCAATGCGTGTATGCCCATTAATAACAACGTGAGATTTGATATCGGTACCTTCACCAATCTCTACATGACTACCAATAACGCAAAAAGGACCAATACGAACATTAGCACCTATTACCGCACCCTCTTCTATAATTGAAGAAGGGTGAATTACTGCGGATTTATCAATCATAGGCTAAACCTCACGGCTACGAGCACACATCATTTCAGCTTCGCAGGCAATTTCTCCATCAACTTTAGCAACTCCTTTAAAACGAGCAAAGCCACGACGTTCTTTAATAAATTCAACCTCGAGAATCATCTGGTCACCAGGTAAGACAGGACGCTTAAAGCGAGCACCGTCAATAGCAGCAAAATAGTAAAGCTCTCCTGGCTTCAGCTTTCCTACGCTTTTAAATGCTAAAATACCCGTAGCCTGTGCCATTGCTTCAAGGATTAATACGCCAGGGAAAATAGGTTTTCCTGGGAAATGTCCTTGGAAGAAAGGTTCATTAAAAGATACATTTTTTACTGCTCTTAGAAATTTTCCTTCTTCAAAATCAAGGACACGATCAACCAATAAAAATGGGTAACGGTGTGGAAGTAACTCTAAAATTTCTTCGATTTGCAGAGTATGATTGTCACTCATTGCAATACTCTTCCTGTCTAATAAAACTGAATCAAATTAATAATGACACGACCTGCTATGACTCAAATATAAGTTAATCGCAGGTCGCAAAATAATGGGTAACTTTCGTCTATGACGTGTATGTTACTTATCGCTATTTTCTACTTGACGTTCTAGCGATTTTAACCTTTTTTGCATTTCGTCAATTCGCAACACTAGAGCTGCTGTTTTACGCCATGCTTTGTTTGTCTGTAACGGAATACCTGAAGAATAAACACCTGGTTCAGTGATAGGACGCATTACCATCCCCATTCCTGTTACCGTTACTTTATCACAGATTTCCATGTGACCATTGATAACACTTGCTCCACCAATCATACAGTAACGTCCTATTTTTAGGCTACCCGCCATAATGACACCACCAGCAACAGCTGTGTTATCACCTATAGTCACGTTATGTGCGATTTGGCACTGGTTATCAATGATAACACCATTACCGATAACTGTGTTATCTAATGCGCCACGATCAATCGTTGTACACGCACCAATTTCGACATTATCCCCAATAATAACAGAGCCAAGTTGTGGAATCTTAATCCAATTACCGCGTTCATTAGCATAGCCAAAACCATCAGAACCAATGACGGTTCCTGATTGAATCAAGCAATTTTTACCAATAATAACTTCATGATAAATAGAAACATTCGCCCAAAGTCGGCTATTTTCATCAATATGCGCCTTTTTACCAATAAAACAACCTGCACCAATCACTACGTTATCACCAAGTTCAACACCTGATTCAATAACCGCATTAGCACCGACTGAGACATTGTTTCCTAGTTTAACATCACTAGAAATAACAGCAGAAGGATGAATATCTTGAGCTGGACTTGGTGTTGTATCCATAATCTGTGCCATTTGAGCATAAGCAAGATAAGGATTTTTCACCACAAGAGCAGCAACAGGACAAAATGAGAGATCTGCTTCAGTTAATACAACAGCAGCAGCCTGACAATCACTGAGTTTGTCGCGATAGCGACTGTCAGAAAGGAAAGTAATTTGCTCGTTATTTGCTAGGCTCATTGAAGCAAGACCGGCGATAGTGATATCACCATCGCCGTGTAACTGTGCATTCAACTGCTGAGCAAGATCAGCTAATCGAATTGAAAACATCTATTATTTAACCTGTTTTTGAACCTGAGCAGTAATATCTTTGCCATCTGCGAAATAAGGAACAGTGTTAGCATCTAAGACAACATCATAACCTTCTTTCTTAGCAACAACGTCAACAGCATCTAATACACGTTTCATGATTTTGTTACGTTCTTCTGCTTGACGACGACCAAAATCTTGTTCAAAAGATTGTGCTTTTTGTGAATAAGCCTCACGTTTAGCAACCAGATCTTTCTCTGTGTTTGCACGTTGTGTTGCGTTCATTGTTGGTGCATCTTTTTGGTATTTCTCAACCGCAGTCTGTAGTGATTTACCTAAATTTTGTAATTCAGTATCACGAGACTTGAATTCTTTTTCTAATTGTTTCTCAACTGAGTCACGATTAGGAATTTGTTGGAGAACTTGACCGATGTTTACAACAGCAATTTTATCCGCAGCTTGTGCGCCTACAGACATCGTCAATGCCATTCCTAGGGCAGCGGCACATAACAATTTTTTCACGATATACTCCTTAAAAACCCAAAATAATTTTTGTCCGAATTTGGATGTCTTTTCAATATGTTGAAAAGACATCACCTTTATTTACATCGCTACCACGTTCTACCAATATTAAACTGGAATTGCTCTGATTTATCGCCTTCGTAATCTTTTATCGGCTTCGCATAAGAGAAGACTAATGGGCCTAAAGGAGATAACCATTGTAAAGCAACACCCGTTGAAACACGTATATCACTTGCCTTGCTATAATCAGGCATACCGGCAGTCCATGCTGAGTTAGTGCTACTCCAGTTGGTATCCCACACTGTACCCGCATCAACAAACACCGATGTTCTCACTGATGATGAATATTTATCATCAACAAATGGCGTTGGTGTAATTAGCTCAACACTTGCTACTGCCATCGCGTTACCACCGATAGCATCGCTTGATGGTTGGCCTTTTTCTGGTTTTCCTTCTTTATTTAAATAAATCGCTTTAGGACCGATATTATTTGAGCGGAAACCACGAACAGTACCAGAACCACCGGCATAGAAGTTTTCATAGAATGGCAATTCTTTACCACCTAAACCATCACCGTAACCTAAACGACCTTTAAATAAGCTCACCCAAGATTCTTTTTCATTTAATGGGTAATACGCCATTCCATCCCAAGTTACCTTGTAGTACTTGTTATCAGAACCTGGAACTGTAACGCGGCCTGTTAAGTTACTTCTCGCACCTGAAGTTGGGAAGAAACCACGGTTTAAGTTATTGAATGTCCATCCTAAGCTGACAGTATAGTCGTCGGCATTAAAGGATTCTCGTCCATCAAAGCCAGGATGCTCACCCATGCTTTCAAGATAGCGCCACATTGCGACCTGTGGTTCCATTCGTGATAAGCCATTATGAGTATAGCCTAACCCAAGACGAGCTGTATTATATTCATTGATAGGGAAGCCCAGCGTACCATCTAAGCCATAAGATTTATTGGTATAGCCGGATAAATCAGCATCATTTGCTCGGAAATCGTTATAGAAAACACGACCACCTAAGCTAACACCATTTACAGTGAAGTATGGGTCTGTTAATGAAAGTTCAGCGTAAGTTGAGTAATCATTTTTACTCGCATTAACTGCAACTGCATTACCTGTACCTAACCAGTTATCTTGTGTGACACCAACTTGGAAACTCACACCACTTTCAGTACCAAAGCCAACACCGAAGTTAAGTGAACCTGTATTACGTTCTTTTACGCGATAAACAAGATCAACCTGATCAGGTGAACCAGGAATACGTTGAGTTTCTGTTTCTACCGTTTCAAAGTATCCTAAACGATTTAAACGCTCTTTACCCTGTTCAACTAAATCACTACCTAACCAAGCCCCTTCCATTTGACGCATTTCACGACGTAAAACAGAGTCTTTAGTGATGTCATTACCCGCAAAATGAATTTGACGAACATAGAAACGATTTCCTGCATCAACATTCACATGCAGTTTAACGGTTTTATTTTCGTCATTGATTTCAGGATTAGTCATAACACGAGGATAAGCATAACCGTAACGGCCTAACAGATTTTTAATTTCATTTTCTGTTTTCGTTACTTGCGCTCCGTTATAAAGAGAACCTGGTTTAATTTGGATAAGATCTTCGATCTCTTTTGTATAACCTGCGGTATTACCATTAACTTCGGTATTTTCTACAGTATATTTATCACCTTCATTTAGGTTGATAGTAATGTAGATACCTTTTTTATCTGGCGTTAAGCTAACATTCGTTGATTCAATATCAAAACGAGCATAACCACGATCAAGATAAAAACTTCTTAATGTTTCTAAATCACCAGCAAGCTTTTGTTTCTGGTATTTTTCATCAGCAGTTAGATTCCACCAAGGTACATCATCACGTAACTGGAAACGGTTTACTAATTCAGCTGTACTAAACGCTTTATTACCAACAATATTGATTTGTTGTATGGTTGCTGAAACCCCTTCGGCAAAAACGAGTTTTAAATCAACACGGTTGCGAGGAAGTGGAGTAACAACAGCTTTAACTGTTGCGTTGTATTTACCTACGCTATAGTAAAAATCTTCAAGCCCTTTTTCTATATTCGCCAACATTGTGCGGTCTAGTGTTTCGCCAACACGAATATTGGAAGCATCAAGATTCTGCTTCAACATATCTTCTTTGATTGCTTTGTTACCAGAGAAAGTAATGCTGGCAATAGTTGGACGCTCTTTTACTTGAACAAGTAATGTATTTCCGTCACGCAGAACCCGAACATCATCAAAGTTTCCTGTTGCAAATAATGAACGGATAGTTCGACTGATATCATCATCACTCACCGAATCTCCGACTCGGACAGGTATGTTCAGTAATGCTGCACCAACGGCGACGCGTTGAAGACCTTCAAATTGAATGTCCTGAACTACGAATCCGTCTGAACCGTATGCAGTGGCGCTGCCCAGCAGCAGCGACGCTATAAGCAACTTTTTCATCGCCATCGTTGTTTTGTGTTTTCCTAACCGGTCTCTGCTTATCATTATAAGCGAGAGAAATCATTGAAAAGTGCAAGTCCCATTAACAGCATAAGTGCAATAATGCCAATGCGATAACAGATATCTTGTACACGCTCAGATACCGGCCCTCCCTTTATCTTTTCGATAACCAGGAAAAGCAGGTGCCCACCATCTAAGACAGGCAGGGGAAACAAGTTAATGATCCCCAGATTGACACTGATAAGAGCTATAAACATCAAATAATAAACAAAACCAGAGTCAGCGGACATACCAGCGCCTTTCGCAATAGAAACCGGTCCACTAAGGTTAGTCAATTTGACATCACCAACAACTAACTTGCCAATCATTTTGACAGTTAACCCCATTAACTGCCAAGTTTTATCAGATGCTTCGTAAAAGGCTGAGAACGGATTATATTGTTGCATTATCAAGTATTGTTCGTCAGGGGGTAATACTTGTAATTGAGCACCAACTTGCCCTACTTCAGTCCCATCTTTTAGTACAATAGCGTTTGGTGTGATATTCAACACCAACGGTGAGCCATTGCGTTCAACTTTTAATTCCAACGCTTTGTTGGGACTACGTTGAACAAAATAAGTAAATGGATGCCAAGTATCAATTGGCTGACCATCGACTTTAACGATTCGATCCCCTGCTTGTAAACCCGCTTTTTCAGCAGCAGAGTCTGGCGTCACCTCTATAATCTTTGAATCTAACCGCGCACCAACAGGCATAATCCCTAAAGAAAGCAATGTGTCTTGTTTTTCAGGGTCAAAATTCCACTGTTGTAAATTCAGTATATTCTCACTCTCTGAAAGTGAGTTCGGGTCAGAGACGATAAAAGTGACTTCCTTTTCACCTATTTTGCTAATCAAACTTAAACGAACTGCATTCTGATCAGGCGTTTCGATACCGTCAACGGATTTTAGTTCCATTCCAGGCGTTAATTTTGCTTGTTCGGCAATAGAATTAGGACGAATATCCGCAATGATAGGCTTTAATGCAGGTACACCTATCATAAAAACAATCCAGTAAGCAACTATCGCTAACAAGAAATTGGCAATAGGACCTGCTGCAACAACGGCGGCTCTTTGCCCTACTGTTTTATTATTAAAAGCAAGGTGGCGACGTTCTGGTGATACAGCACCCACACGTTCATCCAACATTTTGACATAGCCACCTAAAGGTATCCATGCGATAACAAATTCTGTTCCATGCTTATCTGTTTTACGCCAAATCGCTTTACCAAAACCAATAGAAAAACGCTCAACATAAATACCGCAACGTCTTGCTACCCAAAAATGTCCAAATTCATGTACCGTAATTAGGATACCTAAAACGATAATAAATGCAGCCAAATTCCACAGGATACCCATCACTTACCTTTACAATTGAAAACCAGAAGAAACTAGAAAAACTAGTCCAGCAAAAACTGGAATAGCGGCAGTCAAACTATCAATTCTGTCAAGGATACCGCCATGACCTGGAATTAAGTGGCTACTATCTTTAATACCAGAAACACGTTTAAACATGCTCTCAACGAGGTCACCAAATACCGAGACAACGACCACGACACCAGAAATTAAAAGCAAATGGTTAGGTACATTACTAATAGGCGCAAAATGCGTAAATAACCAAGAAACGATACCCGCGGTAATTAATCCACCCACGAGCCCTTCTAATGTTTTACCTGGTGATACTTTAGGTGCCATTTTATGTTTTCCCATTAAACGGCCAAAAGCATATGCCCCTGAATCTGCCGCCCACACTAATAGCATAACGTAAAGTAACCACCATGCTCCAGTATACGCGTTAATGCTATAGTCCAGCGTACGCAATACCATCATGCCACAATAAAATGGAATGAGCGTTAATATACCGAACAATAGCTTAAGAATAACTGAATTTTTCCAAAGGTTGGCTGAATTAGGATAACTGATAACTAATAAAATAGCGGCAATCCACCATACTAGCCCAGCCCATAATCCATTCTTGATCATTGGTATATCAATTAGGTGATAAAAATCAGATATAGATAATTGCATAAGGAGTAAAAGAGCTGCGAAACCCACACCTGTTGCAATACGCTTACCTTGAGAATGCCAACCAATAAATTGAGCCCATTCCCAACCAGCTAACCCAGATATAGCAATAATCACTAATCCAAAACCCTCAGGAGTAAGAAGAAAAAGTGCGGCAATAACAATAGGGATTAAAATTAATGCAGTGATCACCCGATACTTAAGCAAGTTATCCTCCCAGATTCACAATATTCGTTTCTGATGTTGTACCACCGAAACGTCGTTCCCGTTTTGCAAAAGCATC
This sequence comes from Proteus myxofaciens ATCC 19692, assembly GCF_001654855.1. Lineage (GTDB taxonomy): Bacteria > Pseudomonadota > Gammaproteobacteria > Enterobacterales > Enterobacteriaceae > Proteus > Proteus myxofaciens. The sequence goes on from NZ_LXEN01000046.1 coordinate 14,091, forward strand.
TAGTGCATTCTGAAAAACTCGTTCATCAAAATCAGGCCATAAAACCTGTGTAAAATAGAGTTCAGCATATGCTATCTGCCAAATAAGAAAATTACTTATACGATGTTCACCACCAGTACGAATAACGAGATCTACAGCAGGCTGATTATGCAAGCAAAGATGAGACGATATTGCATTTTCATTAATATCATCAACAGTAATTTCACCTTTTGCGAGAGATGTCGCTAATTGCTGTACACTTTGGGTAATATCCCAACGACCACCATAGTTAGCTGCAATATTTAAATTAAGCCCTGTATTATTAGCAGTCAGCGTGACAGAATTTTTTATTCTCTCTTGAAGACGACGACTAAAACGACTGATATCGCCAATTACGGTAAGTTTAACATTGTGTTTATGTAAGCTTTTTACTTCATTATCTAAAGCAAAAATAAATAGCTCCATTAGGGAACTGACTTCTTGTTCTGGTCTATTCCAGTTTTCACTACTAAACGCATATAACGTCAGTGACTCTATTTTATGTTTTACGGAAAAGCTGACCGCATCTCGAACTGCTTTAATCCCCGCACGATGCCCCGTTATACGAAGCTTTCCTTGTTTTTTCGCCCAACGCCCATTGCCATCCATAATGATAGCAACATGCTTTGGTTTTGATGCGGATGAATCGTCACTGGATAAGTTCACTCAATTTAACCCTTTGCTAATCTGATACCAATACAGACAGTCCTCTTCGGATAACCTATGCGCAAAAAAACCGTGCTAATCACGGCCATTGACAAAGCCTCAAAGTTGCTAAAGCGGTTGCTTTAGTAATGAACTGTTAATTTTCATTATTTTCTTTAGTGATTCGGCAACTATACCATCAGCTAGAAAGACGAACAAACACCCTATATTAATTATAATCACCATTATACAAATCGAGAGATGATATGTTGAGTTTCTAATCTCGCTAATTGGTCAATTTCTAGCACATCATCGATACTTTGAGGCTCTGATAAGTCAAAATGTTCAACTACTTTATGGTTAATTTTAGCAATATCAGTAAATTTCACTTTTTCGTTTAAAAAAGCATCAACAACGACTTCATTAGCCGCATTTAATACCGTTGTTGAAGCTTGTCCTCTTTTTGACGCTTCAATTGCAAGCGCTAAACAAGGATAACGCTGGTAATCAGGACGAATAAATTCAAGCGATTGTATCTCAAAAAAATCTAATGCTTTAGCACCTGATTGTGTACGATGAGGATACGCCATAGAGTAAGCAATAGGCGTTCTCATATCAGGTTCACCAATTTGAGCAATAATGCTACCATCGCGATAGCGAACCATAGAGTGAATAACCGATTGTGGATGAATAATAACTTCCATTTCATCTTCTGATGCATTAAAGAAATAGCGTGCTTCAATATATTCAAGGCCTTTATTCATCATTGTTGCCGAATCAACAGAGATTTTTCTTCCCATAGACCAGTTAGGATGAGCACAGGCTTCATTTGGTGTCATTGCATCAAGTTCATTAAGTGGCGTGTAACGAAATGGCCCACCCGATCCTGTCAATAATATTCCTGTAACACCTTCAGTAGGTAAAGAAGCATGACCTAAATTTTCTTGAATAGCTTTAGGTAAACTTTGATAAATTGCGTTGTGTTCACTATCAATCGGCAATATTTTTGCGCCATATTTGGCTACAGCATCAAAAAAAAGGCGGCCACTGGTTATTAGTGATTCTTTATTCGCTAATAGAATTCTTTTGCCTTTTTTAATTGCAGATAATGTTGGTTTTAACCCTGCAACACCTGTAATAGCAGACATTACCTGATCCGCTTCATCAAGAGCTGCGATTTCATTAATTGCATGATTTCCTGATAAAATTTCCGTTTTACATGACGTATTAGCAAGTAAATGTTTTAATTGATTAGCACTATTTTGGTCAGACATTACCGCATATCTAGGGTTGAATGAAAGACACTGTTGCGCCATTTTATTTGCATTCTTTCCTGCTACTAAAGCAAGCACTTGATATTTATCTAGATTATTTTCAATAACGGATAAAGTACTTGTTCCGATAGACCCCGTTGAGCCTAATATAGTTATTTGTTTCATTTATTAATCAATCAGTATGTCTGTAACGTTTTAATTAAAGTGAATTATATCAGCATGGAGAGATAAATGAGGGGAAAGATGACAACTTTAATAAATAATGTGACTCAAAAAAAGGTATTTACGTTTATTTAACGGATTAATCCCAAAAATAATGCCGCTTTATAGCGGCATTATCGAAAAGAGAAGTAAAAATTAGAATTCCATTAACTCAGCTTCTTTCAGTGCTAATGCTTCATCAATTTTTTTAATATTCATATCCGTTAATTTTTGGATATCGTCTTGTGAACGACGATCGTCATCTTCACTAATTTCTTTATCTTTCAGTAATGCTTTTACTTTATCATTAGCATCACGACGAATATTACGAACAGAAATACGACCTTGTTCAGCATCTGCACGAACAACTTTAATTAAGTCTTTACGACGTTCTTCTGTTAAAGGTGGTAATGGAACACGAATAATAGCGCCAGCAGATGAAGGATTTAAACCTAAGTCTGATGCCATAATCGCTTTTTCAACCGCAGCTGATAAAGTACGATCAAATACAGTAATAGCCAGCGTACGACCATCTTCTGCAACAACGTTAGCAACTTGGTTTAATGGTGTTGGTGCTCCGTAGTATTCAACTACAATGCCATCTAAAAGGCTTGGAGACGCGCGACCAGTACGAACTTTATTGATTTGGCTTTTTAGTGCTTCAACGCTTTTATCCATGCGTTCTTGAGCATCTTTTTTGATTTCATTAATCACGTTATAAACCCTTGGGAACTGGTTATATTCCAGACGATATCATTGATATCGACATAAATGAATTGGCCTACATTCTAGATGTTAACGCCAAATTATACCGTTGTCTCTGTGTATTAACCGTGAGAAATCAAAGTTCCTTCACTTTCACCCATAACAACCCGACGTAATGCACCCGGTTTATTCATATTGAATACGCGGATAGGTAAATTATGATCTCGGGCTAATGTGAATGCAGCAAGATCCATGACTTTCAATTCACGCTCTAATACATCCTGATAAGTTAATGCCTCATAAAGAACAGCATCAGGATCTTTTGTTGGATCGGCAGAGAAAACACCGTCCACTTTCGTTGCTTTTAATACAACGTCAGCTTCGATTTCAATACCACGTAAACACGCGGCAGAATCGGTAGTAAAGAATGGGTTACCTGTACCAGCCGAAAAAATAACAACTCGGCCATGGCGTAATAAGCTAATTGCTTCTGCCCAACTGTAATTATCACAGACACCATTAAGAGGAAATGCTGACATTAGTCGTGCATTTACATAAGCACGATGCAATGCATCTCGCATTGCTAAGCCATTCATTACTGTCGCGAGCATTCCCATGTGGTCACCCACAACACGGTTCATACCTGCCGCAGCAAGACCTGCACCACGGAACAAGTTACCACCGCCAATAACGACACCCACTTGTATACCCAATTCAACGAGTTCTTTTATTTCCTGAGCCATGCGATCGAGTACGCTCGCATCGATCCCAAAACCTTCTGCGCCTTGTAGCGCTTCACCACTCAGTTTTAATAAGATACGCTGATACACTGGTTTTGCATTGGTTGCCATGGTGTTCTGTCCTAAGCAGATTAGTTAATTGGAGGGTTTAGATAGCTTTCTCTTTTTAACAAAAAAAAGCAAACAATAAGTGGATATTCTAACAAAACAGAACCGCCATTCGGCGGTTCCATTAACGCAAAGCGTTATTATTTGCTCATTGCAGCAACTTCTGCTGCGAAATCAGCTTCAACTTTCTCAATACCTTCACCAACTTCGAAACGAACAAAGTTGATGATTTCAGCATTGTTTTCTTTCAGCAGATCACCAACAGTTTTGCTTGGATCCATAACGAAATGCTGACCAGTCAGAGAGATCTCACCGGTGAATTTGTTCATGCGACCAGTAACCATTTTTTCTGCGATTTCGCGTGGTTTACCCGATTGCATTGCGATGTCCATCTGAATTTGGTGTTCATGTTCAACAACATCAGCAGGAACATCTTCAGGACGAACGTATTCTGGTTTGCTTGCAGCAACGTGCATAGCGATGTGTTTAAGCAGTTCTTCGTTAGCGCCTTTAGCTGCGACTAAAACACCGATACGTGCGCCGTGTAAGTAAGTACCTAACTCTTCGCCTTCTAATACAGCGATACGACGGATATTGATGTTTTCACCGATTTTAGCAACTAAAGCTGTACGAGTTTCTTCGAATTTAGCTTTCAGGGCATCGATATCAACTGTTTTGTCTGCTAATACAGCAGCCATGACTTCTTTACCGAATGCGATGAAACCAGTATCTTTAGCAACGAAATCTGTTTCACAGTTCAGTTCAACTAATGCACCAAATTTACCATCAGCAGCAACTTCTGCAAGAATGATACCTTCAGCTGCAACGCGACCTGCTTTTTTAGCTGCTTTTGCTTGACCTGATTTACGCATGTTGTCGATAGCTAATTCGATATCACCATTAGCTTCAACTAGCGCTTTTTTACATTCCATCATGCCTGCGCCAGTACGTTCACGCAGTTCTTTTACCAATGCAGCGGTAATTCCAGACATTTGTTTCTTCCTCGACTTTTCTATGGAGTTTCCATAGATGTTCTCATAGCAGATGTGTAAAGGGGGCCTAATGAGGCCCCCTAACCAATATATAGCAATACCTGGTTAAATAAGGGCTCTTACGAGCATGCCTTATTATTCAGCTTCGACTAAGCCTTCTTCAGCCTGAACAGCCAGATCTTGAGAACGACCTTCACGAACAGCTGTCGCTGCTGCAGTCAGATATAATTTAACTGCACGGATTGCATCGTCATTACCAGGGATGATGTAGTCGATACCATCTGGATCAGAGTTAGTATCAACGATAGCAAATACTGGGATACCCAGGTTGTTTGCTTCTTTGATTGCAATGTGTTCGTGTTCAGCATCGATAACAAACAGAGCGTCAGGTAAACCGCCCATGTCTTTGATACCACCCAGGCTGTTTTCTAACTTACCAAGTTCACGAGAACGCATTAACGCTTCTTTCTTGGTTAGTTTTTCAAAAGTACCGTCCTGAGATTGAGATTCTAAATCTTTCAGGCGTTTGATTGACTGACGAACAGTTTTCCAGTTAGTCAGCATACCGCCTAACCAGCGGTGGTTTACATAAAACTGGTCACAGCTTGCTGCTGCTTCTTTAACAGCTTCAACGGCAGAGCGCTTAGTACCCACAAACAGGATTTTGCCTTTACGAGAAGCAATTTTGTTCAGTTCAGCCAGAGCTTCATTAAACATTGGAACAGTTTTTTCCAAGTTAATGATATGAACTTTGTTACGCGCACCAAAGATGAAAGGTTTCATTTTTGGATTCCAGTAACGAGTTTGGTGACCGAAGTGAACACCGGCTTGCAGCATATCGCGCATTGAAACAGTTGCCATTTTAGACCTCTATAAAATTAAGATTGGGGTTATTCCTCCACAAATCCCATATGACCGACTCATCAGCTGTAAAGGTCATACCTTTACATAAGAGCACCCCGGCATATGTGTCGATTTGTGTGTGTAATTAACACAATTGAATGTTTGTAGAATTTACTGTTATCGTTCACTCGTAACGTAATAACAGAACTCCGGCGCGCTTTATACCATAAATAACATTAAGAAACCACTATTAGTTATAGCAACTAGGGCCTTTAATCAAGAAAAAGAAAGATTAAAAATGACGAAAAAGCACGTAAAAACATACGCAATAGGAGATTAAATTTGAAATGAAAGAAACGATTTGAAACTATAAAAAAATAAACAAATAGTTATTTTGATATCAAAAAATAATCCAACGATTTAAAAAGACATCCATAAAGAGAAAGCGTATCTTCCTAGTTAAATAATATTATAGAAATAAACTTCTATCTCTTTAGATGGCGCGCCCTTGTTGGCACATATACTTTCTACTGATATCATAAATGGTAATTAGAATTATTTCTTATTCATCATAACTCATTAACCTACAATATAAATTACTGACTCTGTTTGTATTGTAGCTTTTAAATATAAACGAAGAACTCAAATGGCTATTGTAATCAAGACCGAAGAAGATATTCAAAAAATGCGCGTCGCAGGTCGTCTTGCGGCAGAAGTTCTTGAAATCATCGCACCACATGTAAAACCGGGTGTGAACACGGCAGAATTAGACCGTATTTGTCATGAACATATTGTAAATACGCAACAAGCTATCCCTGCGTGTTTAAACTATCATGGCTTTCCTAAATCGGTATGTATTTCTGTTAATGATGTTATCTGTCATGGTATTCCAAGCGAAGATAAAATCCTTAAAAATGGCGATATTGTGAATATCGACGTGACTGTCATCAAAGATGGTTTTCATGGTGATACCTCTAAAATGTTCATCGTTGGCAAACCAACTATTCAAGGAGAGCGTTTATGTCGTATAACGCAAGAAAGCCTCTACCTTGCAATGAAAATGGTAAAACCAGGCATTCGCTTACGTGAATTAGGTAGAGCCATCCAAAAATTTGTCGAAGGTCATGATTTTTCTGTTGTTCGTGAATACTGTGGACACGGTATTGGCGAAGGCTTTCATGAAGAGCCTCAAGTATTACACTACGATGCAGATGATGGTGGTGTTGTTCTACAAAAAGGAATGGCATTTACTATTGAACCAATGGTAAACACAGGTGATTATCGTATTCGTACTATGAAAGATGGTTGGACTGTAAAAACTAAAGATAGAGGTTGGTCAGCACAATACGAGCACACGCTTGTTGTGACAGATAATGGCTGTGAAATCATGACACTTCGTAAAGAAGAAGAGCCGTTTATCTCTGCGGTATTAGTTAACGCGTAGACACCAACTACTAAAATTTTACATAGCACCATACAGTGAGCGACATAACTTTCGAGTTATGTCGCTTTTTTATTTTATTGCCGATAATTTAGCACAACAGCTGGTCAGCTCATCGTTTTAACATTAGTCTTATCATTATAGCCAATGGCCAATTTTGTTGAAAATAGCGTAAATCACATCATTATCAAGTGAGAAGACTACTTATGACAGCGACAAGCATATTTCAAACACCGCCCCCTTCACTACTTGCATTGACTGAAAATACATTCAATAGCACAACATTAAAGCTGCTTATTGAACAATTTCAATCATGGCTTACTGATGCTTTTCATCATGATGTTGATGTCGCAATTTTGCTTAAAGCACGCACTCAGTTTATTGATGAACTTCTCATACAATTATGGCATTACACTCAATTAAGCGATTATACCGATCTCTCTATTATTGCGGTTGGTGGATATGGTAGGGCTGAATTACATCCCCTTTCTGATATCGATTTACTTTTTTTAAGTAAGTCACCACTATCATCAGAAGCTGCTGAATCTATTAGTAAAGTGATTACATTATTTTGGGATGTTCGCCTTGAAGTTGGCGCAAGTGTAAGAACTATTGAAGAATGTCTTTTAGAAGGACTTTCTGATTTAACTATCGCAACAAATTTACTAGAAGCTCGTCTAATTTGTGGTAATGAAACACTATATAACCAACTAATTAATTATATTTTTAGCGAAGGATTTTGGCCTTCACCTCAATTTTTTGCTGCTAAAATTGAGGAACAAGAGCTACGCCATCAACGTTTTCACAGCACAAGCTATAATTTAGAACCTGATATTAAAAATAGCCCGGGTGGTCTACGTGATATTCATACATTGATATGGGTTGCCCATCGTCATTTTGGCGCAACCTCTATTTCTGAAATGGTTAATTTTGGCTTTTTAACCCCAGCTGAAGGACAAGAGCTTTTAGAATGCCAAGATACATTATGGCGAATTCGCTTTGCTTTGCATCTTGTACTTAACCGTTACGATAACCGGTTACTTTTTGATAGGCAGCTTAGTGTCGCTCAGCTTTTAAATTATAAAGGTGAAGGTAATCAGCCCGTCGAAAAAATGATGAAAGACTACTATCGCGTTACTCGCAGAGTTAGCGAGTTAAACGATATGTTATTGCAACTTTTTGATGAAGCAATATTAGCATTACAACCTGATGTTAAACCGCGTCCACTCAATAATGAATTTCAATTAAGAGGCTCATTGATTGATGTTATCGATGATAGTTGTTTTCTTGATGATCCTGTCTCTATCATGCGCTTATTTTTGTGTATGGCAGAACATAACGAAATAACGGGAATTTACTCAACAGCACTTCGACATTTGCGTTATGCTCGTCGGCATCTAGTACAACCATTATGTGAGTACCCACTAGCTCGAAAAGTATTCATGCAGATTTTACGCCATCCACGAGCGGTTTCTGGTGCATTTGTCCCTATGCATAAACATAGTGTTCTCGCCGCCTACTTTCCACAATGGAACAATATTGTAGGCCAAATGCAATTTGATCTTTTTCATGCCTATACCGTTGATGAACACACAATTCGAGTACTTCAAAAATTAGAACGCTTCGCCTATCCTGAAAATAAAGCCAAGCACCCCCTTTGTTGTGATATTTATCCTAAATTACCTCAACCAGAGCTACTACGCTTAGCCGCACTTTTTCATGATATTGGTAAAGGCCGGCATGGTGATCATTCGCTATTAGGTGCAAAAGATGTTGTTAACTTTGCACAACAACATGGATTAAATCAAAGAGAAACCGCCTTAGTAGAATGGTTAGTTAGTAGCCACTTACTTATGTCGGTTACAGCTCAGCGGCGTGATATCCAAGATCCTGATGTTATTTTTCAATTTGCAACAGAAGTCAAAAATGAGAGTCGTTTACGTTATTTGCTGTGTTTAACTGTTGCGGATATTTGCGCGACAAATAGAAGTTTGTGGAATAGCTGGAAACAGAGCTTATTAAGAGAGCTTTTCTTATCGACAGAAAATCAATTACGCCAAGGTATGCATTCCATTCCTGACTTACGTGAACGTATTCGCCATCATCGTTTACAAGCACTTGATATTTTAAAACAAGCACATGTCGATGAAGAAAAACGACAAGCCATATGGAATCGTTGTCATGCCGATTATTTCTTACGTCATACTCCAGAACAAATTGCATGGCACACACAAGCACTCATCAAGCATAATAGCGCAGAACCTATGGTGTTAATCAGCCAAAAAACAAAGCATGGTGGTACTGAAATATTTATTTGGTGTGCTGATAGACCTTCTCTTTTTGCTTCTGTTGCGGGTGAACTTGATAGACGAAATTTAAATATCCATAACGCTCAAATATTTACCAATCGCGATAATATGGCGATGGATACTTTTATAGTACTAGAACCCAACGGTAAACCACTAGCTGTCGATAGATATAGTAATATACGAAATGCATTAATCCGCGTTGTCTCCGCGCCTTATAATTCAAATGCAAAAACACGCACTTTACCGGCAAAACTACGTAATTTTGATGTACCAACAAAAATTAATTTTATCGCTTCTCATAATAATAAACGTACTTATATGGAACTATTTGCACGTGATAGCCCTGGTCTATTAGCGATTATAGGTAAGGTATTCACAGATCTTTCACTACAATTACATGGTGCAAGGATCACGACAATAGGTGAACGCGTTGAGGACTTCTTTGTCTTAACAGATAACGAAAATAAAGCATTAAACCAAAAAATGAAGGATAACGTCGTAGAAAGGTTGACAAAAGCCCTCATTTCAAAGGATAAAATATAAAAGCCCACGCGAAATACATACACGATAAAACATATAGGAAAGACATTTGATGCAAGCATTACAATCTATTATCGATAACGCTTTTGAACAATGTGCTGATATCACACCAAATAACGTTGAACCTCACGTTCGTGATGCTATAAATAACGTCATTGCACAACTCGATAGCGGTAAACTACGTGTTGCAGAAAAAATTGATGGCCAGTGGGTGACGCATCAATGGCTAAAAAAAGCGGTGCTGCTCTCTTTTCGTATTAATAACAACCAAGTTATTGATGGAAGTGAAAGTCGCTATTTTGACAAAGTACCAATGAAATTTGCAGATTATGATCAAGCACGTTTTGAAAAAGAGGGATTCCGTGTTGTACCACCAGCAGCAGTAAGACAAGGCGCTTATATTGCAAGAAATACTGTCTTAATGCCTTCTTACGTCAATATTGGTGCTTATGTTGATGAAGGTAGTATGGTTGATACATGGGCAACAGTAGGCTCTTGTGCTCAAATTGGTAAAAATGTTCATCTATCTGGTGGCGTTGGTATTGGCGGTGTTTTAGAACCTCTACAAGCCAATCCTACAATTATTGAAGATAACTGCTTTATTGGCGCACGTTCTGAAATTGTTGAAGGCGTTATTGTTGAGGAAGGTGCAGTTATCTCAATGGGTGTTTACATTGGCCAAAGCACCAAAATTTACGACAGAGAAACAGGCGAAATTCATTATGGCAGAGTACCAGCAGGCTCTGTTGTTGTTTCTGGTAACTTACCATCAAAAGATGGTAGCTATGGCCTGTATTGTGCCGTGATTGTGAAAAAAGTTGATGCTAAAACACGTGGTAAAGTGGGTATCAATGAATTATTAAGGACTATCGACTAATATAAAAAGCGGATAGAATAAATTCTATCCGCTTTTTTTCATTAATCTCTCTATCAGGTGCCATGCTATGTACGATAATTTAAAAAACTTAGGGATCCCACACCCTGAAGAAATTGACCGCTACACACTTCGCCAAGAAGCTAATAACGATATTCTTAAAATCTACTTTCGCAAAGGAAAAGGCGAATTTTTTGCAAAAAGCGTAAAATTTAAATATCCACGTCAGCGCAAAACTATTTCTGATAACCAAGGTTTTAAAGAAGTGAATGAAATCAATACTAACTTACGTTATGTTATTGAAGAATTAGATAGTATTTGCCAACAAGACCAAATTGAAGTCGATTTAAAACATAAAATACTTGATGATTTACGCCATCTAGAACATGTGGTTGCAAATAAAATTGCCGAAATTGAAGCTGATTTAGAAAAACTCACTCGTCGCTAAGACAAGTTATTTACATGATTTATTTATTATCCTAAATAGCACCAGTTATTAAAAGTTAACAATAATAAACGGTGCTATTTAATTAAATGGATAAAAACCCCTTTCAAAAAAATGTTATGGTCATTAGAGTTAATCATATTTATTTTATTATTTAAGAGTTATTTTGAAAAATATAAATAAAAAATAACTCATGATTAATTTTAGTGTAAAAATCAATCTAATTTTTTAACCCAATCTTCTAACCAATTAATAGCAAAAATTTCAGGTTCAGCGATATCACCGCCGTCTATCTGTAATATTTCACCAATACGCTTTGCCTGATGCTCTTGTAACAACGCATCAAATTGCAAACCCGCACTGCAAAAATTTTCGTAACTACTATCACCTAACGCGATTAAACCATATTGTAAATTAGGTTGATACCCAACACTATCTCGTAACCTATGGTAAAGAGGAGCAATAGTATCAGGCAATTCACCTTGGCCTGTTGTTGAAGTTATTACAAGTACTGTCGAATATTTTTGCCACTCTTCTAAAGTGCCTTCATCATACACATCTGCTTGATGTTGCTGCTCTAGTAAAATGCGCTGAGCCTCTTCAGCAACGGCTAATGCGTTACCGTAAACTGTACCTACAAAAATACCTATGTTAGCCATAATGTTTTATCCAATACATATTGTAAAAATTAAATAATCAATATATTTAACATATAAGGATCCAGTTTTACATTCAAGTGCATTAAATTATCATCTAGTTAAAAAGTGATTTTTTAAAGTTATTCCATTTTTTATTTTCACCATATAAATAACTTAATAAATCTATTGGCGGAGTTTCAGATAATATAGATCTTAAGGTTTTAATAATTTCATTATCAGAAAAAACACTCTGTTTGTCATTACTGCAGTTTTCAAAATGATGTAATATTTTATCAACTTTAACTAGATATTCATTTAGTATATGAATGTGCTTTTCATATTTTTCAAAAAAGAAAAACTTGTATATCTTGGATAAAAAACCATCTTCCTTTCTTTTTATGCAATTAGTTAAAATAGTTTTATATTCATTTATTTTCACGTCAAGATATTTAATTAAAGAACAAGAGGTATTTTCTCTTTTATTGATAAGATTAGAAACAATATCATTTATTTTATTTTCATATTCTTCGCAAGCAATAAAAAAAGGTTTAAGTATATTTAATTTATTTTTTAGAGAATCTACATTAAATTCTATTTTTTTTGTCATTTCTAGCAATTGGTCATTATCACTTATTTTTAAAAAATTTTCTTTTTTAAGATAATCTTGATAAAACTGTTTCAATTCCTTTGCAGATTCATTAAATTTATAGTAAATTTTTTCGTAGTGTTCTATATTTTCATAGGGTTCTAACTTATTAAGTTCTTTATAAATATTCAGGAATAATTTTTCACTATTTTCTGAAAAAGAAAATGCTTTAGAAAATTCATTAATATTTTTACAATTATTATATTTATATATTACTCCATGTATTTCCTTAACATTTGAATTAAGAAAATTAAATAAAATCTCAAACTTAGTTAATGTATCTCTATCAATTGGTACAATATCTTCTTTAACGTCCAATTTTGTTACAACTTTTTTATTATTTTCACATTTACTTTTATATCTTAATTTATTATCATCTATCCCTATACTACCCAATTTAATTAATAAAATTTTATTATGTTCTATTTCATAAGGTAACTCGCATCCTAAGTTAATTACTATTTTTTCATTTTTCTTATCAGAAATGATTTTATTAATAGACTTTGATTTGATATTCCCCAAAATATTTCCATTAAAAAACAAATTAACAATATTATTTTTATGAAAAATCATATTTTTTAAATTAGATGATTTCGCTTCATTAGATATGCTAGAAATTAATTTCCTTGCGCTTTCTATTGTTTTAATATTAACCACCTTTTTATTATTAAAAGATTTACTAATTAAAAATAAATCATTATTTTTATTACTAGCTTTATTAATTTTATCTAAATGTTTAAGATCATATTTTATATAATCATTAATAGCATTGGTTAATTCATTTTCTATTTTAGTGAAAATATTTTTATCAATATAAATTTTTTTATCATTACCTTTCTCTTCTAATATAAAAAAATTATCTGGAGATAACGAATTAGAACAATTAGTAATTTCACTAGATAGTAAAAAATTTATATTTTCTTTTTTATCACTTGCAGGT